>NZ_JAWQLY010000004.1:0-355703 GCF_033446685.1 Halomonas sp. HP20-15 | reverse complement strand
TGGTGGCTACGCCCTGATTCGAACAGGGGACCCCATCATTATGAGTGATGTGCTCTAACCAGCTGAGCTACGTAGCCAACCGCCTCGGGCGCCATCGCGACAGATCGCGATATTCGCCAGCGGGGGCGAATTATGCATGCGAGCCGCCGGCGTGACAAGTCCCGGGCCGCTTGCCTTACTCGCCGATGTCCAGCGCCTGCTTGACTGCCGGAAGGCCCTCTTCACCATCGACGGTGGTCACGCCCTCGAGCCAGCCATCGAGCACCTGCGGGTTATCCTGGAGCCAGCTGCGCGCCGCCACCGAAGGCTGCTTGCCGTCGTCCATGATCGCCCCCATGATCTGGTTTTCCATATCCAGCGTGAAGGTCAGGTTCTCGAGCAGTTGGCCCACGTTGGGGCACTCTTCCACGTAGCCGCCGCGAGTATTGGTGTAGACCGTCGCGCCGCCCAGGTCGGGACCGAAATAATCGTCGGCGCCTTTCAGGTAGGCCATGTCGAAGTTGGTATTCATCGGGTGCGGCTCCCAGCCCAGGAAGACCATCCACTCGTCGCTGGTGGTCTTGGCCTTGAGCTCGGCGAGCATCCCCGCCTCGGAGGAATCCTTGAGCTGCCAGTCGCCGAGGCCGAAGGCGTCGTCGTCGATCATGTCCTGGATGATCATGTTGCCGTCGTTGCCGGCCTCGATGCCGTAGAGACGCTTGCCGAACTTGTCGGCGTGTTCATCGAGATCGGCCACCGAGGTCACCCCGGCGTCGTGTACGTACTGCGGCACCGCCAGCGTGTACTTGGCGCCCTCGAGGTTGGCCGCCACGCGATCGACTTCGCCCTTGTCGATGTAGGGGTCGCTGATCGATGCCATCGACGGCATCCAGTTGCCGAGAAAGACATCGAAGTCGCCGCTCTTCATGCCCGAATAGGCGATCGGCACCGAGACCGTATCGCTCTTGGCCTCGTAACCCAGCCCTTCCAGCACCTCGGTGGTCAATGCCGTGGTCGCGGTGATGTCGGTCCAGCCCACCTCGGCGAAATGGACGCTCTGGCAGCTGTCGGGTACGGCCGCCAGGGTCAAGGGAGAGGCAACGGCCAGTAGGCCACCGGCGATCAATTTGATTGAGGTCTTGTCGTGCATTGACTGTCTCCTGCGTGTAGCGCCTGCAGCCAGGACGGCAACAGGCGGTCCAATAACGCTGAATTATGCGATACTCGACTTCGCATTCCACTATACAATATATTTTTATTGATTGAACGTTCAATAAAAACATTGCAGACTATACTCTACCAGGGCGTAGAGCCGAGGATGACCCTTTCAACGATCACCGCTCAGCCCGGGGCGAGCCAGCAGAGGAGAAGTGCCCGGTGCCCAAAGTCGGAATGCAGCCGATCCGCCGCCAGCAACTGATCAAGGCGACCATGAGTGCGATCGACGAGGTCGGCCTGGCCGATGCCACCGTTGCCCGCATCGCCAAGCATGCAGGGGTCTCGGCCGGTATCATCAGCCACTACTTCGGTGGCAAGGACGGCCTGCTCGAGTCCACCATGCGCCAGATCCTCAACGATCTGGGCAGCGCCGTGGCCGAACGCCGCGCCAACGTCGACGAGGACACGCCGGAAGCGCACATCCGCGCCATCATCGACGGCAACTTCGATCGCAGCCAGGTCAACCAATCGGTGATGAAAACCTGGCTGGCATTCTGGGCATCGAGCATGCATCAGCACGACTTGCAACGCTTGCAACGGGTCAACGACCGGCGCCTGTACTCCAACTTGTGCAGCCAGTTTCGCCGTTGCCTGAGCAAACAGGACGCACGCCGCGCCGCCCGCGGGCTGGCTGCGATGATCGACGGCCTGTGGCTACGCGGCGCGCTGGCTCCGGAGGGCCTCGACGTCGACCGGGCACGTCGCCTGGCCTATGACTATCTGGACGAACAGTTGGCCCAAGGGGAGTGCTTCGCCTGACCGGCGACTCGCTCGAGCCCGTTCAAACGCACCTAGGGAGAATTTCATGGCATCACTGCAGACACAGCAACTCTACATCGGCGGACGCCGGGTGGACGCCACTTCCGGTGAGACCTTCGACACCATCAATCCCGCCAATGGCGAGGTGCTGGCGAGCATCCAGCAGGCCTCGCAGGCAGACGTCGACAGCGCCGTCGCCTCGGCCCGCGAAGGGCAGAAGGTGTGGGCGGCGATGACCGGCCTCGAGCGCAGCCGCATCCTGCATCGCGCCGTCGCCCTGCTGCGCGAGCGCAACGACGAACTGGCGCATCTGGAAACGCTGGACACCGGCAAGCCGATCAGCGAAACCACCAGCGTCGACATCGTCACCGGTGCCGATTCACTGGAATATTACGCCGGCCTCGCTCCGGCCATAGAAGGCCGGCAGATCCCGCTGCGCCAGGACTCCTTCGTCTATACCCGTCGCGAGCCGCTGGGCGTGATCGGCGCCATCGGCGCCTGGAACTACCCGATCCAGATCGCCTGCTGGAAGAGCGCTCCGGCGCTGGCCGCCGGCAATGCGGTGGTCTTCAAGCCCAGCGAGGTCACTCCGCTGAGCACCATGAAGCTGGCCGAGATTCTCACCGAAGCCGGCCTGCCGGATGGCGTCTTCAACATCGTCCACGGCGACGGCCGTGTTGGCGAGATGCTGACCAATCATGCCGATATCGACAAGATCACCTTCACCGGCGAAGCCGGCACCGGCAAGAAGGTCATGGCCGCCGCCGCCGGCTCGACGCTCAAGGAAGTGACCATGGAGCTCGGCGGCAAGTCGCCGCTGATCGTCTTCGACGATGCCGATCTGGATCGCGCCGCCGACGCCGCGATGATGGCCAACTTCTACTCCAGCGGTCAGGTCTGCACCAACGGCACCCGGGTGTTCGTCCATCGCTCGGTCAAGAGCGCCTTCGAGGCCAAGATTCTCGAGCGGGTCAAGCGCATCAAGGCCGGCGATCCGCTGGACGCGACCAGCAACTTCGGCCCGCTGGTCAGCTTCGACCATCTCGAGAAGGTGATCGGCTATCTCGAGATCGGCAAGCAGGAAGGCGCCCGCCTGCTCATCGGCG
The DNA here is from genome assembly GCF_033446685.1 of Halomonas sp. HP20-15. Lineage (NCBI taxonomy): Bacteria > Pseudomonadati > Pseudomonadota > Gammaproteobacteria > Oceanospirillales > Halomonadaceae > Halomonas > Halomonas sp. HP20-15. The sequence goes on along the minus strand of NZ_JAWQLY010000004.1, from coordinate 352,641 downwards.
GCGAGCGCTGGGTGCACGACGACTACGCCAAGGGCGCCTGGGCCGCCCCGACGGTGTTCACCGATTGCCGCGACGACATGCAGATCGTCCGCGAGGAGATCTTCGGCCCGGTAATGGCGATTCTGGCATTCGACGACGAGGACGAGGTGGTACGTCGCGCCAACGACACCCCTTACGGGCTGGCGGCCGGCCTGTTCACCGAGCGCCTCAATCGTGCCCATAGGGTCATCCATCGGCTCGAGGCGGGCATCTGCTGGATCAACACCTGGGGCGACTCCCCCGCCGAGATGCCGGTCGGTGGTTACAAGGAATCGGGCATCGGTCGCGAGAATGGCCTTTCCTCGCTCGATCAGTACACCCAGATCAAATCCGTGCAGATCGAGATGGGCCCCTTCCCGGCCGTCTTCTAAGGCCCCGCCGCGTGGGGCCGGGCCGCGAGGTCCGGCCCCGGCTGCTCACCGCGTCACGCTGAAACATCAAAGGAGGGCCGTTCATGACGCAGGCTCGCGAATACGACTACATCATCATCGGCGCCGGTTCGGCCGGTAATGTGCTGGCCACCCGGCTCACCGAGGATCGCGATGTCCAGGTGCTGCTACTCGAGGCCGGCGGCCCGGATTACCGTTTCGATTTTCGCACCCAGATGCCGGCGGCGCTCGCCTATCCGCTACAGGGCAAGCGCTACAACTGGGCCTTCGAAACCGATCCCGAGCCCTACATGAACGATCGTCGCATGGAGTGCGGACGCGGCAAGGGGCTGGGCGGCTCGTCGTTGATCAACGGCATGTGCTATCTGCGCGGCAATGCGCTGGACTACGACAGCTGGGCCAAGACACCCGGACTCGAGGACTGGAACTATCTCGAGTGCCTGCCCTATTTCAAGCGCGCCGAGACCCGCGATATCGGCCCCAACGACTATCATGGCGGCGATGGCCCGGTCTCGGTGGCCACTCCCAAGCAGGGTAACAACGAGCTCTACGGCGCCTTCATCCAGGCCGGTATCGAGGCCGGCTATCCGGCGACCGAGGACGTCAACGGCTACCAGCAGGAAGGCTTCGGCCCGATGGATCGCACCACCACGCCCAATGGGCGTCGGGCCTCCACGGCGCGGGGCTATCTGGACATCGCCAAGCAGCGCGACAACCTGGCCATCGAAACCCATGCGCTGACCGATCGCATCCTGTTCGAGGGCAAGCGTGCGGTGGGCGTAAGCTATTCCCGCAAGGGCGAGGCCCACGAGGTTCGTGCGCGGCGCGAGGTACTGTTGTGCGGCGGCGCCATCGCCTCGCCGCAGATCCTGCTGCGCTCCGGGGTCGGCAATCCCGTCCATCTCAAGGAATTCGACATCCCGCTGGTCCACGAACTGCCCGGAGTCGGCGAGAATCTTCAGGATCATCTGGAGATGTACATTCAGTACGAATGCAAAAAGCCGATTTCGCTGTATCCGGCGCTCAAGTGGTACAACCAGCCCAAGATCGGCGCCGAATGGCTGTTCAACGGCACCGGCATCGGCGCCAGCAACCAGTTCGAGGCGGCCGGCTTCATTCGCACCAACGACGGCGAGGAGTGGCCCAACCTGCAATACCACTTCCTGCCGATCGCCATCAGCTACAACGGCAAGAGCGCGGTCCAGGCCCATGGCTTCCAGGCCCACGTCGGCTCGATGCGCTCGATGAGTCGCGGGCGGATTCGCCTGACCTCGCGCGCCCCTCAGGCAGCGCCCAGCATCCTGTTCAACTACATGTGTCATGACAAGGACTGGGAGGAGTTCCGCGACGCCATCCGCATCACCCGCGAGATTATCGACCAGCCGGCGATGGATGAGTACCGCGGCCGCGAGATCTCGCCCGGACCCGACGTGCAGAGCGACGCCGAACTCGACGAATTCGTCCGCCAGCACGCCGAGACCGCCTATCATCCGGCCGGTTCCTGCAAGATGGGCTATGACGACATGGCGGTCGTCGACGGCGCCGGACGCGTTCACGGCCTCGAAGGGCTGCGCGTGATCGACGCCTCGATCATGCCGCTGATCACCACCGGCAACCTCAATGCGCCGACGATCATGATCGCCGAGAAGATGGCCGACAAGGTCCGCGGTCGGGAGCCGCTGGCCAAGGCCGAGGTACCCTACTTCATCGCCGGCGACACACCGGCCCGCGGCACGCCCAAGCGCCACGCCTGAACGGCGACGACGCTTTCCCCTTGCGCCCCGCTCTGCGGGGCTTTTTTATGTACCTCCAAGCATGTACCGGAGCCGCCGGGACTAGGCAGGCGACGGCAAATACTCTAGTCTGAGCGAATTCAAACATCTGTTCGAATGCAGTTCCGCCAGCTCATTGCTGCATGCCCCGGAGATCCTACATGATCGAAACCCTGCTTATCGTTCTGGCCGTCGTCGGCCTGATCATCGTCATGCAACGCGAAGCCGGTGCCCTGGCCGCCGTCGCCGTGCTCGGCATACTCGGCCTGGCCGGCCTGCTGGCCGACGCGGAGATAACCGGCGTCGTCCTGCTGCTCAGCGGCGCGGCGATCGCCGCCTGTGGGTTACCGGCATTGCGCCGGGCCTGGCTCACGCCACGCATCTTCGCGGCCTTCAAGAAAGCCGCACCCAAGGTCTCCGACACCGAACGCTCGGCGCTCGAGGCCGGCACCGTTTCCTGGGATGGCGAGCTGTTCTCGGGGCGTCCGCAGTGGCAGCGCCTGCTCGCCTATCGCAACGACGGCCTCAGCGACGAGGAACGCAATTTCCTCGAGCACCAGTGCTCGGTGGCGGCCGGAATGTGCAACAGCTGGGAGATCGCCCGCGAGCGCGCCGACCTGCCCGAGGCACTGTGGAACTATCTGCGCCAGGAAGGCTTCTTCGGCATGATCATTCCCAAGCAGTACGGCGGGCTGGGCTTCTCGGCCAAGGCGCAGTCGGCGGTGCTGCAGAAGCTGGTGGTCAACGAGACGCTGATGATCTCGGTCGGCGTCCCCAACTCGTTGGGGCCGGGCGAGCTGCTGCTCAAGTACGGCACCGAAGAACAGAAGGACCATTATCTACCGCGGCTGGCCGACGGTCGCGATATCCCCTGCTTCGGCCTGACCGGGCCACGTGCCGGCTCCGACGCCACCTCGCTGCCCGATGTCGGGGTGGTGTGCCACGGCACGCACAATGGCGAAGAGGTGCTGGGTCTCAAGCTGACTTTCGAGAAGCGCTGGATCACCCTCGCGCCGATCGCCACCGTGGTCGGGCTGGCATTTCGCATGTTCGACCCAGACAAGCTGCTCGGCGACGAGAGCGACCTGGGGATCACCTGCGCGCTGATCCCCCGCGACACCCCCGGGATGGAGATCGGTCGCCGCCACCATCCGATCGGCAGCCCGTTCATGAACGGACCGATCATCGGCAAGGATGTGTTCATCCCGCTCGACTACATCATCGGCGGCCCCGAAATGGCCGGCCACGGCTGGCGCATGCTGGTCGAGTGCCTGTCGGTGGGCCGCTGCATTACCCTACCCTCGGGCGCGGCCGGCGTGGGTCGCTATGCGGCCGGCTGGTCGGGCGGCTTCACCCGCATCCGCCGACAGTTCAACGTTCCGGTCGCCGAGATGGAAGGCGTGCAGGAACCGCTGGCGCGACTCACCGCGCATGCCTACATCGCCCAGGCGGCGGTGATGCAGACCGCCAACCTGATCGATCACGGCGTCAAGCCCTCCGTGCCCTCGGCAATCCTCAAGAGCCAGCTCACCGAGTTCCAGCGCAGCATCCTCGGCGACGCCATGGACGTGCATGGCGGCAAGGCGGTGACTCTCGGGCCACGCAACTATCTGGGGCTGGGCTGGAGCGCGGTGCCGGTGTCGATCACCGTCGAGGGCGCCAACATCATGACCCGCAACCTGATGATCTTCGGCCAGGGGGCGATCCGTTGCCATCCCTACGTGCTCGAGGAACTCGCGGCCAAGGACAACGACGATCAGCGAGCCTTCGACCGCGCGTTCTTCCGCCACGCCGGGCTGATCTTCGGCAACGCCGCCCGCGCCCTGACGCAAGGTCTGGGCCTGTCGCGACCGAGCGTGCCTTTCGACGAGGTCGCCACGCCCTATGCGCGCGACATCGTGCGCCTGTCGGCCGGCTTCGGGCTGTGCGCCGATGCCGCCATGGCCAGCCTGGGGTCGAGCCTCAAGAAACGCGAGATGCTCTCGGCACGCCTCGGCGATGTATTGTCCAACCTGTACCTGGCATCGATGCTGATCAAGCAGTGGCACGAGGACGACAACGTCGAGCACGAGGCGGCGCTGTTCCACTACAGCTGTCGCACGCTGCTCTACCGTGCCGAGCAGGCCTTCGTCGAACTCTTCGACAACCTGCCCAACCGCGGGCTGGCGAAGGCACTGGCGGTGATCGTGCTGCCGCTGGGCCGCAAGTGGCGCAAGCCCGACGATGCGCTGACCCGGGAAATCGCCCAGGCGATCTCCACCGCCACTCCGCTGCGCGCCAAGCTGATCGCCAACACCTGGAGCACCCAGCAGGAAGAGGAGCAGGACAACCCGCTGGCCCGCTACAACGCGCTGCTCGCCGACTACCCGCGTGCCGAGCCTCTGTACCGGGCAATCGGCAAGGCCTACGCCAAGGGCGATCTGCCCGCCGAGGCGCTGCATCCCGAACAACGCCTCGAAGCAGCCGTGGAGGCAGGCCTGGTCAACGATGAAGACGCCGCCTTCATGCGCGCCTATGAGCGGGAGGTGCTGGAAATGCTGACCGTCGACGACTTCGCCTTCGACGCCTTCGCCACCGAGAAGGACAAGGTGGTCTGGCACGCGGCCGGTTAAGCGCGCGGCTCGCACAATCGGCTCAACCCAACGCCCCGGCCAATTGGCCGGGGCGTTGGGTTGTGAAGCGCTCAGCGAGGCCGGATGGCGGCTTGCCGCTAGCGCACCACCTCGATACGCACCGGCGCGGTGCCGCTGTCGATCATTGCCAAGCGCTCGGCGGCCCGCCGTGACAGATCGATGATGCGTCCTTCGGTGTACGGCCCCCGGTCGTTGACGCGCACCGTGACCTGGCGCTGATTGGCGAGGTTGGTGACCCGCACGCGGGTACCGAACGCCAGGCTACGGTGCGCCGCCGTCAACGCCGCTGCATCGAAGCGCTCGCCGCTGGCGGTACGCCGGCCCTGATAGGCGCTGGCATAGTAGGCCGCCACGCCCTGCTGGGTCTGCCCGATGCTCTCGCCGCTCCCGCCTGGCGACGGCGCCTGGCCGGCGCAACCGGCCAATAGACAGGACAAGGAGAGTCCCAGCAAGGCCCAGCCGGGCCGCCGGCGCATGTCCGCGGGTGGTCGTGACGCCAAGCCACGCCTCACGATCGCCATCACGGCAGCAGCACGGTCGAGCCGGTGGTCTGGCGCGAGGCCAGAGCCTGCTGGGCCTCGCCGGCCTTTTCCAGCGGGAAGCGTTGCGCGATATCGACCTTCACCTGGCCGCTTGCCAGCACCTCGAACAGATCCCGGCACATCGCCTCGAAGCGCTCGCGGGTGTCGGCGTAGCCGTTGAGGCTCGGCCGTGTGGCGAACAGCGAGCCTTTCTGGTTGAGGATGCCGATGTTGATGCCCTCGACCGCCCCCGAGGAGTTGCCGAAACTGACCATCAGGCCACGCTTCTGCAGGCAGTCGAGCGAGGTTTCCCAGGTATCCTTGCCGACCGAATCGTAGACCACCGGCACCATCGCCCCGTCGGTCAGCTCGCGCACCCGCTCGACGACGTTCTCGCGGGTATAGTCGATGGTCGCCCAGGCGCCGTTCTTGATCGCCAGCTCGGCCTTTTCCGCCGAGCTGACGGTGCCGATCAGCTTGACGCCCAGCGCCCGTGCCCACTGACAGGCGATCGATCCGACCCCGCCGGCGGCGGCATGGAACAGAATCGTCTCGCCCTGCTCGACGCGATGGGTCTGGCGCAACAGATACTGGGTCGTCAGCCCCTTGAGCATCGTTGCCGCCGCGGTCTCGAAGTCGATGGAGTCGGGCAGCACTACGACCTTGTCGGCCGGCAGCACATGCAGCTCGGCATAGGCGCCCAGCGGCCCCTGCGCGTAGGCGACGCGATCGCCGGGCTTGAGGTGGGCGACGCCCTCGCCGATGGCGTCGACGACGCCCGCGCTCTCGGTACCCAGCCCGGAAGGCAGGCTCGGTGCCGGATAGAGTCCGGTGCGAAAGTAGATATCGATGAAGTTGAGGCCCACCGCATGATTCTTGACCCGTACCTCGCCGGCCCGGGGCTCGCCGGGATCGCTATCGACGTATTCCAGGACTTCGGGGCCGCCAGTGCGGGAAAACTGGATTCGCTTGGCCATGACGCAACGCTTCCTTTATCGCTCGATGGGATCGCCTCACCTTACAAGTGCACGGCGGGCAAGGCCAGAATCGCCTCACTGGCGGCCTCTACAGCCTTTCGGGAAAGTTCTCGAGTCCGGTGACGAAGCGCTGCTTGTAGCCTTCGAACACCTCGCGATCCTGCTTGAACGATTGAACGATCGCGCCCTGATCGAAGCCCAGGCTCTGCGGCAGATCGTCGAGCCCCGAGGCCGGGTGCTTGGGACCGAGACCGACGCGCAGACCGCGCGGCTCGTCGAACCAGCGCTCGATCCCGCAGCGCGTGAACATCGCCTCCTGATCGGCGTCGCCGGCGTTGACCCGCAACGGCGCCTTTTGCGCCAGCTCGCTGACCAGTGCCTCGGCGGGTTGGATGACGCTGTCGCTGGGCAGGCTTTGCAGCATCGCCAATTCCATGCTGCGGCCCCCGGCATCGAGCACCAGCAGCGCCAGCGCCACCGGCCGGCCGTCGCGATCGGTCAGCGCCAGCACCTGGGCGGCTTCCTGGTGCATCAGGATTCCCAGGGTACCGGCGAAGCTCGCCAGCGGCGCGATGCCCGCCTCGTGGCCGAAGACCTCAACGCATAGCCGCGCCAGGCAGGCCTCGCGCTGCACCGCGTTCTTCACATTGACTACTTTCATGGTTTCTCCGCTCATCAACCCCTTGATATCGGCGTCGCAGACTAGCACATCGTCGTCACGACTTTCGCCGCTTTTACTCGCGCGCGGCGCGGTCACGCGACGGCAAGATACCCGTTCCACAATGGCGGGGATCGCCTTCAGCAACCGTGTCTCGCCGCCACCCGTCGAGAGGAGAAGGTGATACGCTATGGCTGCCCTGCCGCCGGCCGCTCGAGGCACAGAAGGCACAGGCAGCGGCCGAACGACGGACGCTATATCGGAGGGCGCCTGCCATGACCGTTAGTCTACCCAACATGCCTGTCTCTTCGCGCGGCGAGGCGAGCCCCGGCGCGCATCACGACGCCCCACCGGCGCTGATCGCTCATCGCGGACTATCGGCGCACGCGCCCGAGAACACCCTGGCCGCGGTGCAGGCGGCCTACGATGCCGGTTGCCACTGGGTCGAGCTCGATGTCCAGTTGCTCGGCGACGGCACGCCGGTGATCTGGCACGACAGCGGCTTGCGACGCTGCGCCGGGGTCGGCGGGCGCCTGAGCCGGATCGACCTGGCTTCGGCCCGGCGGCTCGACGCCGGCCGCTGGTTCTCGCCGGCGTTCGCCGGCGAGGGTATGGCCACACTCGACGAAATGCTGGCGCTGATCGAGCGCCTCGGCCTGGGGCTCAACCTGGAGATCAAGGTTGGACGCGGGCGCGATGCCGAGGCGCTGGTCGATGCCGCCCTGCCCCCGACGCTGCAACGCCTGCCCGCCGAGCGGCTGATCGTCTCGTCGTTCGATATCCGCTCGTTGCGAGCCCTGCGACGCATGCAACCGAATGCACAACGGCTGCGCCTGGGCCTGCTCTACGACCGACCACCGCGCAACTGGGTGGCGCAGGCCGAGGCGCTCGACGCCTACAGCCTGCACGTCGATTGGCGACGCCTGAAGCCGTCGCTCGCACGGGATATCGCTGCCAGTCCTTATCGCTTGCTGTGCTACACCGTCAACGATCGCGACGTCTATCACCGACTGCGTGACTGGGGCGTCGAGGGCGCGATCAGCGACGACCCGCTGCGGCTCGACCCAGACCAGGCCGGGGCCGTCAGCGCCGGCCACTGATTGGCTTAGCAAGTTATCGGCTTTTTTGCTCATAATTAACCCACGTTAAAAGCAATATTTCTTGACTGTGCCATTGTTATTGCGTTGAGCATGGATAAGCCCAACGGGACAGCAAGGATGCACAGCGCGATGCCCGGTCAGGGACGACCGGGCTTTTTGCTTGAAGTGACATCACCCGCCAAGGGTGCTGGACGCCAGCCAGCGTTGACTTGCCCGTACCCCGCCCGCAGAATCCTCCACCGTCGAGACACAGGTGCTCGGGAAGCGGGTGAAACCCCCGCGCTGCCCCCGCAACGGTGTTCGCGTTCCATCGATGACGGATCCTGCGGAATGACCGGCAACGCCGGCTCGGCCCACAGCCCATCAAGCCACTGCCCGTATGGGTGGGAAGGCGTTATCGATGCGAGGCAACAGACGCAAGCCGTCTGGCCAATCGCCTCGCGCGCGTCAGTCCGGAGACCGGCCTGCGTCTCTTCACTGGCTGATGCGGAGGGCTTCGCCAGTGACGACCGGCGTGCGTGGTCCATCTCCCTCTTGCGAGCGATCGCGTCGCGGCCCTTACCGGGCTGTCGTCACCCTGTGTCCTCCTCATCGCGTATTTGCTTTGCGCGCTTGAGGATCATTCCATGCACTATAAGAAACACCCGAAGAAACACCCGCTCTGGCTGGCTGTCGGATTGGCAACCGCCAGCTCGTTGATCAACACGGCGCAGGCCGAGCAGCGTCTAAACACCGTCCAGGTGACGGCCAATCGCCTGCCACAATCGCAAGCCGACGTGATGGCCAGCACCACCGTCATCGAACGCGCGGAGATCGAACGGCTTCAGGCCAGCTCGGTGGTCGAACTGCTGCAGGGGCGGGCCGGGATCGAGCTGACTCAGAACGGCGCCCCGGGCGCCCAGTCGAGCCTGTTCCTGCGCGGCAGCGAATCCGACCACACCCTGATTCTCGTCGACGGGGTACGCATCAACTCGGCGACCAGCGGTGGCGCCAGCCTGGAATTTCTGCCGCCAGCGGCCATCGAGCGCATCGAGATCGTGCGTGGGCCGAGAGCCGCCGCCTATGGGGCGGACGCCATCGGCGGCGTCATCCAGATATTCACCCGCGACGCCCAGGCCAGCGGCACTCAGGCCAGCCTGAGTGCGCGCGTCGGCAGCGACGACACCTACCGCCAGAATGCCCGCCTCGCCATCGGCGACGCCGACACCCGGCTCGATGCCACGCTGTTTAATCGCAATGGCGAGGGCTTCAATGCCACGCGCGGCGACGCCAGCGGCGAGCGTGACGGCTTCGAGCGCGAAGGCGCGCAGCTGGGTTTCTCGCAACGTCTCGACGCCGAAGCTCGACTGTCACTGACTGCCCTGCGCGAGAATGTCGAGGCCGATTATGACGGCTGCTATCGCAGCGGCGATTTCCTGGCCCCGGTGTCGGCGGACTGCGTCTCCACCGGCTACCTTCAATCCTTTTCCGGCCAGCTCGACGTGGCACTCGCCAGCGACTGGGACATGGTCGTCAGCGCCGGGCATTTCGACGAACAGCGTGAGGAGCGCTATGCGGGCGAGCGACAGAGCCTGACCGAAACCCACCGCGACGAGCTCGGGCTCCAGCATCGCTTCAGCCAGGCAAACGGCGTCGACGTGCTGGGCATCGACTATCGCCATGAAAGCATCGATTTCGCCAACCGTGCCGGCGCCGAATATCAGCGCGACAGTCGCGAGAACCTCGGCGTCTATGGCCTGGTACAGCGTCAATATGGTGCTCACGAGTTGTCGGCGTCGCTGCGCTACGACGACGACTCGCTGTTCGGCGACGAGACCACCGGCAGCCTGGGTTATGCCTATCAGTTGACCGCAACCCAGCGGCTCGGGACCAGCTACGGCAGCGCCTTCAAGGCGCCCAACCTGAGCGATCTCTATGGCACGTTCAGCCCCAACCCCGATCTGGACGCAGAGACCTCCAAGAACCTCGAGGCCTACTGGGCCTATGACGATCTCGCCTGGAACGCGCGCGTCACCGCCTTCGACAATCGTATCGACGACCTGATCGTCTACACCGGCAGCTTTCCCGACGCCAGCTATCGCAACGTCGACGAAGCGCGCATCCGCGGTATCGAACTGACCGGCGGCTGGCAGGGCGAGCGGCTGAGCACGCAGCTCGCCGTCACTTTCCAGGACCCCGAGGTGCGGCGTTGGTCCGACGAGTACGCGGGTATCGGCCGTGGCGATCGCCTGCTCAGCCGCGCCGAGCGTTTCGCCCGCCTGGATGTCGACTACCAGCTCACCGACGCCTGGCGGGTCGGGTCGACCCTGCTGGCCTTCAGCGAGCGCACCTCCTACGGCGGAGCCGAGGTGGGCGGCTATGGCCGGCTCGATCTGCGCACCGCCTGGCAGGTAACGCCGATGATCGAGCTTTCCGCCAAGCTCGAGAATGCGCTAGACAAGCGTTATCAATTGGTCGATGGCTACAATACCCAGGATCGCTATATCGAGGGGGGCATCACCCTGCGCCTGTAAAGCCACGGCGGTGTCGGTATGCATGGCATGGGTAGCCCGCGCCATGCATTACCGGCATTATACGTTGGTCGTTAATAGGGGTTCGTTAGCAGGGCGCTTCTGGGCACTATCGTCCGATTTCAAGGTCCTAGCTCCGGACCGTTATATGCGCACCGTAGATGCGGTGCATGACCCAACTCGTTCCAGGGAAGAGCACGATGAACCGACGTGATTTCTTGAAGGCCACCAGCGTCCTGGGCAGCGCCTTCCTGCCTATCTCCACGGTCCTCGCCGCCGTCGACGGCTCCGCCAAGACCATCGGCCCCAGCGAATCGTTCAGCTTTGCCTGGCTCAAGGGCCTGGCCCGGCACATCTCGAACCAGGCCAGCGAAGGCGCCAAGCCCAACCTGCCGCCCGAGCTTCAGAACATGAGCTGGGACGAATATCAGGCGATCAATTTCAGCAAAGATCACGATATCTGGGGCGATAACGGGCAGTCTCACTACCGTGCGGAGCTCTTTCATCTGGGGCTTTACTTCAAGAAGCCGGTCAAGATCTACGAGATCGTCAATGGCCAAGCCCGGGAAATCGCCTACGATCCATCGTTGTTCAACTACGGCAAGTCGGGTATCGATGGCGAGAAACTGCCCGAGGATCTGGGCTTCGCCGGCTTCCGGTTGTTCCACAAGAGCGACTGGCAACGCGACATGATGGCCTTCCTCGGCGCCAGTTATTTTCGCGCCGTCAGCAACTCCATGCAGTACGGCATGTCGGCCCGCGGCCTGGCGATCGATACCGGGCTCGGCAGGCCCGAGGAGTTCCCCGATTTCACGCGTTTCTGGCTCGAGCAGCCCGCCGACCAGAGCGATGTCGTCCACGTCTATGCGCTGCTTGAGTCCGATAGCGTCACCGGTGCCTACCGTTTCACGATCACCGTCAACGAGGGCGTGGTCATGGATATCGACTCGGCGCTCTATCCCCGCAAGCCGATCGAACGCCTCGGTGTCGCCCCGCTGACCAGCATGTACATGGTCGGCGAGAACGACCAGCAGGCCAACTGGGACTGGCGCACGGAGATCCATGACGCGGATGGCCTATCGATGCACACCGGCAACGGCGAGTGGCTGTGGCGACCCTTGGTCAACCCGCCGCAGTTACGCTTCAACGCCTATGCAGACGAGAATCCGCGTGGCTTCGGCCTGCTCCAGCGAGACCGCAATTTCGATCATTATCAGGACGACGGGGTCTTTTACGATCGCCGGCCCTCGGTCTGGATCGAACCCAAGTCCGACTGGGGCAAGGGCTCGGTCCAGCTGATCGAGATCCCCACGCTCGATGAAACCTTCGACAATATCGTCGCCTTCTGGAATCCCGACGAGCCGGTCAAGCCCGGCAGCGAGATGCTGTTCGGCTACCGTATCTACTGGTGCGACCGGCCGCCCGCCCAGCCTGAACTGGCCCGCTGCGTGGCGACCCGTACCGGTATCGGCGGTGAGGTCGGCAAGGCCCGCGAGTATTTCAGCTGGCGCTTCGTGATCGACTTCCAGGGCGGTCCGTTCCCCTTCGACGCCGATCAGGATGTCGAAGTCGTGCCGGTCATCGAGAATTCCGCCGGACGCGTCGAGATCACCTCGGCACGGCCGTTGAACGAAATCCAGGGCTACCGGGCGATGTTCGATGTCGTGCCCCCGGGCGACGGCACCGAACCGATCAACCTGCGCGTCTACCTCAAGGCCGGCGACAAGCCACTCACCGAAACCTGGATCTACCAGTGGACCCCGCCGCCGGCCGATGATCGCGAGCTGCACAATCCCGGCCATCTGCTGTAAGCAGTCGCCACGGCTCTTGCTTGTTGCTTTCACAACATCCTCTATACTGTATATGCATACAGTATAGAGGATTTTCGCATGGCCATCCGGCAACCGCCTCGCCTGCGCAAGGGGCGCGGCGCCACGTATGATCCCCCCAACCGCTTCGCTCCCAGCGCCAGCGAAGCCGTCGACGACGGCTGGTGGCAGGAAGCAGTGCCAGAACGCATCGCCACCCTGGTCAGCGACGAAGCGAGCAAGAGCGCACTGTCGTGGAATCGCTCCCCCGACCTGCCCTTCGATCGCTCGCTGAACCCCTACCGGGGCTGCGAACATGGCTGCATCTATTGCTATGCAAGGCCCAGTCATGCCTATTGGGACCTGTCGCCGGGCATCGATTTCGAGACGCGACTGATCGCACGCACCGGCCTCGTCGACCGGCTGCGCGAAGAGCTCTGCAAACCCGGCTATGCATGTCGGCCGATCAACCTGTCCGGAAATACCGACTGTTACCAACCGCTGGAAGCCGAACGCGGCACCACCCGGGAGATTCTCGAATTGCTGCTGGCGTGTCGCCATCCGGTAATCCTGGTCACCAAGGGTGCGCTGATCCTGCGCGACCGCGAACTGCTCGCCGAGATGGCCGCCAAGCGCCTGGTACGGGTCTACATCAGCCTCACCAGCCTCGATGCCGAACTCAAGCGCAGCCTGGAACCGCGGACCGCCTCACCTGCAGCGAGGCTCAAGGTCATGCGCGAATTGAGTGCCGCCGGGATTCCCGTGGGCGCCTTGCTGTCACCGATGATCCCCGGACTCAACGACCATGAACTCGAGCGCCTGCTGGAAGCCGCACACGAAGCCGGGGCGAGCACGGCCGGCTGGACCCTGCTGAGATTGCCCCGCGAAGTGGCCCCGCTGTTCGAGGATTGGCTCGGGCAGCACTACCCGGAACGGGCCGGCAAGGTCATGAGCCTGATCCGTCAATCGCGAAACGGCGCCGACTACGATTCGCGCTTCGGTCAGCGCATGCGTGGCGAGGGCGTGTTTGCCGAGATGCTGGCTCAGCGTTTCCGCCATGCCAGCCGTCGGCTGGGATTCGCGGCACGAACCGACGGCACATTGGATTGCGAGAACTTTCGCCCGCCTCGACGACAGGGCGACTTGTTCGGGTAACATGGTCGGCCCCTTTCAAACCGAGCGGTAGCCATGTCCGTCAGCAAGACCCGCACCAGCTTCTACCGTCGCCTCTATGTCGCCTATCTGATCGATCAGGGCACGGCCAGCATCCCCGCCATCACCCAGGCGACCGGGATGCCGCGTCGCACGGCCCAGGATACGCTCAATGCCCTGGCCGAGCTGGATATAGATTGCGTCTTCGAACAGGCTCCCGGCGAACGCCACCGGATCGGCCGCTACGTGATTCGCGACTGGGGGCCGATCAACAAGCGCTGGGTGGCCGAGCACCAGCAGCGACTCCGCACGCTATTGGGTTATCCCTGAGTCCACCCTGGTGAACGCTCACCCGATCGCCCCCCGCATACTTGGCGCTATACATGCATCCATCGGCGGCACTGAGCAATGCCTGGGGCGTGGCGAAGCACTCACCGTAGCCATGCGTGGCGATGCCATACGATGCGGTGACCGGCAACCCGCTTGCCGAGGCGCTGTTCCAGGGCGCATTCGCCAGCTCCCGACGAATGCCCTCGACGCAGCGCCACGCCTGCTCGCCGTCGTGATCGCTCAACACGATGACGAACTCCTCACCGCCATAACGCCCCACGTGCGCCTTCGAAAGCGTGCATGACGTCTCGAGAAGCGCGGCCAGCTTGCACAGAATGGCGTCGCCGAAGGCATGGCCATGGGTGTCATTGAGCATCTTGAAACGATCGAGGTCGATGAATACCACCGATACCCCCTGGGACGCAGCTACAAAGGCCTTTTCCAGGGTTTCCTCGAGGTAACGGCGGTTGCCAAGCTGGGTCAACGGATCGCAACGCACCTGCTTGCTCAGCGATTGCTGCTGATCCTTGAGCCTCTCGATCTCCTGTTGCTGACGGATCAGATCCTGCTGCAATTGGGCATTCTGCTCCGCCAACAGCTGCTTGGAGGCGTATAGCAGACGCTGGCCATCGAGACGCTTGGGCGGCTCGATGCGATACGCCGCAGCGATCGCCGGCACGTCTTCCTGCAGGGCCATCATCGCCTCGACCAGGGTCGGCGTATCGACGCCAAAGGTCACCTCGATCTCCCCCAGTGCCGCGCTCAACGCGGTTTCACCCTGCAACCAGGCATCGGCGAGCCGTCCCGAGGCGATGATGCAACTGGCGGCACGGCATTCGTCCACCGCCGTGCCCTGGAGGTGTTCATGGCTGGCTCCGATCCAGCTGACCGTGCGCTCGGACAACCGCCAGCGTTGCGCCAGCCAGGCACCCACCGCCGCATGATCGACCCCATAATGGTCGCGCTCGAGTTCGACCAACTGAGCATGGTTGGCGGCTCGCGTACAGAGGGCGCGATAGTTGTCCCGGTCGCTGGCATATAGCGCGAGCATGCCGATATCCTGTAGCAGCGCGGCGGTGAACAGCACGCCGCTATCCACGGCTTGCTCGAGCGTGGTCGCCAGTTGCCGGGCGATAAGCGCACTGACTAGCGAACGTTGCCAGTAGTTGTCGAATGTCGTGCTGGGGTCGGCGTCGCTTGTCGTCGCCGCGGCCAGGCTGCAGCTCAACGCCATGGAGAGGGTTCGCTCGAGGCCGATGCGATTGATCGCCTCTTGAAGATGCTCGACGGGCCGGTGACTGGCGTAAAAAACGCTATTGGCCAACGATAGCAGGCTTGCCGATAGCGCCGGGTCGCTATGCAGTACAGCAACGATTTTCTGCAGGCTGACGTCCGGATCGCGGGCCAGTTCGATCACCCTGAACACGACCGAAGAGGGGGATGGCAGCGTCTTGCAGCGTTCCAGCGAGTCGCGAAGTGCATCGGGTATCAAGCGAATTCTCCTTTATCAAGAGCAACATGGACTTTCGCAAACCCGCTCCAGCCCATCGAACCCCGCCGGCTACCGCCAATCCGGGAGGGCAGATAAGATGTGCAACTTTGGTGGCGCTCAGTTCATGCTGGCTGTACGGTCAGCGCTCGCCATCCGTGACGAGTCGGTATTTTTCTATATTCGCTCGCCGAAATAGTTACCTTTTACGCTGTAGGCGTCAACTTAAAAAGCAACTAATTAACGAACCTAAAAGGCATTATTGTTATTTATATTACACAGCCAAAACACGTGTTATATAGGTGAAAATTCTCAGCCCTTGGTATTTTAAAACAATCGTTTTACATACAACGATTTATCGATCAAAACTCTCATAGAACACACAAGGCAAATCGCATGTCAGATCGAGACGCACGCCACCGCCAGTCGATGCAAAAACTCAAGGCCCATGTCGATGAGCGCGTCGCCGCAGCGACCGAGCAACGCGGCCTGCTCATGGTCTTTACCGGCAACGGCAAGGGCAAGACCACCGCCGCCTGGGGCACCGTCACCCGTGCGCTGGGCTACGGCTACCGGGTCGGTGTGGTGCAGTTCATCAAGGGACTATGGGAATGCGGCGAGCGCGAACGTCTGGACGGAGACGCCAATCTCGAGGTCGCGGTGATGGCCACCGGCTTCACCTGGGAAACCCAGAATCGCGACAGCGACATCGCCGCCTGCCGCAGTGTCTGGCGCGAAGCCGAGCGCATGCTCGCCGACCCTGCCGTCTATCTGGTGGTGCTCGACGAGATCACCTACATGCTCAAGTTCGGCTATCTGGATTTCGCGACGCTCAAGCAGGCGCTCGATAATCGCCCCGCCGAACAGACGGTAATCGTCACCGGACGCAACGCCCATCGCGATCTGCTGAGCATGGCCGACACGGTGACCGAGATGCAGGAGATCCGCCACGCCTTCAACAGCGGTATCCAGGCGCGCCGTGGCATCGACTACTGAGCGGCGTCCGTCATTTCTGACCCTGCCGCGCTGACCGGCGTAGCGCGCTACACACCTGATCCATGGCATCGAGCAGGCGCGGGCCCGGCCGGCTGATCCAGTCAGGCTCGAGGGTATACAGCTGGCCGCTCGCCACCGCCGGCACCAGTGGCCAGCGCTGCCACGCCGCCTGCCAAGCGTCGTCGTGCGCGGCACTTAGGATGACCGTCGGCCGCGCGCTAATCAGCGCCTCGCGACCGACCTGCGGCACCAGCACCGGCTGCTCGGCGAATAGCGGCGCCCCGCCGCACCCGCGAATCACCTGAGTGACGATATGCCCACCGGCCAGCGTCGTCAGCGGACTGGCCCCCAACTGATAGAAGACCCGCGGCGGCTCGTCGAATGTCTGTTCGAGAGCCGCCAGGCGCGCCAGATAGACCGCCGACTGATACTCACCGCGTTCGCCGTGTCCGGCGAGCCGGCCCAGTTCGCGCAGGTTTTCGGCGATGTCGGGTAATGCGCGCGGCTCGCTGGCGTAGACCGGGATGCCTATCGCGTGCAGTCGCTCGACCAGCGCTTGCGGCGTGCCGCTCGCCCAGGTCACCACCAGATCGGGCCCGCGAGCCAGCACCGCCTCGAGGAGAATGCCACGGTAACTGCCCACCCGCGGCAATAGCCGCGCCGCCGCCGGGTAATCGCTGCCGTCGATCGCCCCGACCAGCGCATCCCCCGCGCCCACCGCGTAGAGCATCTCGACCGCATGCGGCGCCAACGCCACGATACGCCTTGCCGGCGCATCCAGGGTCACCTGGTCGCCATTATCGTCGATGACCGTGACGGCCGCCGGCGCCTCGACGGCCAGGCCGAGACCGAGCGTCAGCGCGGCCGCTCCTGCCACTGCGCGTATCAAGCTTTTAGCCACCGGGGTTCTCTCT
This sequence comes from Halomonas sp. HP20-15, assembly GCF_033446685.1. NCBI lineage: Bacteria > Pseudomonadati > Pseudomonadota > Gammaproteobacteria > Oceanospirillales > Halomonadaceae > Halomonas > Halomonas sp. HP20-15. The sequence goes on along the minus strand of NZ_JAWQLY010000004.1, from coordinate 335,353 downwards.
ATTGTTCTCTCTGTTTCGCTGGCCAAAAAAGCCGTGAACGGGGAAACAGGATCAGGGAAAAACTGTGCAACACTGATGCCCAGCGGGAACCGTCGCGGCTCCCGGCGATCCATGCTTTCACCCATGTTCGAATCACTGCAAGGAGGCTCTATGCCGTCACGTCATGCCCTCGTTCCACGACTCCAGCCCCGCTCGCTGCTTGCCGCCCTGCTGTTCGGGGGGCTACTCGCCGGCGCCGCTGGCGCGTCGCAGGCACAGAGCCTACCCGGTGAAGCGCTCGAACACCGCCTGCAGGTACAGGCACGCTCCGAACTGAGCGTGGCGCCGGACATGGCGACGCTCAATGCCCGACTGTGGGAGCGTACCCCGAGCGTCGCCCAGGACGGCAGCGAACAGGCCGATCCCAAGGCCCTGGCCGAAGCGCGCGATAGGCTGGAAACGCGAACCGGCGAACTGATTCGTCGACTTGAAGGCCAGGGCATCGACAGCGCGGCGATCAGCGCCGGCTCGTTAATCGTGCGCCCGGACTACATTCAGCAGCCGGGAGACAACGGCAACCCCGGCGAAACCCTGGTGCGCACCCAAATCGAACGCCCGCTCAGCCTGCGTATCGACGACCTGTCGCGGCTGCCGGCGATTCTCGATGCACTGACCCAGGCCGGCGTCGACGCCCTCGACGGTGTCACCTACGACCTCAAGGACCGCGACGCGGCCACCGACGAGGCATTGAGCCAGGCACTGGAAAAGGCCCGACACAAGGCCCAGTTGATGGCCAAGACGCTGGATATCCAGCTCGGCCAGGTCATTCAGGTCGAGGAAACCGGGGCGCCGAGCTATTCGCCGCAGATGATGTCGATGCGCAGCGATGCCATGGAGAGCAAGGCGGCCCCTGAATACCGTCCCGGCGAGATCACCCTCGACGCCAGCGTCAGGGTCGCCTGGTCGATCGCCGAAACGCCGGCCCGCTAAGATCCCGGTCTGCGCGCAAGCGGCGACGACCACGACATGGCCGTCGCCGCGTCCGCCGAAGCTTACTCGACGTTGAGTGTCTCGAGCCCGCCCAGGTAGCCGCGCAGGGCCTCGGGCACCCTTACCGAGCCGTCGGCCTGCTGGTAGTTCTCGAGCACCGCCAGCAGGCAACGCCCCACCGCCAGCCCCGAGCCATTGAGGGTATGCAGCAGCTGCGGCTTCTTGATCGCCGGGCTGCGGTAGCGCGCCTGCATGCGCCGCGCCTGGAAGTCCTCGCAGTTGGAAACCGACGAGATCTCGCGGTAGGTCTGCTGGCTGGGCAGCCAGACCTCGATATCGTAGGTCTTGGCTGCACCGAAGCCCATGTCGCCGGCACACAGCGTGACCACCCGGTAGGGCAGCTCGAGCGCCTTTAGGATCGACTCGGCATGACCGCGCATCTCTTCCAGCGCGGCGTAGCTGGTCTCGGGCTCGACCATCTGCACCATCTCGACCTTGTCGAACTGATGCTGGCGAATCATCCCGCGAGTATCCTTGCCGTAGGCGCCGGCCTCGCTACGAAAGCACGGCGTGTGCGCGGTTAGGCGGATCGGCAACGTTGAAGCCTCGACGATGGTGTCGCGGGCGAAGTTGGTCAGCGGCACCTCGGCGGTGGGAATCAGGTAGTAGTCGCTGTCGCCCTCGAGACGAAACAGGTCCTCGCCGAACTTGGGCAGTTGGCCGGTCCCGGTCAGTGAGTCGCTGTTGACGATGTAGGGCACATAGCACTCTTCGTAATCGTGCTCGAGAGTCTGGCGGTCGAGCATGAACTGCACCAGCGCACGATGCAGCCGGGCGATCGGCCCCCGCATCACGGCGAAGCGCGAACCGGTCAGCTTGGCGGCCAGCTCGAAGTCCAGATACCCCAGCTTGGCGCCCAGATCGACGTGGTCGCGCACCGCGAAATCGAACGTCCGCGGGCTGCCCCAGCGGTGCAGTTCGACATTGTCGGCCTCGTCGGCACCCGCGGGCACGCTTCCGTGGGGCAGGTTGGGCAGGCTGGCCAGCAGTGCCTCGAGCTCACCGGCGACCTCGTTCAACTGCGCCTTGGCCGCATCGAGCCGATCGCCGAGATCGCTGACCTCGGCGAGCAGCGGCTCGATGTCCTCGCCGGCGGCCTTGGCCTGGCCGATCGCCTTGGACCGGCTGTTGCGTTCGCTCTGCAGTTGTTCGGTCTCGGTCTGCAGGTCGCGGCGCCGGCTTTCGAGCGCCTCGAACGCGGCCGTATCCAGGGTGAAGCCGCGCAGGGCCAGGCGTTGCGCAACGTAATCGAGCTCGCTGCGAAGCAGTTTGGGATCGAGCATGGGATCCTTTCCGTTAACGTGACAAGCGAAGAAAAGCGTGGTCGGCGCCGAACGCACGACGCGAATGTCGGACCATTGTAAGAAAAACCGTCGCCATGGGCCACGCCGGTGCACCACGGCCGCCAGACATCGTGCGACAGTCGCCGATCTCGGTTAAGGTAGACGGCCACCGACCGTTAGCTAGCAATCCCGAGATCATGATCGCACGACTGGATTCTCTCTCCCGCGTCGACGCCCGCTACCTGGCGTTCCTCGATGCCCTGCGTCACGCGGGCTTTCGCGGCGACATCGCGCCGGACTACGCCAACCGCACCGTGCTCGCCACCGACAATTCGATCTATCAGCGCCTGCCTCAGGCGGTGCTCTATCCCCGCGACGCCGACGACCTGCAACGCATCGCGCGCCTCGCCGGGGACGGCGCCTATCGCGATATCGTCCTCGCCCCGCGCGGCGGCGGCACGGGCACCAACGGCCAGTCGCTGACCGACGGCCTGATGGTCGACGTCTCGCGCTACATGAACCGGATCCTCGAGATCGATGTCGAGCAGCGTCGCGTGCGGGTCCAGGCCGGCGTGGTCAAGGACCAGCTCAACGCCGCGCTCAAGCCTCACGGCCTGTTCTTCGCCCCGGAGCTGTCGACCTCCAACCGCGCGACCATCGGCGGCATGATCTCGACCGACGCCAGCGGCCAGGGCAGCCGCGAGTACGGCAAGACCCGCGACCACGTGCTGGCGCTGGACACGATCATGCTGGGCGGCGAGCGTTTCGAAAGCCAGCCGGTGAGCGACGACGAGCTCGCGATGCTCTGCGCGCGCGATGACCTCGTCGGCGAGACTCACCGCGTGGCAAGCGCCATCATCGACACCCAGCGCGAACAGATCGAGGCGCGTTTCCCCAAGCTCAACCGTTGCCTGACCGGCTACGACCTGGCGCACCTACGCACCGCCGACGGTCGCTTCGACCTCAATAGCGTGTTGTGCGGCTCGGAAGGCTCACTCGGATTCCTCGCCGAGGCGACGCTCAACGTCTTGCCCATCCCCAAGCATTCGACGCTGGTCAATATCCGCTACAGTGGCTTCATGGATGCGCTGCGCGACGCCAGGGCGCTGATGGCGAGCGATGCCCATCCCACGTCGATCGAGACCGTCGACGACAGCGTGCTGGCCCTGGCGATGGAGGATTTCGTCTGGGACAGCGTCGCCGAGTTCTTCCCTGCACCGGACAACGACCGTCCGGAGCCGCTCGACGCGCTACCCGCTGTCGCCACCGCCCCGGCCACGCGCCGCGGCGAGCTGCCGACGATTCGCGGCATCAACCTGGTCGAGTTCAACGACGACGACCCGGCGACGCTTGAGACGCGGGTCGCCGCCTTCACCGCTCACCTGGCCGCCGATGCCAGCGTCGAGCGGCTGGGCTACACGCTGGCCGAGGGCCGCGAGGCGATCGGCCGCGTCTACACCATGCGCAAGCGCGCCGTGGGCCTGCTCGGCAACGTCAAGGGCGAGAAACGCCCGATTCCGTTCGTCGAGGACACCGCGGTGCCGCCCGAGCACCTTGCCGATTATATCGCCGAGTTTCGCGCGCTGCTGGACGAGCGCGGGCTCAGCTATGGCATGTTCGGCCATGTCGACGCCGGCGTGCTGCACGTGCGTCCGGCAATCGACATGAAGGACCCGGCCCAGGCGGCGCTGATCCGCGCGTTGTCCGATGAGGTCGCCGCCCTGACCCACAAGTACCATGGCCTGTTGTGGGGCGAGCACGGCAAGGGCGTGCGTTCGGAGTACGCGCCGACGTTCTTCGGCGAGCTCTACCCTACGCTGCAGGGTCTCAAGGCCGCGTTCGATCCGCACAATCAATTGAACCCGGGCAAGATCGCCACGCCGCTCTTTATCCGGCCCGAAGACGCGAAACCATCTCCCCGGCCCGAAACCGCCGGCACGGCTATCCCGTCCGAAGCTGTGGGGAGCCCGTCCGAAGCCACAGGCAGCGCGTCCCGGGGCGAAGATACGGTCGTCGAAGAGACCGTCAAGTGGGTCGATCCGGGGCTGCTGACCATCGATGGCGTGCCGACCCGCGGCGAACTCGATCGCCAGATCGACGAGCGCGTGTGGCGCGCCCATGCCAGCGCGGTGTACTGCAACGGCAACGGCGCCTGCTACAACTACGATCCCGACGACGCCATGTGCCCGTCGTGGAAGGCCACCCGGCAGCGCATCCACTCGCCCAAGGGACGCGCCAGCCTGATGCGCGAATGGTTGCGCCTACAGGGCAATGCCGGCATCGACGTGGTCGAGCAGTCGCGCAGGAAGAAGGCCGCAGGCGCCTGGGGCTTCGTCCGCGATTTTCCGCGGCGCCTGCGCAACACCCTGGCGCAGCGGCGCGGCGAACCGGACTTCTCCCATGAGGTCCATGAGGCGATGGCCGGCTGCCTGGCCTGCAAGTCCTGCGCCGGTCAATGTCCGGTCAAGGTCAACGTGCCCGAGTTCCGCGCGCGGTTCCTCGAGCTCTACCACGGTCGCTACCTGCGCCCGCTGCGCGACTACCTGATCGGCGGCCTGGAGTTCTTCGTCCCCTACCTGCAGCCGGTGGCGCCGGCGTACAACGCCTTGCTCGGCAACCGCCTGGTCGAGCGCCTGCTGGCCGGTCCCATCGGCATGGTCGACAGCCCACGCCTATCGCGGGCGAGCCTGGCCAAGCAGCTGCGCGCCTGGGGGATCAGCGAGGCCACGCCGACCGCGCTCGGCCTGCTCACTGAACGCCAGAAGGCGCGCAGCGTGATTCTGGTTCAGGATGCCTTCACCAGCTATTTCGAGTCGCAACTGGTGATGGACATCGTCGAACTGCTCGCGCGGCTCGATATTCGGGTGTTCGTCGCGCCGTTCTCGGCCAACGGCAAGCCGCTCAATGTCCAGGGCTTCCTCGGTGCCTTCGAGCGCACTGCCGAGAAGCAGGCAAGACGCCTCAAGGCCCTGGCCGAAAGCGGCGTGCCCTTGGTGGGTATCGACCCGGCGATGACCCTGACCTACCGCCAGGAATACGTCCAGGCGCTGGGTCCGGACAGCGCCCCCGAAGTGTTGCTGCTGCAGGAATGGCTGGTATCGCTGGGCCAACGGCTGCTGCCCGGCCACATGACGCTCGTCGATCCCGGTTTCAAGCTGCTCTCGCACTGTACCGAGCGGACCAATGCGCCGGGCTCGCCCAAGGCCTGGCAGCAGGTGTTCGCCAACGCCGGGCTCGGCCTGGAACTGCTCGCCACCGGTTGCTGCGGGATGTCCGGCACCTACGGTCACGAGGCGCGCAATCGCGATACCTCCGAGACGATCTACGCACTCTCGTGGCGCGCCCCGGTCGAGGACCCGGCCAATGCCGGCACGTTGCTGGCCACCGGCTACTCGTGTCGCAGCCAGGCCAAGCGCCTCTCGGATACCTCCCTGGCGCATCCGCTGCAGGGCCTGCTGGCGATCATCAAGCGCGCCTGACAACAAACAAGCCAGAGAGGAGCCCATGTCGCGTGCGCTGATCGTCATCGGCCTGGTTGTCGTCGCCATCGGCCTTTTGTGGCCCTGGCTGTCGAAGCTACCGCTGGGCCACCTGCCCGGCGATATCGTCATCCGACGCGAGCACTTTTCGTTCTATTTCCCCGTGACCACGATGATCCTGACCAGCGTCGCACTCTCGGCGCTGGTCTGGCTGTGCAACCGTTGAGTCAGCGACGGCGGCCGCAGATGCCTTGTACGCGCTTTGAGCATAAACTGACCTCGCTGTAGCGCTTATTCCAATAAAAAGTATGATCCGGGCTCTCATCGCCGCCTGACCGGCGATCCATCGAGGTCGTACGCGTGCGGGGAACTCCATGACCAGCCATCGCTTGAATCGCCCTTCGTTTCCTCGCGTCATGCGTTCGCTGTTCCACTTCGCGCTGCTAGCGATATTCTGGACGTCTGCCAACACGGCAAGCGCCGACGAGCCACTGCGCTTGCTGACCGAGGAGTTGCCACCGCTCAACTTTCGCGAGAATGGCGAGTTGACCGGTCTGTCGGTCGCCCTGGTGCGCGAGATCCAGCGCCGGCTGGACAATGAACAGCCGATCCAGTTGATGCCCTGGGCGCGCGCCTATCACAGCCTGATGGAAAAGCCTGGCGTCGCGCTGTTTTCGACCGCCCGCAGCGCCGAGCGCGAGGATCTGTTCCAGTGGGTCGGACCGCTCGCCAACCTGGCCTTCGTGTTCTACAAGCGCGCCGGCTCGCCGTTGACCCTCGACAACCTGGACGACGCACGCAAGCTCGAGACCATCGCCACCTACCGCAACGACGTGCGCGAGGAATTTCTGCTCAACCACGGCTTCACCAACCTCGACAGCGCGACCAAGCTGGTCAGTGGCGCGCGCAAGCTGCTCGAAGGACGTGTCGACGCCTGGCTCGACTCCAATCTCTCCGCGCCCAGCGTGATCGAGAGCCTGGGCTATCCCGCCGACAGTATCGAGCGGCTGCTCGTCGCACACAGCGAGCCGCTGTATATCGCCTTCTCGGCCGAGACCGCGCCGGAGACCGTCGCCCGCTGGCAGCGCACGCTCGACGCCATGGCCCGCGACGGCACCTTCGCGCGCCTCCATCGACGCTGGCTGCCCAACGAGCCGATGCCGTCCCGCATGGCCGCACTGAGCCCCGACCCGGCCCTGACCGGTTACCCGCTCACGCTGAAAACCGAGGAGCTGCCGCCCTACAACTTCCTGCAGGACGGCGAAGCCGACGGTGTCTCGGTCGATATCGTCAAGGAAATTCAGCGCCGGCTCGGCCGCCGCACGCCGATCGAATTCGTGCCCTGGACGCGTGGCTACCAGACGGTCATGGAGGCCGCCGGCAGCGCCCTGTTCACCACCGTACGCAACGCCGAGCGCGAGGAGCTGTTCCAGTGGGTCGGCCCGATCGGGCACACCCAGGTGAAACTCTATGGACGCCGGGACAGCGGCCTCGCCATCGACAGCCTCGCGGACGCTCGGCGGGTCGAGAGCATCGGCACCTACCAGGACGACGCCGGCGAGCAGTATCTCAAGCGTCACGGCTTCACCAACCTCTATGGCCATCGCTCGGCGGCCTCGATCGCCCGTAACCTGGCAGCCGGGCGCATCAAGCTATGGGTCTCCGGCGAGCAAAACGCCGCCGAAATCATCGCCCAGAGCGACTCGCCGCGGGCCGACTTCAAGGCGTTCTACACGCTCTACGAAGCGCGTTTCTACATCGCCTTCTCGACCGCGACACCCCCTGCCGTCGTCGAGCTCTGGCAACAGACGCTCGATGCCATGCGCGCCGATGGCAGTTTGGCCCGCATCTACCGGCATTGGGGCTTCTCGCCACCGGGGGAAGACGCGTGAATCGGTCAACATCGATGTCCGGCACCACGCTTCGCCGACCGCGCCCCAACCTGGCCATCAAGCTGGTGCTCATCGTGCTGCTGGCGACCACCGCCACGCTCGCTCTGTTCACCTGGGTCAAGTACGACGAGGCACGCCAGTCGCTCACCCGGCAACTCGCCCGCGACGCCCAGCGCGACGCCGAGGTGCTCGCCGCGGCGATGAGCGTGCCATTGTGGGATCTCGACAAGAGCGCGGCGGCGGCCATCGCTCGAACCTTCATGAATGAACCCGGTGTGCTGGGCGTGGCGGTCAGCGAGAGCGCGACCGACGGCGAATCGCCGACGGCTCGCGCCACCTGGCTGGCGCTGTGGCAACAGCCGGACGGTATCAACGAAGTCGCCTGGCTACCGGACACCGCCAAGCACGAGGCGCTCGTCGCCCAGAGCGCCATCGTCAAGCGCGCCCTCGGTGAGGAGAGCAAGCAGATCGGCACCGTCACCATCTACGTTTCCAGAGCACCTCTGGCAGCAGCGCTGGCCGATTCGCTCAAGGATCTGCTGTTGCAGATCCTGGTCCTCGACGCGGTCCTGATCCTGCTGTTGACGCTGGTGATCCGGCGCGTCCTGCTCACGCCCCTGTCATCGTTGCGCCAGACCATGGACGCCCTGCGGGCCGGCGATCTGGCAGCGCGCGCGACCATCGGTGCGCGTGACGAACTGGGCACCATCTCGGACACCTTCAACCGCATGGCCGCCGAGCTGGGCCGCAAGCAATCGGAACTCGTCGAGAAGACCCAGCGCCTCGAATCGCTGACCACCTACCAGGAGGAGCGCATCGCCGCGCGCACCGGCGAATTGCGACTGGCCAAGGAGCAGGCCGAAGCCGCGACCCAGGCAAAGAGCGAATTCCTCGCCAACATGTCCCATGAGATCCGTACGCCCATGAACGGCGTGGTGGGCATGGTCGAGCTGCTCAAGCAGACCCCGCTGAGTCCGCTGCAGCGCGACTACCTGGAAACCGTCGCCGGCTCGGCCGGGGCACTGCTGACGATCCTCGACGACATCCTCGACATCTCCAAGATCGAGGCCGGACACATGCGCCTCGAGCAGGTGCCCTTCGACCTCTACCACAAGCTCGATCACGTCAGGCAACTGGCGGTTGCCCAGACCACCGAGAAGCCGGTCACCGTCAGCATCGACTACCCCGCCGAAGTGCCGCAGCGGGTCATCGGCGACCCGCTGCGGCTGCGCCAGGTGCTCAACAACCTGGTCGGCAACGCCGCCAAGTTCACCGCGCGCGGCCATCTGCAGCTGCGGTTGCGCCTCGTCACGCTGGACGCGGAGGCCGTCACGCTACGCTTCGAAGTCGCCGATACCGGCATCGGTATCGAGGCCGACGCGCGCGAAGCGATCTTCGAGAAGTTCACCCAGGCCGACGGTTCGGTCACGCGCCATTACGGCGGCACGGGACTGGGCCTGGCGATAAGCCGCGAGCTGGTGGCGCGAATGGGCGGCCGGCTCGACGTCGACAGCCAGCCGGGGCAAGGCTCGACGTTCCACTTCACGCTGCGCCTGGCACTGGCCGAGGAGGCCATCCATGTGCCCGTCAATCTCGAAAGCGACGCTTCGACGCATTTCCAGGCACGGGTGCTGCTCGCCGAGGACAACCGCACCAACCAACTGGTCGCGCGCGGGCTCCTCGAAAGCATGGGCTGCCAGGTGGACACCGTCGACAATGGCCAGCAAGCGCTCGAGACGTACCGGTCCGGGGTCTATGCGGTGATACTCATGGACGCCAACATGCCGGTTCTCGATGGCCTCGAGGCCACCCGACGCATCCGCGCCAGGGAACGCGACCAGGGCCCGGACGCGCCGCGCGTGCCGATCATCGCCATGACCGCCCAGGCGATGCGCGAAGATCGCCAACGCTGCCTCGATGCCGGCATGGACGACTACCTCGCCAAGCCGCTCACCCGCCTGGCGCTGCATGCCGCGCTGGCGCGTTACCTGACGCCCCGCCTACCCGCGCCGAGCGAACCGACCGGCGGCGAGCAGTCCGAGCCTCCGTCGCCGACGCTCGACGAGCACTACCTCGATACCGTCGCCCAAGGGCGCCAGGCGATGATCGACGAGATCGTGACCATGGCCCTCGAGGATCTTCCCGACAAGCTCGGCCGCATCGAACGGGCCCTCGCGCGACACGATGCCGAGACCCTGGCCCAGCAACTGCACTCGCTGTCGGGCATCGCCAGCAGCGTCGGCGGTCGCGCGCTCGAACACGACGTGCGTAAGCTGGAAGCCAGCGCCCGCCGCGGCGACATCGAACACTGCCGCGACCAGCATGTGGCGCTCAGCGAGCGGGTAACCGCGCTGTGCGCAGCGCTTGCTGCCAAACGCGACAATCCCGGCCCGGAGAGCATTGCATGACCGCGACCGCTTCACTGGAGATTCTCATCGCCGACGACGACCGGGTGCCGCGGCGCCTGCTGCGCCATCTGCTGGAAAACTGGGGGCATCGCATCATCGAGGCGGAAGACGGGACCCAAGCCTGGCAGGCACTCGACGTCGCGAGTCCGCCGCACATCGCCATCCTCGACTGGATGATGCCGGGTACCAATGGCATCGATCTGTGCCGGCGCCTCGCCGAGCGCGACCCGCAGGCGCCGCTGGTATACACCATTTTGCTGACCAGCAAGCACGACGAGAACGACCTGGTCATGGCGCTCGACAACGGCGCCCACGACTTCCAGACCAAGCCGGTCAGCCCTGCCGAACTGCAGGCCCGTATCGCCGTCGGCCGCCGGCTGGTCGATCTGCACGACCAACTGCAGCAGTCGCTCGCCGACATGCAGCGCCTGGCGGCTACCGACATGCTGACCGGCATCGCCAATCGTCGCCACTTCTATGACTGCGCCAATCGCGTGCTCGACGAGGCCCACGCGCGGGGCAGGCCCGTCGCCGCTTTGTTGCTGGATATCGACCGCTTCAAGAACATCAACGACCAGCACGGCCACAGCGCCGGCGACGATGCCCTGCGCCGCGTCGCCCAGCTGTGCGAGGAGCATCTTCGCCCTACCGACATGGTCGCCCGCTTCGGCGGCGACGAGCTGGCGATTCTTTTACCCGGTACCCGCCTCGACGAGGCCCGGGTGATCGCCGAGCGGCTGCGTCAGGCGGTCACCACGATCACCGTGACGAGCGCCCAGCATGCTGTCCAGGTTCCGCTGTCGGTGAGCATCGGCTGCGCCACCGTGACGACACCCGACGAGGATATCGAAAACCTGCTGGCGAGCGCCGACAGCGCCCTGCTCAACGCCAAGAACCAGGGCCGCAACCGGGTCAACTGAGCGGATCAGACGCCGCCACCCGGCGATTGCATGGCGTGCGCCCGGCGCGTAGGCTGCGCGCTGCTTTCGACGCAATGGCGAACACCCGATGGAGTACCCTGCCCTCGCCCTCACCGGCATCGGCCTGCTGGCCCTGATCAGCCAATGGACCGCCTGGCGGCTACGCCTGCCGGCGATCCTGCCGCTGCTGATCGGCGGCATCCTGGCCGGCCCGGTGACCGGGCTGCTCGAGCCCGACGCGCTGCTCGGCGAGTTGCTGTTTCCGCTGGTCTCGCTGGCGGTGGCGATCATTCTCTTCGAGGGCAGCCTGACCCTGGATTTCAAGGACCTGCGCGGTCATGGCCGCACGGTACGCCGCCTGGTGACCTGGGGCGCGCTGATCACCGCCGGGGTCGCTACGCTGGCCGCTCACCTGCTGCTCGGCCTGGCCTGGGAGATGGCCAGCCTGCTGGGCGCGGTGTTGGTGGTGACCGGCCCGACCGTGGTGTCGCCGCTGGTCCAGACGCTGCGCGCGCGCCAGCACCTCACCCAGATCCTGCGCTGGGAGGGCATCCTGATCGACCCGGTGGGCGCGATCGGCGCGGTACTGGTCTATGAGTTCGTCGCCCTCGGCCTGGCCCAGGGTGCCGTCTCGCACACCCTGATGCTGTTCGGCGAGACCGCGGCGATCGGTTTCGGCCTGGGCGGCCTGGGCGGCTATCTTTGGGGACTGGTGCTGCGCCATCACTGGCTGCCACAGCGATTGCACAGCTTCGGCACGCTGATGGTCATGCTCGGTCTGTTCACCGCCTCCAACCTGCTGTTTCACGAGTCGGGGCTACTGACGGTCACGGTGATGGGGGTGTGGCTGGCCAACATGCGCGCGGTGCCCACCCAGCAGATCATCGAGTTCAAGGAAACGCTGTCGGTGTTGCTGATCTCGGGGCTGTTCATCCTGCTCGCCGCCCGGCTCACCGTCGAGCAGCTGGCGCTGCTGTCGTGGCCGGCATGGGGCTTTCTCGCAGTGCTGGTCTGGGTGGCCCGACCGCTGGCGGTATGGCTGTGTACGCTGGGCAGTGGCCTCACCTGGCGCGAAAAGGCGCTGCTGGCCTGGCTGTCACCACGCGGCATCGTCGCCGCCGCGGTAGCCTCGCTATTCGCCATCAAGCTCGAGGAAAACGGCGTCGCCGATGCCGAGATGCTGGTACCGGTGACCTTCCTGGTGATCATCAGCACGGTGGTGGTGCAGAGCCTGCTGTCACGTCCGATCGCCCAGCTGCTCAAGGTCAGCGAGCCGGCGCCGTCGGGCTTTCTGATCCTCGGCGCCAACCCGCTGGCCCGCGCCATCGCCAAGGCGCTGACCGATGCCGGTTTCGCCGTCCGGCTCACCGATACCAACTGGGAAGCCGTCCAGGAAGCGCGCATGGCAGGGCTACCGGTCTACTACGGCAACCCGCTCTCCGAGCATGCCGCACAGCATCTCGAACTCACCGGCATCGGCCATCTGCTGCCACTGTCGCCCTACCGCGAGCTCAACAACCTCGCCGCGCTGCACTTCGAGCATATCCTCGGCCATGGCCGGGTCTATCGGCTGGCCGAAGACGACAATCGCAGTGCCCGGCGTCATCGTGAACAGGCGCTGGCGCACCTGCCGCTACTCGGCGACGGCGAGACGACCTACGCGGGGCTGCTCGGCCTGGTCGAAGCCGGCGCGGAACTGCGCAGCGCACGGCTGACCGAGAATTTCGGCCTCACGGACTACAGGAATATCCACGCCCAGCGGTTGCTGCCGCTGTTCTGCATCGCTCAGAGCGGTCGCATCCGCATCGCCAGCGACCAGGCGCCGCTGGCTGCGAAGGCCGGGGAAACACTGATCAGCCTGATCTACCCCGAGTCGCCGGAGTACGCGCCGGCGCGCCACGAAACCACTCCCCAGACGAGCGCCGAGAACCGGCGCCGCTGAACTGGCTTTAGCGCACAATTTAAAACATCGACTTTGGAGAAGCCGGCGGTAGATTAAAGGCTTTTTATAAGTTGACAGGGATTATTAGGCAATTATAGTAGTTAACTTTCCAAGTTCAATAAAGTTTACATCGATTGATTGAGTTTTCAGCTATGACAGCGACCGGATCAGCCTCCTCGAGCCTTAACGCACCACGCCACAACTGGACACTGGAAGAGATAGAAGGCCTGTTCTCCTTGCCTTTCAATGATCTGCTGTTCCGGGCTCAGCAGATACATCGCGCTCACTTTGATGCCAGTGCCGTGCAGGTCTCGACACTGCTGTCGATAAAGACCGGCGCCTGCCCGGAGGACTGCAAGTACTGTCCACAGTCCGGCCACTACAATACGGGCCTGGGCAAGGAGAAGTTGCTGGAAATCGAAAAGGTCGTGGCACAGGCGGAGGCAGCGAAGCTGGCCGGTGCGAGTCGCTTCTGCATGGGGGCCGCTTGGCGCAGCCCACGCGAACGCGATCTCGATGTAGTGCTGGAAATGGTCCGTCAGGTCAAGGCGCTGGGGCTGGAAACCTGCATGACCCTGGGCATGCTGGATGGGGGCCAGGCCGAAAGGCTGGCGGAGGCGGGTCTCGATTATTACAACCATAACTTGGACACATCGCCTGAATTCTATGGCGAAATCATTACTACCCGAACTTATGCCGATCGTCTCGAGACGCTGGGCAATGTCCGGCAAGCCGGAATGAAGGTCTGCAGTGGCGGCATCCTGGGCATGGGAGAAGCACCGCGTGATCGGGCCGCCCTGCTTCAGCAACTGGTACGCCTAGAGCCGCATCCTGAATCGGTGCCCATCAACATGCTGGTCAAGGTGCCGGGGACGCCTCTGGACACGATCGAGGATCTCGATCCGCTGGAGTTCGTTCGCGCCATTGCCGTGGCACGTATTTTAATGCCGCAAAGCCATGTGCGACTCTCTGCTGGGCGTGAACAGATGGACGATTCAACTCAGGCACTGGCGTTTCTCGCCGGCGCCAATTCCATTTTCTATGGCGACAAGCTGCTGACGACCGAAAATCCCCAGGCCGAACGCGATCGCGCTCTGTTTGCTCGCCTCGGCCTGCATCCCGAACGGATTGAAACCTGCCGCGATGATGCCGCCCAGGAATCGGCACTGGACGAGGCGCTCGAAAAACAGGCTCTGGAACAGACAGCGCGTGCCATGTTCTACGATGCTTCGGCGTCTCGTCAGGAACATGCTGCCGACGTGAATTGATCATGTGGCGCCCTCTCCTTGAACAGCGACTTGAGCAGCAACGTCGGCAGGACCTTTGGCGACAAAGAGTCACGCTGTCTCCGCTGGAGGATAAGCGGCTGGTTAACGGCCGCCATACCCTGGTTGATTTCGCGGGTAGCGACTATTTGGGACTCGCGCACGATCCTCGCCTGGCCGAGGCCTTGGCACAGGGGGCACGACGCTACGGTGCCGGTAGTGGTGCCTCACATCTAGTCAGTGGCCATCTCGAGCCCCACCACGCCCTTGAGGAACGCCTGGCCGACCTGACTGGACGGCCTCGGGCATTACTGTTCTCTACCGGCTACATGGCTAACCTCGGTACGTTGCAAGTGCTGGGTGCCGGTGGCGTACAGATCTTTCAAGATCGCCTCAATCATGCCTCGCTACTCGATGGCGGGCAGCTGGCCGGCGCGCGCGCTCGACGCTTTCATCACCGGGATTACGATGATCTTGCACGTTTATTGTCACGATCATCCAATGATAAGCCAAGGCTTGTGGTCAGCGACGGCGTGTTCAGTATGGATGGGGATACGGCCGATATCAGTGTACTGGCCGATCGCTGCCAACGTTTCGATGCTTGGCTGATGATCGACGATGCCCACGGCGTCGGTGTATTGGGCGAGGGCGGCAGTGGTTGCGTCGGTCGCCGGTTCGCCAGCCGTCAGGTACCGGTGCTGGTCGGCACGCTGGGCAAGGCGCTGGGCAGTGCGGGGGCTTTCGTAGCCGGCGATGACTTGTTGATCGATAGCTTGACCCAGTTCGCGCGCGCTTACATTTATACTACTGCGCAGCCGCCAGGCGTGGCCTGTGCGACCTTGCGGGCGCTAGATATCCTCGAGAGCGAGCCCGAGCGTCGGACAGTCTTGGGGGACCACATAAGCCATTGGCGTGAGCAGGCAAAACGACTCGGCTTGCCCATGATGCCATCTGAGACGCCTATCCAGCCGCTACTACTTGGCGACAGTCAGCGTGTCCTTAGCTGGAGCCGTTTACTGCGCCAACGAGGCTTCCTCGTCGGGGCGATTCGCGAGCCCACCGTGCCGCGCGGTCAGGCGCGTCTTCGCTTTACCCTTTCAGCGGCGCATACACGCCAGTCCATTGATGCGTTGCTGGAGGCACTGGCTGAACTCGCCACGAATGAGCCTCAGCCGGGCTTACGGGAGCCGCTCGCATGAGCCGTCTCGTACTGCTTTCCGGCTGGGGCTTTGACGCTCGCATCTGGCACCTCCTCCAGGCCTACTGGCCAGCGGGACTGCGCGTGGCCGCCCCGGACTGGCCTGGCTATGGCGCGTCTCCCCCGCTGGATGCGCCTGGCGATCTCGATGCCTTGGCCGACGCCATGGCCACTAAGCTATCCACGGATGCCATCTGGGTAGGCTGGTCATTGGGTGGATTACTGGCCGCAGAATTGTTGCAACGCCTGCCCGTACCGCGCGGCCTGGTCATGCTCGGCATGCGTCCAAATTTCATTACTAATGTCCCCACCCAGGGTGGGGTAACGGTGCGGGACCTGGACGCCTTTCGTCATGCTTTTTCGCGTGATCCGCAGAGAACCTGGCAGCACTTCCTCCGCTTCCAGCTCCGTGGCGAACCTTCACCAAGACAGGCTTTTCAGCGCCTAGTCTCATTACTAGGCGATAACAGGCCTGCGAATATCACCACCTTGGCAGCGGGCTTGGCCCAGCTCGCCAGCCTAGACGTACGCCAAGCTCTGCAAGCCCCCTGCCCTGTCTATTTCATGCGTGGCGAGCAGGATCCTCTACTGCCTGAACTAGCCGACGAGAATTCCATTCTGCTTCCTGGCTGCGGTCACTGTCCGCAACTGTCGGTGCCGCATGACCTGGCTCGCTGCTTGAGCGAGCTGGCACAAAGTCACTAACGTTACGGCCTGCCAGAGGGAGAGATACCATGCACGCTAGAACGGTGCCGACAGGTTGGCAGACTCGCGCCGATATCGAGTGGCGACGCCGAGTGGCTCACGCCTTCAGCCGCGCGGCGCCGCGCTACGTTGAGCTGGCCAGTGCCCAGCAAACCATGGGGGAGTCGCTATGGCGACGCCTGCCGCCGCGAGCTGGCACAGTACTCGATCTTGGTTGCGGTCCTGGCCATTGGACGGCACGCCTGTCGCAACGCTATCAACGATGCGCTATCGGTCTGGATCTGGCGCCAGGCATGTTAATCGAGGCTCAGCAGCGCCATGGCCGACAGGGGCATTGGCTGTGTGGAGATGCCACTGCATTGCCGCTGAACAACCGCAGTATAGAGTTGGTGTTCTCCAACTTGGCCATCCAGTGGTGTTGTGATCATGACGCTTTGTTCGCCGAGCTGTACCGAGTGCTGATGCCGGGTGGCCGAGCACTGCTGAATACGCTGGTTCCCGGCACGCTGAATGAAGTCAGCTACGCTTGGTGCCGACCCGACCAATCAGCAGCCGTGAGGCGATTTACCGACACGCAGACCCTGATTCATGCCGCCCGCTGTGCGGGCTTCGAGGCCGATGCGGAACAAGCCGCTAGGCGCTTTCATTACCCCGATATCGCGGCAGTCATGGCTTCGATCAAAGGTATCGGGGCCCAGACTGCACGGGCCGGCGCTCGCCTCACCCGTAGGCACCTTGCCCAAGCCACTCGCCGCTACGAAGCGCTTCGCGAAAACGCAGGGCTGCCGGTGACCTATCAGTGCTTGACACTCGACCTGACTAAACCCGAGAGAAAAGCATGAACGGCTATTTCATCACCGGCACCGATACCGATGCCGGCAAGACGCTGGTCGCCACCGCCCTGCTGACCAAGGCGCGGCGCCAGGGCCTTTCCACGCTGGGCCTCAAGCCGGTAGCGGCGGGCTGTGAATGGGGGCCCGACGGGCTATGTAATACCGACGCCTTGTCCCTGCAGGCTTTAACGAATCCACCGGTTGATTACCGCACCGTCAACCCGGTGGCCCTCGAGCCGCCGATCGCTCCGCACCTGGCTGCCACCCAGGCAGGCATGACGCTACGCCTGGCCGAGCTAGAGAGGGCCGTAAGGCCCGCCCTGGATGCGTCTCGCGACTTGATTCTGGTCGAAGGCGCCGGTGGCTGGCGGGTTCCGCTCAGTACACAGGAAGACCTCAGCGGCTTAGCGGTCAGGCTCGCCCTGCCGGTGATTCTAGTGGTCGGTCTGCGCCTGGGCTGTATTAGCCATGCTCGGCTGACGCTGGAAGCCATTCGTGCTGATGGCTTACACGTAGCGGGCTGGGTGGCTACCCAAACTGACGCTGACATCCAGGAGTACGCAGCCAACATAGCAACGCTGGAGGCTCTTCTGGATGTACCCTGCCTAGGCAAGGTGCCGTGGTTAGGCAAGACAACAGCTCAGTCAGACAGCCTACTGCTGGCTGAGCGCGCCGCTGACTACTTAGTACTGCCTGGCAGCCCAAAGCTCTATTGACACAAGAGACACACCGCATGCCGCCACCAACGCTATGGCACCCTTATGCACAAATGAAGGCGCTGCCGCCTGCTCCCAAAGTTGTCGGGGGGAAAGGCGCCTGGCTGCAGCTCGAAAATGGCGAAAGTCTGCTCGATGCGACCTGCTCATGGTGGTGCATGATTCATGGCTACGGCCACCCCCGCTTGATAGAGGCTCTCAAGCGCCAAGCCGATACCCTGTGCCACGTAATGCTTGGCGGGCTGACGCACGACCCAGCCCAGCAGCTCGCCGATGCCCTGGTACGGGTCACACCCGAGGGACTGAACCATGTCTTCTATTCCGATAGCGGTTCGGTGGGCATGGAAGTCGCCATGAAGATGGCCGTGCAATACCAGGCTCAGCGTGGCCGACCGGAAAAGCATCGCATGCTGTCGTTGATGCGGGCCTATCATGGCGACACCTCAGGTTGCATGGCAGTATGCGATCCCGAGGAGGGCATGCACTCGCTGTTTGCGGGCTTTCTACCCAAACAGCATTTTGCGCCGGCCCCCACAGCCCCCTTCGATGCCCCTCGCGAGGCTGTCGAAGCCGATATCGCTGCCCTGCGCAGCACGCTGGAACGCTGTCATCATGAGCTCGCCGCCTTGCTCATGGAGCCGCTGCTCCAGGCCGCGGGTGGCCTGAACATGACCTCGCCCCACTACGTACAGGCAGCAAGAGAGCTTTGCAACGAGTTCAATGTACTGCTGATATTCGATGAAGTAGCCACCGGCTTCGGGCGCACGGGCAAGCGCTTCGCTGCGGAGCATGCCGGCGTCACCCCGGATATCATGGTGCTCTCCAAGGGGCTCACGGGGGGCTATTTGGGCCATGCCGCCACGCTGGCGACTAGCCATGTTTACGAGGCCTTTCTCAGCGACGAACCCGATCATGCCTTCATGCACGGACCAACATTCATGGGCAATCCGCTGGCCTGCCGGGTGGCGTTGGAAAGCCTAGCCGTGTTCGAGGAAGAGAATTACCTGAGCAAGATCGACACACTCAACGCCATGCTACGCCAGGAGTTGGCTGAGGATGCCTCACTGCGGCAGGATTCTCGCATCGAGGACATTCGTGTTCTTGGTGCTACCGCTGTAATAGAAGTGACCGATGCGCAGAGCCTGGAGGGGGTGCAAGCCTTTGCACGGGAACACGGCGTATGGCTACGTCCGTTCGGTCGTTGGTTGTATACCATGCCAGCGTATGTCACTACACCCGAAGAAATGCACCGAATCACCAGCGCCATGAAGGGGTGGTTCGCTTTTTCCAAGCTTTGAAAGCATGAAAATTCCCCTTCAAGTAGTGCATGCCAAGCCCGGACAGCGAATCCGGGCGGGCGCCTCTCATAGCCAGAACGTCAATGCCCATCATGGAGTTGAAGCGCTGGATGGGCCGTTTTCGTGGGGTAACTACCCAGATCTCGCCAACTACCCGGCTGGAGCGCTATACAAAGGCAATACAGCCCGCTCACTGTCTGCAGCAAGCAGTTGGGCATCCCATGCAACACGAAACGGGGACATAGCCTTGAGAAAGCCTGCCCCCGGAGCCAGCAGTTAGAAAACGTGCTCTTAGAAGAACAACCGCCGCAGCGCCGCCCCCGGGTCGGCCTCGCGCATGAACGCCTCGCCGACCAGGAAGCCGTTGACGCCGTGTTCGCGCATGTGTTCGACGTCGCCACGGGTGTGAATGCCCGACTCGGTGATCACCGTCACCGCCTCGGGAATGCGCGAAAGCAGCTGAAAGGTGGTATCGAGGCTGGTCTCGAAGCTGTGCAGGTCGCGATTGTTGATCCCCACCAACGCCAGGTCCAACGCCAAGGCGCGCTCCAGCTCAAGGGCATCGTGAACCTCGACCAGTACGTCCATGCCCAGCGCCACGGCCTGCTGATGCAGATCCCTGAGCCGGTCGTCATCGAGCGCCGCGACGATCAGCAGGATGCAGTCGGCGCCGATCGCCCGCGCCTCGCTGACCTGATAGCCGTGCACGATGAAATCCTTGCGGATCACCGGTAACTCGCAGGCATTGCGGGCGGCGATCAGGAAATCCTCATGGCCCTGGAAGAAATCCGCATCGGTGAGTACCGACAGGCAGCTCGCCCCGGCCTCGGCGAAGGCGCGGGCGATCGCCTCGGGATCGAAGGCGTCGCGGATCACGCCCTTCGACGGCGAGGCCTTCTTGACCTCGGCGATCACCGCCGGATCGCCGTCGGCGATGGTCCGGTCGAGGGCTTCGACGAAACCGCGTGGGGCGCCCTGCCGGCCGGCGCGCTCGAGTAGTGTCGCCTCGCTGACCCGGGCCCGGCGCATGGCGACCTCCTCGTCCTTGCGAGCGAGAATCCTGGCGAGGATGGTCGGCAGTTCACTGCTCTGGCTCATCGGATTGCCCCGTTGTGTTCGGCGAAGACTCGCGCGAAATCGGCGAGCTCCTTCATCTTCTCGCGGGCCAGGCCGCTGTCCATGGCGTCCTGGGCGAGCGCCACCCCCTCCTTGATGCTGGAGGCTATGTCGCAGGCATAGAGTGCCGCGCCGGCATTGAGCGCGACGATGTCCGCTGCCTCGCCCACGCCGGCCAGCGCTTCGCGAACCAGGCGCAGGCTGTCCTCGGCGGTGACCACCTTGAGCGGCGCCAGCGACCGGCGCTGGATGCCGAAATCCTCGGGGGCGATGGTGTATTCCTCGATCGTCCCGTCGCGTAGCTCGGCAACCCGCGTCGGCGTCGCCAGCGAAACCTCGTCGAGGCCATCCTCGGCGTGCACCACCAGTACGTGCTGGCTGCCCAATCGCTTGAGCACCTCGGCCATCAGCGGCACCAGCTCGGCCTGATAGACGCCCAACAGCTGGTGGCGAGCGCCGGCCGGGTTGGTCAGCGGGCCGAGGATATTGAAGATGGTGCGCACGCCCATCTCGCGACGCGGGCCGATCGCATAGCGCATCGCCTTGTGATGCATCGGCGCGAACATGAAACCGACGCCGACCTGTTCGATGCAGCGCGCCACTTGCGCCGGCTCGAGATCCAGCTTGATCCCCGCGACGTCGAACAGATCGGCGCTGCCCGACGACGACGACACGCTGCGATTGCCGTGCTTGGCGACGTGTCCGCCGGCGGCGGCGACCACGAAGCTCGAGGCGGTGGAGACGTTGAACAGGTTGGCGCCATCGCCGCCGGTGCCGACGATGTCCACCAGATCGTCGCAGGTCACGCTGACCGGAGTCATCAGCTCGCGCATGACCTGCGCGGCGGCGGTGACCTCGTCGACCGACTCGCCCTTCATCGACAGGCCGATCAACAGACCACCGATCTGGGCGTCGCTGGCCTCGCCGGTCATGATCGTGCGCATCACCGCGTGGGTGTCGGCGTAACTCAGGTCCCGACCGCGCATGACCGCGTCGATCGCCTCTCGCATCTGCATGGTGATTCTCCCTTAGGCTAGGCGCGGCGTTCGAGAAAGTTTGCCAGCAGCTCGTGGCCCTGGCGGGTAAGGATCGACTCGGGGTGAAACTGCACGCCCTCAATGGCCAGCGTCTTGTGACGCAGCCCCATGATCAACCCCGGGGTGACGTCGTCGTCGTCGACCCACGCGGTCACTTCGAGGCATTCGGGCAGGCTGTCGGCCTCGACCACCAGCGAATGGTAGCGAGTGACCTCCAGCGGATCGTCGAGGCCGGCGAACACGCTCTCGCCGCGGTGGCGGATCCGCGAGGTCTTGCCGTGCATCACCTGAGGCGCGCGCACCACCTTGCCGCCATAAACCTGGCCGATCGCCTGATGGCCCAGGCACACCCCGAGAATCGGCAGCTTGCCGGCGAAGTGACGGATCACCTCCATCGAGATGCCCGCCTCGTTGGGCGTGCAGGGCCCCGGCGAGATGACGATATGGCTGAGCGACATGCGCTCGATATCGGCCAGGGTGATCGCGTCGTTGCGGTAGGTCACGACCTCGGCCCCCAACTCGGCCAGGTACTGCACCACGTTGAAAGTGAAGCTGTCGTAATTGTCGATCATCAGCACGGACATGGCTGTATGCACCTTGTTTCTACTAAATTTTTCCTTTCACCTTTAGCGATCTTACCCAGGATTTTACCCAGGTCGATCAAGGTACCCTCGCCGCCGTGCCGGGGCCAGACACACGAAAACGCCGCCCCGGAGGGCGGCGTTCTCTTATCATCAACTGGCCGCCCTCACTCAGGAGGGCCACCACTGGCAAATGCTGTGCGTCTGACGGGTCGTGTTCATGTCGGCAATCATGCCGTCAGGCGGGCCGCAGTGTCAATCGCGGCGGTCACCTACCCGTAGCTCACACATGGGGTTGATGCCTCACGGTTTGGCCTTGCGAATCAGTATGCTGCAAGACGCCCAGTCTCACAATTCGCCAGTTGTCTCACAGATCGGGGCGCGTTCGCAGGGGCAATCGCATTTCGCACCGTGCGCGATCGGGTATTGCCAGACGCCATATTGCTTGCCGATACTGTACATTCAGACAGTGTTCGACAAGGGGAACGACATGGCCAAGGCCTCGACCTATCAGCAGCTGGGCAAGCGGGTGCAGCAGACGATCGCTTCCGCGACGGCAAAGGATCAGCGGCATGTCTACCTCGAGCCGCGCGAAGAAGACAGCCTGGATGACTGGGATCAGCTCATCGAGGAGATCAGTACCAACGAGAATGTCGAGGTGAACCGTACCGACGATGGGCGGTACCTGGTCAGCTGGAATCCTGCCGCCGCGGTGTAGCGCCATGAGGGGACGGGAGCGGCAGCCTGCGTCAAAGGAACCCTACGAGCGTTGGGGCGAGGCAGCTTTCTGGGTGATGCCCAGCGATACCCGCCTTGCCGGCCAGCGCCTTATCTCGCAGATGAGCATTGATCTGCATTTCAGAGACGAGCGCCTCGAAAAGATCATGGGCAAGACGTGGTGGGAGAGGATGCTGCGGGACGGGAGCAGAGAGCCGGATAAAGCCAAGCGGCTGTGGCTGTATCTGGTGGAGCATCGAAGGATGCCTAGGCGGTGATGCTGGGCAAATAATTAAAGCATAGGTAGCATATCTCTAATACTAAACAATATCCGGGGGCTGGATTTGTCTATTGATCCACCGCGCGAGCATTTCGCGCCCGTCTTGGCGTTATGGAAACGTCGCTTCAGGAAGGGAGCTTTCGAACTAGTCAAATCCAAGGACTTTCCGGGTGCATATGCGGCATCTCAGGGCCACCCTTTGTGGCTCCAGCGCGATGGATGCGGAGTCATTGGCGATAAGCTGGTGTGCAGCGATGCAGACCTTGTGCGCGCTGTCAGCGCCCGGTCATGGCCTGACAAGGCGGTAGAGGATATGTTGGCCGCCAGCGGCAGCATATGCGCGTACCTGGTGGACGAGAAGCGCAAGCAGGCTTATATGATGCCTGACCCGCTGGGCGGCTGCTTGTGCTACAGGTACGAGGATCGGGAAGTCATCGCATACTCTTCGGACCTGCGCCACATGGTCGATTGGCTGACCTCAATCGGCAAGAGCCCTAAGACTTCATCGCACTACTTCGCCATGATCCTGTCTATTGGGAATGGTGCCTATGGGCACTCAAGCTATGAGGGCATAACCGTTCTGCCTGGGCATGTTTACGTGTCTATCTCGAACGGAAAGGCAGTGGAACATCAGTATCCGGTGAACGATTATCTGCTTGATCGCTCAGAGCCCTTAGAGCATTTGATTGATAAGGCGGTTGGGGAAATACGCCACAACGTGCGAGCCATCATCAATCACCCCGCGCCCCGAAAGATCGCCCATTTAACCGGCGGTTTCGACACTCGCTTAGTATTGTCGGCCATTCTGGCGGAGGGGAAGCAAGACAGCTTTCGCTTCATGTGCTCAGGGCCGAGCGGGACCATAGACAAGACGACCGCGCATGGGCTTGCTGTGAAGTATGGACTATCGATGACGAACAGCGATGGACTGTTGACACGAGTGATGGCCAAGGATGCTGATGAGCAGTCCCGCTGGGGTATGCTTTATTCTGCGGGCATGCGACCGAACTGCAAGATAGATGACGGCCACGATGTTTCTGACCAAACAATCATCGTGAGCGGTGGATATGGAGAATGCGCGCGCAGCTTTTACAGCCAGAAGGTGCCAGCTGACACGCCACCCAGTGAAGTAGCTTATACAATTTGGAACCATAGCTTAACGTCCAGCGAGAAAGGGAACCGGATTACCAGCTCTGGAGTGGCACAGATGATCGCCGAGGATACAGGAAGGTATCTGGAACAGCGGTTGAAAGATGGTTGGGAAATGCCCGAGGCGCTGGACTTGATGTATGCGGAGCAGCGCAACCGTTATTTCGTTGGCAATATTGCAACTCTGTTTAGTCGAAAAACGCCTCGTTTTGACCCGCTCTACTCTCTCTCTAGCTTGAAAGCGGCCTTGTCGGTCACGGCTGAAGAACGCCAGTTCAATAAGGTTGGGTTCGAGATCATGCGACGGTTGCAACCAGAACTCATGGCCATGAAGTTTGGAGGCAAGGAGTTCTCGGAAGCCACTTATGCAGAATTTCCATCGATTAATTCAGTAGATCATCCAGTAGGCACAGCGCTATACGACGACATTGCACCTGCCCAACATATTGCAGATAAGGCAAACAAGATCACCAGCAAAGATGTCGAAGTGGCCAATAGAATCGGAGGCACTGCTTGGCAGGTGGCGCGCCTCTCCGACGCTCAGTCTACGTGCAAACGTCTCCTATCTAAGGACGACGATTTGTACAGCGTTATGGATCAGGGGGCGGTTGAGTCCATGCTGAGCGGGCCCATCAGAAATCGTGTCAAAATGCGCCAAGTACATTTATTGAAATCGATCCTTTCTTACAGTGTAGATTGAAATGCGGGCGGCACAAAGCCGCCCTTTAACTTTCGTATAATAGTAGAGGTGGATACTCCTTTATAGGACGTCAACCATCTCTGCTTCTAAGGCTAAGCCGCGAGTAGCGGGCGATTTTCTCCGAGGCTATAGACCGGCGCCAGCAACACACCGTAGTTATCGCCCATTACAGTGCTGGTACTGTAGGTAAAAGCCGGGTCAGGGCAATTTACGGTACTTACCGCGTCTGCCAATGTATCCATAAAGATATTACCATAGATAACCGTAGCTGCCGTATTAGGCGATGTCTGGATGTAATAATCAGCAGTAGCCCCATCCTTGTGGTTGTTCTCGGATATAACCGCCCTGTTAATATAGCTACCAATCAGTATACGACACCCGCTAAGGGAATTGCCCTTTATGAAGTAGTCAGACTGAGCAGTCTTGACCTGATCCGTCCAGCCAGTGAAAGAAGGGTTGGGAAGTGTACCATTCCCCGTATGCCTCAACTGAATGCCAGACGACCCTAGCACTGAGCCCTTCTGAGTGATCGTGTTGTTGATTATACGAAATGCTCGCGTGTCATTATTGTTCATGCAATCAGAAGAAAAAGGAACAACATTGATACCCACAAATATTCCTCCGGTATTCTGGTCAATGATTGTATTGCCCTGAATAGAAGAATAAGAGGTAAAACCACCGAATGTTAGGCCCGTATTTTCGGTGTATATTGTGTTCCCTTCAACAATGTTGCGCAAGCTGCGAATCAGAATACCTGTATCTATGGCCTCTATGTTATTTCCGATAGCAACCAGGTTGTAGGTGCCGGGGTGGGTGGTAAATCCGTTCGAGCATTTCTCGAAAGTGTTGTGGCTAACGTCCATAAACTGAACAGTCAAGGAATCGGTCTTAACGTCTACCGAAGTATCGCCACGGAAATCCCCGATAAGTGGATAGGTGAAGTCAATAGTTTGGCCTTCCCCGGTGAAGTGGCAATTGTTTACCTTTATATACTGGCAGCCGCCCTGGAAGAAGTAGCTATTCCACGAAGATCCTGATACGTTTTGGGGATTCCGATAGCTGTAGCACTCCTCCATGACGAAGTCATGAACTGACTCGCAGACGAACTGAGACCCGGGGAGGGTGTCCGCAATAAACTTGCACCCACGCAGTCTTATGTGCGCGCAATTCTTGAATAGGAGCGTCCGGAAACTATCATTAGTGACGTTCTTAAACTCAAGCCCTTCAATTGCAATATCTGTGAGAGGGTTGAGCTTGCGAATCTCGGCAGAAGTAACGCCAGACATCGGGAAGTTCTGTCCCGTGGTGTTGTCCTTGTAGCCTGGATATGTAATGCCACCATAGATTCTGAATTCAGTATCTGAAATGACTTCTGCAATCCGGTGGATTTCGGAGAAACGATTTTCCCTTTGCAGCAAGGTCGTCGGGTTCTCGCTTGCAAGCTGCCAAATACCTGCATCCGTGGTATTGGCATTGATTTGTGACAGGACTTGAATGTAGTCGCCAACCTGAAAGTTATTGGCAGACGCCGTAGTGAGTATGTCGTCACCTGTAGTGAATCCGGCACTACCGATAGCAACCGGAAGCTCGGGAGAGCCACCAGCGAACCACAGCATGTTTTCTACAATCACCTCACCGATAGCTTTAAGCTTGGTTCCGCTCTTAATGATGTTGACCCAATTTACAGACTCGGTAGGGGGACGATAGGGGGCGAAGTAATGCCCGGCCTCAAATTCGACAGTACGTCCCGAGCCAAAAGCCACTGCGTTCTGTATGGCAGGGAAGTCATCGGTTGTCCCATCGCCAGTAGCGCCAAACTGGCGAACGCTCACCTTGCTCCTGAAAAGTCCTTTGGCCTGCTTGCTGCCATCGCCGACATCTATAAAGCTGCCACCGTCGTCGGCGCCTGTTGCGCCGTTAACAATGAAATACTCGTTGCCGCCGCCATCTCCTGGGGCATAGTAGCCGGCTGTGGTAAAGACCTGCCCATTGGCGAGCGTGCTCGCATCAAGGGCTTGCAGGTCAGCCACAGTGCTGAGATGGATGACACGACTATCAAGCGCCTCAGTGAGGGTTTCAGTGCCGGTGGAGCTATCTACGGCAGCTGTCGACAAGTCATCCTTGCCGAACAGTTCATCAACCAGCACTTGCTTGCCAGTAGCCAGGCTCTGAAGCGTGTTGAAAATACCCTTAGACATTATTGGACCTCTCCGTTAGCGATTGTCCAGGTAGAGCCTTCGCTGACTGTTACAGTCACGCCGTCGGCTATAGTGATCTCTGGTCCAAATGACCAGCCGTTCATGCCGGTGGGGATGGTGAAATCTTTGTCGATGGTCTGGCTGTGCCAGCTGATCGGCGACGACATGCGCCCGTATTCGTTGGGGTGGGTCTTGAAAACCAGCGCGCCGGACTCAACGCGGTAGCGCGATTGCCGGCCTTCGCGCGTCTCGTCAGCGAAGACGTGCACGATCTGGTCTTCGGTCAGCGTTGCCGCATCGGCATCGGCCTTGGTGTCGTAGAACAGGATGTTGCCGCTGGCCTCGGATGCCGCCCGGGCATCAGCCGCGTCGGTCGCTGCCTGGCTGGCGGAAGCTTCTGCCTGGTTTGCATCCTGCTCGGCCGCCGTCGCTGCCGCTTCCGCCCGATCCCGCGCTTGGAAGATGAGCGCGACCATTTGCCACGACGGGTAGCGCTTCTTCTCGATCGCGACGCCGTTCACGTTCTGGTAGAGGATCGTGTATTCCTCGTCGACATCGCTGACGACTTGAAAGAAACCGC
Source organism: Halomonas sp. HP20-15 (assembly GCF_033446685.1). Lineage (NCBI taxonomy): Bacteria > Pseudomonadati > Pseudomonadota > Gammaproteobacteria > Oceanospirillales > Halomonadaceae > Halomonas > Halomonas sp. HP20-15. Next base: position 308,027 of record NZ_JAWQLY010000004.1, on the reverse strand, counting down.
CCTCGCCGGCGCCGGCCAAGCCTTCCGCTACTGTCGCGTAGGTATCCATACCCAGCAGGAATGACGCCGCCAACTTGGCCAGTACAGGCCGTGTCTGGTTGTCGAGCGTGGCGTCTTCGCTCGCGCCGCCGAGGCATATCTTGTTGAAGAAGTCGACCAGTTCGGAGAGCCGGTTAACGTCAGTCGTCGCTTGGGAGAGATTGCTGGCCATGCGTGGCTCCTGCAGTCACGAAAAAGCCCGCCGGGTGGCGGGCTGCGGTTGTTGGTTGAGGCGTGGGTCTACGCCGGCGCGTTGTCGTCGTCGAGGTAGACGCGGGCGTCGTAGTTCACGGCCTCGATGCTCACGCTCTCGAAGCCGTTGGGGCTGATGTCGGTGATCAGTGCGGGGAACACCCAGCGATCGGCTGGGCCGAACAGGAACTGGGGCGGCTCCATTCGCTGCCCAGGATCCGGCAGCTCCTCACCGAGGCTGACGCGCACCTGGTACTCGGTATCGCCGTGGCTGGCCGTGAATGGGCCGGCAAGCGTGCCGTCCGGCCGGCGCCAGCCGAACACGTCTGGGTTGTTTTCGTCGGCGCTGTCAAGCCAATCGAGCGGCTCGGATAGCTCGAGCAGATAGACGCCCTCGCCCTCGTCGGCGACGGCCTTGATCCAGCCGCTCTGGCCGTAGCCGGGCACGTCGCCCTGCAATGCCACGTAGCTCATGTATCGGCTGTTCAGTGCGTCGAGCTCGGTCTCGGTACTGTTCGTCCAGCGCCTGAACTTAAGCTTGCGCCGCTCGCGCATACCGATGCGCCAGGCCTGGGTGCGGTTGGTCACACCGTCGAGGCTCAGCTTTTCAAGCTTCACGCCGGCATCGCCGGGCAGCGTGCAGATCACAGTGTCCTCGCTCCATGTGTCGGAGTTGAAGAACGTCACCTCCACGCCATCGGGATCTTCCGGGCGCGGCGCTTGAGCGGTGCGCTGCAACGGCTTGGTGGTGTTCTGCGGCGTGTAAGTGTGCTCGAAGACGGTGCGCGGCTCGTCCCGCACCGGGCGAACCTGCCCGGCGTCGAGCGTGAACTCGGCCATACCCGCCGCCAGGGCGCGGTTGAGGGATTCCTTGACCGTGCTGTCGTCATCGGTGACGAAATCGAAGTGCTCGCCCCGGCCGCGCCATATGGCGTCGAGGCGGTCGAGCTCGTCGAAGTCCACCTCGGCACCGACCGAGTCGGCGATATAGGCCACCCAGGGTGCGATGTCGCGCGTAGCTTCTGGCGGTTGCCAGGCGCCAGCTTGCCGCACTGGTAACAGCCGTGTGGCTACGCAATTGATCTGGTTCTCGGTCTGGCTGGCGATGGTATCGCTACCGACCAGCGTGACCGCCAGCACGGTGACACCGGGATAACTGGACTTGTGCGGGAGTTCGCAGCGCAGGCCGTACCACTCGAGCCGGTCGAGCGCCTGGGTACTGTTGGACTCAGCACCGATGCGGCGCATGCGCACCTGAGGCGTGATGCCCGCCGGCAACTCAGTCCTGAACGTCCAGCCCAACTGGTCGCGGGTCCTGCCGGTGAGCGTGCGAACATCCGAGGTCCACTCGGTCGCGCCGTAGGCCCGGTACTGCAGTTCGACCTTGCGGGTGCGCGTCTCGATGTCGCCGTCATCGTCGATGTAGCCGAGGCCTGACGGCCCGAACACGTCCCACTCGATCAGGCGGGTGGTCTCCCCTTCCGGACACGCCAGGTAGGGGCCGGTCCATCCACCCTCGAGGCTTGTGGTGTCGAGACGAATCGCCGCGTCGCTGGTGGTTTGCGTGGCGAAGCCTGGCCAGCCGCTATCCTCGGTGCCGTCCGGCTTGAGCCGGGTCACGCTCCAGCCGATATTGCGGGTGCGCGTCTCGGAGACCGTGGAGGTATTGCCCGATTCATTGGTGACCTCGTACTCGACCTGGTAGTCCTCGGTCACGATGGAGTCGATCCGGTACCGCACCCCGGTGTAGTCGATCGCCGCCATGAACAGGCCGTCCGGCAGGAACGCAGTCGGCACCGAGTCCGTGCTATTCAGGGTCAACTGATCGGGCTCGCCGGCGGTAGCAGCCGAAGTGAACGTCTGCACCAGGTAATTGCCGCCAATCGCAGACCCGCCGCTGATCGAGATGGCATCACCCTGGGCGAACGCCGGAAACTCGCCCTCCAGGATGTCGCGCAGGTAGACGCCGTTGATGTCCTGCCCGCCGTCGGTGACGGTGATCTCCTGCAACAGATCCACCTCGAGCAACATTCCAACCTCCCAGTCGGCCGGCGGAGTGCCAGCGCCAGACGGGAGAGTGATCTCGCTGCCTGAAAACGAGATTGCCGCGGCATTGAGCGACAGCGTCAGGTCGCGTCCATCCTTGAGGCGCAGGCCGGACGCCCCCACGGATGCACCCACCTCCGGCGCGTTGTACCAGTTCCGGTGCGCCTGATGGCTGGTGACGCTTTCGCCCGGGGCGAATACCCGGTAATCGACGTCGGTACCCAGCGACTGTAGCGGCGTGCTGCCGATCTTGATCTCGGCGTCTGGCAGCAGGTACTCGCCCTTGCCGACGCACAGCAGCAGGTCCAAGGCCTGAGTCTTGTTGTCGACGAAGTAGCGGCGCGGCGCCGTGAGGTAATCGGGGTACGTCTTGTGGCGGCCGGCGATCTCTGGAATCACGCCGCCCAGCTTGGGTTTGTTGCCTTCCGCGCTGGCCTCGTAGATCGATGAGCCGCGCGTCGTCTTGCTGTTGGTGCTGGGGATCGAGGGCTTGAGCAACAGCGCGGCGCCGATGGCCACGGCGCCAGCAATGGCTGCGATCAAAATGGTTCCCGGGTCGCCCGGCTGAACGCGCAGCTCCACTCGGTCGGTCGCGCGGATCCATGTAGCCGCCCAGGCCTCCGGCGCCAGAACGCTGCCATTGACCGTGGCGCTGATAGGCTGCTGCGGGCCCGCCCGGTAGCTCGGCACGTTCTCGACAAGCCATTGCTCGAGCGTCACGCCGTCGGCGGCGTGGGTCTCAATCGGCGCGCCGGGCAGAATCGACGGATAGATCTCGATCATGATGGAAGACGACCTTGAGGAATTGGCGGCGAAAGACGCTGACGGGCTGCCAGCGCGGGCCAGTGGCGCGACCGGTATCGAGCACACCCGGGCGGCCGTCGAGCATGACGCAGACGCCGACATGCACGCATAGCCGACCGCGCCAGGCGGTGACGATCGCACCGGGTACCGGCGGGCCTTCGGCGAATTTGCCGGCCTCGGCGTTGCACGCCGCGGTCAGCGCCCGCTTGTCGTCCGGCGAGATGGCCCCGTAACTGGGCAGCAGCGGCAGGCCGAACAGTTCGTGGCGCGCGGCGCGCACCAGCCCCCAGCAGTCGTACACGCGCGGCCCCCTGCCGCCATCGGCATAGGCGGTGCTCAGGTAACGTTCGATCATGGGTCAGATGTACTTGAGGCCCGGGGCAAACGAGATGGTGTAGCGCTCGCGTGGCCAGGCGTAATTGATCATGTCCATGTAGGACGCGGTGACCTGGGTGGTCGCGCCCTCGAAGCTGGGCGAGACCAGCGCCATCTTGAGCGGCGGCTCGGCCGGAGCCGACAGATCGCTGGCGAGGAAGGTGCGGTAGATCACGTCGATTTGCCCACCCGCTTCCAGCGCGTCGCGGATAGCGCGCTCGGCGCGGCCAGTCACGTTCTCGATGGCGAAGTTCAACTCCTGCCGGCCGGTGGCGTTGCGCTTGGGCAGCGACACATCGAGCCCCGATGCCTCGAACGTCACCGTGGCGCCGGTCTCCAGCGTGCAGGTCTGGTCCTCGAAGCCGTTGCAGGTGCGGATCGCGCCACCCTCGAACGCCGGGTGCAGGATCTCCAGCGTCAGGATCGGCACCTCATTCGCCGGTGCCGAGGCGTAGACGATTTCCAGCGCCTTACTCATGCCTCACTCCCGGGGATCGTGTAGTAGCGGTGGGCGATGTCGGTCAGGTCGGCGTTGAACTCGCCGATCGGCACGCCGAGCATCAGGTCGATGGCGTCGGATTCGCTAAGCGTTTGGCGCTCGCGGATCTCGAGCTCGGCGGTGATCCGCCAGTCCAGGCCCACAAGCTCAGGCCCCTTGTAGATGTCGGTGAACCGCACCTCGTACCAGCTGACGATTCCGCTCTCATCCAGCGACGTCTTAACTGGGCACTTGAACCAGTCCGTGCCGTCGGCAATGCCGAAGCGAAACCAGGCCTCGAACAGCTGCGCCTGATGTTCGGAGAGCAGCCAGGCCACCGAAACCATGGTGGGCACCGATGTGAACCGCTTGCGTTGCCGCTCCCGACCGCTCTGCATCTCGGTACGCATGAGCGGCGAGACGTGACGCAGCCCATAGCCTTCGCGCAGTGGCACCGGCAGCGCCGTGGGATATTCGGCCAGAGCCATCAGCGCCCCCTCGTCTTCAGCGGATACTTACCGGTCAGCGCCTTATGCACCTGCCCGTCGCCCATGATGTTGGAGACCACCAGGTCGAGGACCCAGCGGCCGTCATCCTGCTGCCGGCTCGATACCTGGCCGGCCCGGCTGGCGTCCTCGTTGAGATTGACGATCGGCGCCTGGTTGCCGGCAGCGGCGGGCTGCTGGGTCTTCGCCACATCGTCGAGCGTGCGGTCGAGCTTGGCCGAAGTCTCGGCCGTGGTGACGCGCTCGCCTTTCTTGAGGTTCCACGTGCCATCCTCGGGCACGGACATGATGCCGTCGTGCGCCTGGCCCGCCATCGTGATGGCCGAGATGTTGGAGACGATGCCGGCAGTGGCCGCCGCCACCGAAGCCATCGCCGCCAGGTTCATCGGCCAGGGGTTGGCGGCTGCCAGGGCGATACCCTGCTGGATGGCGACAACGGACTGAGCGATCGCCGCGGCTTTCTGGACGGCGAACATCGCCTGATAGATGCCTGACTGCTCGCCGGCAAAGTTCTGCGCCATCGCCGTGAGATCGCCGAATACCGATTCCGCCGCGACGAGTTGGGCCATCTGGCGTGACTGCTCGATCCTCGCCAGCTCATCCTCGTGCTCGCGCTTGAGCTGCCGCTCCTGCTCATCCCACTGGCTGGTGAGATCCGTGCGCTCTTCTCGGTACTGCTCGAGCATCTCCAGTTGGGTGTCGTACCACTCCTGGAGCTTTTCCTCCGCCTCGTCGATCTTGGCGAGCTCACCGAACGCGCCGCCCACCTCGGCATCGAGGCCGCCATATTCGGGGGCGTCCTTGAAGCCCGCATCTGCGACGCGGGCCGCCATCTCTTGATATTCCTCGGTCGAGAGTTTCACCGCGTCGAGGATGTCGAGACGCTCGAGCAGTTGGTGGTTGAGCTGCTCCTCGTCGGTGCGCAGGCCAGCGACCAGTGATTGGTAGTCCTCGCTGGCCTTTTGCTGTTCCTCATACGCTGACACGACTTGGAGCGACGCCCGAGCCTGGGCAATCTGCGCACCAGTCGCGCCCTCGGTGGCCAGCTTGTAGAGCGTCTCCTGCTCGGCGGTCATGCCAACAGTGGCCGCCTGCTGCTCGAGGGCGGCGATCTGCTTGCGAATGGCATCCGCCGCATCATCGCCTCCCGAGCCGCCGCCTCCACCACTATCGCCCGCCCTGCTGCTGCCGAAGGTGGCGATCATCTCGTCGAGCGTGCCCAGCTCATCCTGTGATGCCTGGATGACCGCCCGCTGCTCCTCGAGCTGGGCGGTCAGTTCCCGCCCCCGGGCCATGTCGTCGGCGGTGGCGACCGGGCGAGCACCGCCGAATTCATCCAGCTGCCCAGACTCGCGAATCGCTTCCGCGACCGTATCGAGCTGCGCCTTGGTCTTCGCCGCCTCGAGCTGGGTCTGCACCAGCATCGCAACCAGCGGCACTTTCTTGTTCTCGAGCTGTGCGGCGGTCAGATCCTCGACGCTGCCGGTGAGCAGGTCGATCTCATCGCGGGCGTCGCCGGCCTTGTCTTCGGTGAGACCTAGCTCCTCGCGGTAGGCATACAGCGCACCGCCTGCCGCGCCGAGCACGGTGATCAGCGCGCCGATGGGGTTAGCGCTGGCAGCCGCGTTGAACGCCCATTGCGCAACAGCAGCAGCGGCGACGGCGCCACGGTAGGCGGCGTAGGCGGTTGCAGCGCCGCCGGCGACGGTGGCCGCCGTCGAAAGCACCTCGATCTGGCTGCCGTATTCACCACTGCGCCAGGCCTCGGCGACCCCGACCAGTTCGTCGGCCAGTTCCGACATCGCCGGCGCCAGCTCGGCCACCGCCACATCGGCGCTGCCTTTCATGATGCCCGTCACGCGGTCGAAGTCATGGGCGAAGTCGGTGAGAGCATTCGCCTGCACATCGGTCAGCACGATGCCCAGTGCATCCGCCTCGGCGCCGAGCTCAGCGAAGCCGGCGCCGCCATTCCGCAACAGCGGAATCAGCGCGGTGGCCTCGTCGGAGATCGACTCCATGTAGAACGTCAGTTCAGCCTGGCTGAGGTTGGCTTTCTGCAGCCCGTCGAAGTAGAGCTGCAGCGCCTGGGGCCCGCTCAGGTTGCGGAACTGCTCGGCGGTTATCCCTACCTTCGGGGCGATCTTCTCGAAGAAGTCCGCCATCTCGCCGCCGCCGGTGTTCATGAAATCGCCGACCCGGTCGTTGACGTCCTTCAGGATGTCGCCGAGTTTCTCTTGCTGAACGCCCACGGTCGCGCAGGCATACCCCATGCGCTGCATTTCTTCGACGGTCGTGTTCGCGATCTGCGCCTGGTTCTTCAGCTCGCGCGCCGACTGGGCCGCCATGTTGGAGTAGGCCAGCACGCCCGCACCAGCGGCTGCCGCTGCAGTCACGATTGTGGCAATGCCAGCGGCGGCATCCCGGCCGCTCTGCTCGATCTCCTGCATGCGCTTCTTGCTGCTGCGAGAAGCCTTCTCGAGCGGCTGCTCGAAGCCGCCAATACGGGCGACCAGGTCAAGCGTTAGTTGTCCGAGTGATCGCGTGGCCATTCATACTCCGGGCGTAAAAAAGCCCGCGATGGCGGGCCGGTGGCACTACACTGCATTTCGCTCAGGTCCACGACTCCATCGCCTGTTCGACACTGATTGCAGGCTCGTCCTGGTGCGGCATGAATTCGTAAATGGTCCTCGCCGGATCGCTCTCCTTGCGGTGACGATTGGCATAGAGCGTTGCCAGCATCGCCGCGCCGCGCTCGATGCGCATGCCGGTGTTCAGTGACCCGCGCTTATTGCGATAGGCGGCCCAGGCCTTGAACTCGGGGAAGCTGATGCGCTGCTGGGCCTCGGCGATCGTTCGACCGCCGATGCCGTTCATGACGAGCTCGTGCCAGATCTCTTCTTCGTCGGCGACTTCGCCGGGGCCGCCGCCGTCTTTCCCAGGCCGGACACCTCACCGATCAGCCCCAGCAGGGCCATGGTCAGGTTGCCGTTCAGCGGGCCGCGCTCGGGGTCCGCCTCGCCGGTGATGTCCGGAATAGTGAAGACGGGCGTGCCGTCGGCCTTGCAGACACAGGCGGCGATGCGGCCGGCCGCCGCGCTCTTCTCGGCTTTCAGCGTGGCCAGGTCGCTGGTGGCGGAGTGGTACGAAAGCGGACGCACGTAGACGTCGGCTTTCTTCTCCTCGCCCGCCTGGTGCCAGGTTACCGTGCGCTTGACCGGGGGGCCGGTGAAGGCCCCCTCCTTCTGCAAACTCTCGATGCTCAGTTCCATGTTCTAACCCTTATGCGGCCGGTGCGCCCTTCTTGGTCCAGACGCCATCGCCGCTGCGCTGGATGCTGACCTGCGAGCTGACGACAGAGTTGGTGGCGAAGTCGAACGGGAAGTCCGCGATGTATCCCTCGAACGCGAACCAGCTGCGCGTGGTCGGGAGCGTGAACTCGCCGGTGGTGACGGTCGGCGGCTCGGTGCCATCGCTCATGCCCACCACGAACTTGATGTTGCGGTCGACGCTATCGTTGGCGAGATCGTACAGCTGCAGGTGCGCAGGCTCCTGCGGGTCGGCGTTGACGGTCAGGCTCGCCTGGCCGGGCGTGCCGAGCCCTTTCTTGTAGGTGCGCGAGGTGGTGGCTTCGAGGCTGGTGTCCTCGATCTGGTCGCGCGGGTTGCCGCCGGGGTTGAAGGCGGTGACGCCGGGGATCTTGATGATCGCGGTCTCGTCATCAGGATCGATCATGAACACCTGGGTGCCCTGGGTGAGAATGGACATGCGTTTCTCCTGTCCCCCTGCTGGGGTAATGGTCATAGAAAAGCCCAGCACTTGGCTGGGCTCGGTTTCGTTCTCTAGGTTACCTGAGGAATATGCTGCCCCGGTGGGCTAAGCACAGCCACGTCAGCAGCGCGAATGGGACGTTTACGACCACTTCGAAGGTAAGTTTCATCGTCACTATAGAACTCCATCTAATGAGAGGCGGCGCCTTCTCTTGTCCTATAGTGGTCCCTTTGCCATTCCCTCCTCAGTCTACAGTTGTAGACCCGGCATCAACGCGGCACCCACCAATCCACGTCGAACGCGACGTGGTAGTGGCTAGTTTCGGGGTCGGTGTCGTCACCACCCCAGCGGACTATGTGAGCCTTGAGCTCGATGGCATCGCGCAGCGCCTCGGCCACCGCCGTGGCATCGCCGGGCGTTGCGGCGTAGACGTCGACCTGCAGCGTGGCGCCGTCGATGTCGGGGCGATCTGCCAGGTAGTTCTCCGGCGCTCCGGTGACCGTGCGCCACACGGCGTATGGCAGGGCCACGCCGGCCGGCGCTTTGCCGAATGGGTAGAGCCGCGTCGGCAGCGTACCCAGCAGCGCGGTCACGCCGGGATCGGCGGCACAGGTCGGGAAGATCGGCGGAGTCATTGGCTGGCCTTCGCGGCGCGCTTGAGCGCGCGGTCGAGTGACTTGTGGTACTGGCGGACGAATTCCTCGCTGGCGGCCTGGATGCTCTCGGCCAACGCGGGGCGCATGAACGGCTGGGCCCGGGTGTGCTCGGTACCGAACTCGACGTGGCGCCAGTGGCGCGTGTCGCCACCGGGCAGGCCGGCGAGCGCTTCGCTATTGGCCCGGCCGCCGGCGCCGCCCATGATGCCGACGCGGAACTTGAGATCGCCGGTCTGTTTGAAGTGCCGGCCCGACCAGCGCACCGCCATGTTCTCGCTGATGTCCGCCGCGGACGTCGGGTCGTCGATGCGCTTGGCGTTGGCCTTGGCCTTGTCGCGAATGACGTTGGCCGCCTTGCGCAGCGCGAACCGGCCGCCCTTGCGTTTCATGTCGTACTGCAGCCCCTCGAGGCGATCACCCAGCGCGACCAGTCCGTGAACCTCGAAGCGCACGGCGTCAGCCATCGTTGGCCCCCTCACTCACTGGTAGCGTCAGGTACTCGCGGCCCGAACCGTTGTCGGGCAACACGCCATGGATGTTGAAGATCTGATCACCGCGCACGGCGCGCATGGTGGCGCCGATTCCTGTGCGGTAGCGGATGGTGATGCGAGCGGAGATCTCGACTTGGCCGGAGCGCGCGGCGATGAACTCACGGACGCTGAGATACTCGATGCCCGCCCAGACGGTACTGACGTCGAGCCATGTATCGATCGTGGCGCCGCTGTTTGGGTCCTGCTGCTGACCTTTGCGCTGCAGGGTGATGCGCTTGTTGAGCTTGCCGGCGCGCATGTCAGTCCTCCAGGCCTCGCTCGTCGAGCAACCGCGGCCGATGGTCGTCGGGCTCGACGTCCATGTCGGCAGCGATCAGGTCGACGAGATCGCGGTTGCTCTGGGCGAGGTCGCCGATCGCATCGGTCAGCGCCTGCTGTGACGCGATGAGCCGCTCGACCTGGTCGGCGGTGGGTGTGTCAGCCATGGCGACCTCAAAGATGGAAGTGACGGTAAGGGCTGATCAGCGCATGCACCGCCATCGGTACCTCACTGGTGATGGTGCCGATGACCACGCTCTCGCGGTTGGCGTACCAGTGGCCGATGATCAGCAGCATCGCGGTGGTGATGTCGTCGTCGAGCACCAGGGCGTGCTCGTCGGTGATGTTGCCCTCGCTGTCCTTGGGGATCTCGGTATCGGTGGCGTACAGCGTCCGCCCGGTCTTGTTCTCGACCAGGCGCCGGGCGGCATTGGAATAGGTGTCGAGGAGCGTGTCGTCCTCGACGATGTCCGGCTCGAGCCGGACGTGTTGCTTGATGATGTCCAGCTCGAGCATGACGGTTCCCGAAGCAATCGGGCCGCCCGGAGGCGGCCCAGTGGGTTAGGCGGCGGGCTTGCCTTGCAGCGCCTTGATGGCGGCAGCGTCCTGCAGGATGCAGCCGAAGCGCGCGAAGGCCAGGAAGCCGGTCTGGTCGAAGTCGGCATAACGCTCGATCAGGCGCTTGAGCACCATGTAGTTGACGCGGCGAAGCACGAACTGTTTGAAGTCGCCGCCGTACATGAACTTGCTCCCGGCACCAATATCGGCAATGCCCGAATCGATGACGTACTGGCGGTTCAGCACCACGGAGGGCGCAACGCCAGCGACGCCCGGCAGCCACAGCGGGCGGCCCTGGCTGTCGACCATTTCTTCGATCAGCTTCAGCGTGTTGTCGTTGAAGGCCAGGCGGTAGCCTGCGGCACGGCGATAGGCGGGATCGACGGCGTGGATCAGCGAGTTGATTTCCTGCCACTTGAGCGTGGTGGCCGCCGCGGTTGCCACGGATGCGGTCACCGAGGCCTCGAGACCCTTGGGCTGTAGCGGAGTGCCCGCGCCCGTACCCTTGACGATGTAGTGCGCCTCGGCACGCGCCAGGCGGTTGCCGATGCGGCCGGCCAGGTAGCTCTCCATGTTGATGCCGCTGTCCTGCAGCAGCTCGTTCGACACGCGAATGACCTTGGAGCTCAGCTTGTGAGCGCCCAGGCTGTCCATGCCGAACTCGACATCCTGCTCGCCGGTCTGCTGGTTCTCGCCGAGCAGCTCGCCCATGTCGCCGGTGCCATCGCTGGTCGGCCACTCGATGGTGTTGCCGCTGCCGGTGGTGAGGATCTGGGCAACCGAGGCGATACCGCCGAAGTCCTGCATGGTCTCCTGCACCTGGCGCAGCATCTCGGTCGGTACGGTGTAACCGCCCGCCTCGCCCGGCGAGGTCGCCTGAGCACGCATCTCGCGCAGGAGCTGACGCTGCTCGGGGGTGACATCCTGCATGCCTTGGCGAAGGAAGGCTTCGAATGCCGCTCGTTGCTCATCGACGGAAGCGCCGCCGTTCTCGTCGCGGGCCGCACGGGCGCGATGCTCGTCTTCGTTATCCTCGACGAAGCGCTGGTCGGCGTCGCGGAGCTGTTCCTCGCGCTGGATCTTGTCGTTGAGCGCATCGAGGTCGGTCTTCATCGACTTCCAGTTGGTGCGCTGTTCTTCGCTCCAGGCGTTGTCGCCGATTTCTTCGTTCAGCGCCCGCATATCCTTGGCGATGTCGTTATAGCGCTGCTTGAGTTCGTGCAGTTTCATAGGTCCTCCAGGGGACGGTCAGGCTTGGATGATTTCAAGGAAGCGCTCGCGGGCGCGGCGCTGGTTGATAGCCCGCTGGGCGAGACCTTGGATCTCGGCACAGCGAGCTTCGAGGGAGCGCTTTGCAGCGCCCGCATCCGGATAGGCCGGGTAGGTCACCGGCGATACGTCGAGCAGGCGGCTGAACCGCGTGATGGTGCGAACGATCAGCCCGTCGTCTTCCTCCCGCCATTCATCGCCGTCGGGCGCGACGCGGAAGGCGAAGCTGGAACCGGTGATGTCGCGTCGCATCAGCGGCGCCAGCACCATGTCACGCACCGACTGGGTGTCCGGCGGATCGATCTCGTAGCGCAGCCCCTCGGTATCGATGGAAAGCTCGAGCGTGCCGCTACGAGTGCGGCCGAGTACGAAGCTGGGGTCGTGGTTGAACAGCGCACGGACATCGTCGCCGAGCACGTCATCGAAGGCGCCGGGGGCGATCTCTTCTTTGAACATGCCCAGGATCATCTCGCTGCGCTTGCCGAAGACCGCACCATGCCCGACGATCCGCGCCGGCTGGCCTTCCTCGACCTGTTCTGCGCGTACCTCGCAGGCAAGGGCGCGCTTCTCGATCTCGCTCATGGTTATTCCTCGGGCTGGTTTTCGTTGCCCAGTTGGCTGGACGGCCGGGCGTTGACGCTGATCAGCATCTCGTCGAGGCCCTCGCGGGGGTTCAGGTCTTCCAGGGCGCGCACTTCGTTGCGGTCCATCCAGCCGTCGGTCACGGCGTAGTGGTAGAACTCGGCGCGTTCCTTGGCGGTGCCGCGCAGCAGCCCGGCCAGGTTGAACTTGACGTAGTAGCCGGCGGCTCTCTCGGCGCGGGTGAAGATGCGCCGGTTGAGTTCCTGCTCCCAGTTCACTACCCACGGCATCATGGTGTGGCGCACGAACTGGATGGCCTGCTCGCTGATGTTCGAGAAGGTGGCCTTGTCCAGGTCGTTGATCATGTGCGCCGGCACGTTGAAGATGCCGGCGACTTCGGAGCGGTTGAGCTTGCGGGTCTCGAGGAACTGGGCGTCTTCCGGCGGAACGGTGATCGACTTGTAGTCGAGGTCCGCCGGCATCATTAACGTCTTATTGTCGGACGTTCTAAGCCTGCCCACTGCCGCTTGCCAGGCACTCTTTAGCCGGTTCCAGCTATCCTCTCGAAGGTCGTTTTTGACGGAAACGAGCCCCGTGGGTCGACCACCGCCAGTGAAGAAATCCTTGCCGTAACGCTGGGCGGCCAGACCGAGGCCGATGGTTTCGGCATGCTGCCGGATCAGACTGGTACCGGTGCGGCCGTCGGATCCCAGGGCGCGGACGTGGACCATGTCCTCGAGCGCGACCGCCCGGGTGCCCTCTTCCTCATCGGTCACGGCGTAAAGCCATCGCGTGCCGTTCTTGACCAGCTGGCACTCCCACGGCCGGCGGGTCACCAGCTCGCGCAGTTCGCCGCGGTTGCTACGCACCACCTGGGTGTAACCGTTCCCCCAGCCCACGACGTGGTGCTGTTGGGTCTCGCGCCACTTGTAGCTGGTCTGCCATGTATTGGGTTCGTCGTGCAGCAGCCAGTACGCGGGGTGGTCCTTGGCGGCTTCGATGCGATCGCCCTGCTTGCGCATGACGTGAAGCGGCAGCTGCGCCAGTGAAGACGACAGCACGTAGATGCACGAGTAGACCGCCGACAGCGTCATCGCGCTCTGGTTGTTCACGGCGATGGCGTCGGCCGGGTGCAGGTACTCCTGCAGGTTCTGCCCGGTTAGCGGCGTGTCCGGGTTCTCGACTGAGCGCCGCTCGAGAAGTTGGTCGAGAATCATCGGCGCCCTCCCCGCGTGGCCGAAGCCAGCGCCAGCAGGACTAGCATGGCGCCGCCCGAGATCAGCGAGACGTCCAGGCCATAGCGCAGATAAACGCCGCCCATGAGGCAGCCGAAGCCGGCCAGCCCCAGTATGTCGATCAGGATGGTTCGCATATCACATGACCAGAATGTCGTCGTCGGAGAGGGTATCGAGGATGTTTGTTTCGGCTTGATCCGCCAGCATGGCGCGGCCGATGGCCATGATCAGCGCAACCGCACCATCGATTTTGTTGTGGCTGCCCTGCTTGATCGGGCGCACCACATCGTCGTTGCCGGGCAGGTGCTTGCCGACCACGTTGCTGATACACCAGGTCATGATCGGATTGCCGTCGTGATGGAACCGACCGGCGATGATCGCCGCCTCGAGCTCCTTCATCGGGTCCGACATGTTGGTGTAGTTCTGCGTGATGCTGATCGGGCAAAGCCCTTCGTCCTCGAGCTGATGCGAAAGGTTGGCCGCGCCATGCGGATCGATCGGCGATTCCAGCGCGGGTGTCACCGAGTGCACTTCCTTCGCGGTTTCGAGGATCTCGCGATAGTCGACCTCGCTACCCTCGGTCGCCGCCATGTGGTGGCTCTCGACCCAGCCCTGGTATCGCTGCGCCATGCGAAGGTCGTCGCTGTCGTACGCGGTGGCTTCCGGAACCCAAAACTTCGGGGCGACACAGTAGTAATGTCGCTTGCCGTCGATGGTCTTCACGAAGAGACGCGCCATGCTGTTCATGTCGAGCTTTCGCGCCAGGTCGAAGCCGAGGTAGCAATTCCAGCCTGCGAACTGTTCGGGCGTGAGCGCCGGGTCCGCGCAACGCTTCCACTCCTCGAGATTGAAGAAGGCCTCCTTCGAGGTGACCCACAGATTGAGGTGCTTGACCTTGAACTTGTTGGTCTGTCGCGCGCGGGCGATAGCCTGCTGCTGCATCGACTTGAGGAAGCTGAGCTTCACCGAAACGCCAATGTTCGGGTTGGCCTTGTAGAGCGCGGCCTCACTCTTCCAGTCGTCGTCGGCATCGATCGTGTAGACGATGCCGAATAGCTCGTCGTCCTGGCTGGTACCTTCCAGCATCTCGATCACGCGCTCGCGCAGTTCGTAGCACGGCCCGGCGATGTCGTAACCGGCGGTGGTGATAACCCACATCATCGGCTGTGTGCGGGCACCCATGCCGGTAATCATCGTGTCGTAGAGCCGCGAATCAGGGTGCTCGTGGTACTCGTCGACTACAGTGAACGATGGCGACGAGCCGTCGCCTGGATCGCCGATCACCGGCTCGAACTTGCTGCCGTCGGTGCGCTCGATCTTCCGCGCCCAGGGCACGATGCCGAAGTGCTTGCGCAGGTTCGGGAGCTTCTTGACCATCTTCATGGCCGGCCCGAAAACTTCCCAGGCTTGCTTTTCTGAGGTGGCACCGCAGTAGACTTCGGCACCGTATTCTTTGTCGGCACAGAACGCATAGACGCCGGCGCCGGCTGCGATGATCGACTTGCCGTTCTTCCTCGGGACTTCGGTGTAGACCTCGCGGAACCGGCGGGCCTTGTCACTCTTGCGGACCCAGCCAAAAGCCATCGAGAACAGGAACAGCTGCCACGGCTCGAGCTTGATACGCTGCTTGCCGCGCGCCCACTCGCCCTTTGTGTGCGGCAGTTTCTGAATGAAGCGGCAGACCCGCTCAGCCAGATCGCGGTCGAATCGATACGGGTAGTTCTTGGCCTTTGAGGCACGGACATCATCGAGATGCCGGGCGCAGGCAGCACGGACATAGCTGCATGCAGGGATGCGCCCACCAACTATGTCGCGGGCGTATTTCTGAGCCGCGTTCACATTCGGGTAAGCGGCCATAGATCAGAACTCGTCGAATTCGTTTTCCCCCTGCCCGTCGTCACCGTTTCCTGATCCGGCGCCGAGCATGCGCATGCGCGTGAGCGGGTCGAGTCCGAGCAGCGAACCGAGCCGCGAAAGCTGCTGCACAGACTTGTCGCGGACGTTGACCACCGGGTGCATCTTCTCGCTGCCGTCGGCAGTCGGAATCGTTAATCCCTCATTGGCGATACGGATCTCAGCATCGAGCATCAGCTGCCAGGCGTTGCAGTAGGCCTGTAGCAGCGGCGCGTCTTCGATCTCGAACGTGCCGCGCTCGATGAGGACCTTGGATTGCTGCTTCCAGATTCGGCGGGCGGCATCGCCCATCAGTTCGTCGGGGGGATTGATGCGAGTGATCGAGCTTTTCTGGGTGCCGAGCGACTTGCGTTTGCGGCCCCCGCCGGAGGCCCGAACGGGAGCGTTGTTGTTCACCGGGGCCCTCCAGAAAAAGTTTCGTTATTTCTCATGCATAAAAAAGTGACTGAGGCTGCGGTGTCCGGGTTTTGAGCTGGTAGAGATTTACCCTCCCCCTCCCCCTCAGGCGTGCGGCTGGCGCGCCCGCTGGGCCTCTCTGGCGGTCTTCGCCTTGTGACACGGACCGCATATGGCCTCGAGGTTGTCGGCGCTGTCAGTGCCGCCCTCGGCCACGTTGACGATGTGGTCGACTTCGTTGGCTGGCGTCGCCCGTCCGGTGCGCTGGCAGGGCTGGCAGAGGTAGCAATCGCGCTCAAGCACTCGCTGGCGCAGGCGGCGCCACGGCCGACCACCGCGACCGCTCTTGCCCTGGCGGCGCTGTGTCCAGCCAGTGGCCATGTCGGCGTGCAGGTCGCAGTAGCCATGGCTGGCGGTAGTCTTGCCGGCGCACATCGGGGCGCGGCATGGACGCGGGGGCTTACTCGGCATCGTCGACATCCATCCGCTGCAGGATCTCGCTCACGCTCAGCCGATCGGCATTGAACCGGCGGCGTTGCTCCTCATACCGCGCAAGCAGCTCGAGCAGGCTGCCGTTGCTATCCATTGCCACGGTTGGCGGCGGCAGCGGTGTCAGCAGGTGCGGCGGCACGTTCGGCGTCATCACGATCGGCACCGGCGTCGGCGCCGAGCTGGCGCACCCAGCGAGCAACAGAGTCAGGCACAGGCTGAGCAGCCCAGTCGCGAGTTTCCGCATTGTTGCGCTCCAGGGTATTGAGTGACTGGCGCTGCGCGGCCATGTCCGACGCGATGGCGCCGAGCGCATCCTCGCGCTCGGACAGCACCCGATTGATCAGCACCTCCTGCTTGCGATGCCAGTCGAGCGCCGACTGCAGCGCGGCGGATCTCGCCAACTCTCGGTCGACTCGCTCCTGTGCTGCGTCACGCTCGGCTGTCAGCGTGTCGGCCCGCATGTACTGGTAGACCGCAAAGCCCAGCAGCGCGGCCAATAGCCAAGGCATCGCATTGCCGAAGATCCGCTTGATTACTTGCCAAGCCATCGTCCGATCACCTTTTCAGCGATTGCGCCCGCGCGGTCGCGCAGCCACTCGACACCCAGGAACGCCACCGCCGCGCCGAACGCCACGGCCAGGTCAGGGCTCAACCCGAAGTGATTAAGCACCGGCACTAGCGCCAGGGTCAGGCAGCCGCAAAGGATCGCTTCCAGCAGCGCCTTGAACGGTTTGCCGCCGGCATAGAGCGCACGCACCAGGGCGACCAGGAACGCCAAGCCCGCGGCGTACAGCTGCGGCCAGATGCTCGCGAGTAGCTCCAGCAGCCAGCCCCAGTTGTTCGGGTCTTTTGCCGGCATGGGATGGGTCTCGTATTGATGGGTCATGGTGGGCACCTCTGGGGCAGCCCGCGTACCGATAGGATTATCGTTATGCGACGTTGCCGCCGGCGCGGCGGTAGACGTCGATCAGCTCGTCAGTGGCGACCTCGCGCTGGCCGTAACCGGCGCCAGGCAGGCTGGCCCAGATCGTCCGGCAGGCATGGATGGCTTCACGAATGCGGCCGTCATAGATCAAGCGAAGCGCCTTGCACTGGCGGATCAGTTGCGTGGCACCGGCGTCCTGGCTGGCTGGCGAGAAGTCCCGAAAGCCGAATCGATCGACCAGGTCATCCCACGTGCCGGCCAGGAACTGATACCGCCCCGCGGCCGTGCTGTGAATGTTGTAAGCCGGGAGCCAGACCGAGCGGCGTGGGTGATCATCGAAGCTGTGGAACAGCCCGCCACCGACCAGCACGTTGAAGCCGTCCTGGTTGCCGAAGCGGACCGTGCCCTCGGCATGCGCCAGCATGTCGAAGAATGCCGCCAGGTTGGGCGCGTCATCGATTTTCGGGTCAACAGGCGGATCGAACGGAGCCAGCTCGACCTCGTCGAGCCAGTGCGTGGGAGCGTGGGCAGACATGACGAGGCCTTGAATAGGGGCCGCCCGGCCGAAGGGAACGGGAGCGCTGGGGAACGCAACCGGGCGACATAACGAACTGCGCCCCGGCCACCGCTAGGGTGGTCGAGGCGCAGGAATCACAAGCTTAGCTGAACACTAGCACCGCTATCGCGGTTTTACAACATATTGTGGTTTTATAGCCATTTTGGCCTGTTGCACCACCAGGGGTAGTAGTTTCGCCCTCGCACGCCATGCCGTGTCGCGCATCGCTCGCATCGTTGAGAATACCTCCCGGCTGCCCGGCTCCTGCAGCTGCCGCATCCGCTGCCGAGCGTGCCAGGCGTTGTGCCGTGCTGGCGCCAGCGACCACGACACCGGCTTGAACGCCACCCACTCGCCAGCCGCGTACCCAGCACCCGGTGCCCAGCCCAGCCGCTTTAGCACGACCAGCTGCGAATCACAGACCTCGGCGAGCGTCAGCCCCCGGTCACCGGAGAGCACCGCGTGGTGCCGCTCGACCTGCCCCATGGCCATGCGCTGGTGGCGATGCTCGGGGATCGCATACCCGCACAGCAACACCGCCATGCGCTGGCGCTCGTTGAGATGCGCCAGCAATGCCGACGCCATCGAGCGCCAGCGGCACGCATACCGGTAGCGCTCGGCTGCCAAGCCGACATGATCGACCCGGCCGGTCAGTTGCCCGCGGGCCTCGCCAGCGCCAGCGATGGAGCTGGCCTTGTGATAGCCCGCATTCTGGTGACGCAGATCCAGCCGCCACTCGATCTCTACCTCGATCAACGAGGACAGCGCCGTCGCCAGCGCCCGCTCCCGTCGTTCCCCCTCCGGCTCACGGCTGATGATGCCCAGCAGCTCACCGATCCCCATATCCTCGATGCGGCGCATCAGCCCCTCCACTCTGTCCCGTGCGTCATCCCCTGCCGCTGCCCGACGATCTCGGTCTCCGGCCAGCTCATGTACTCCCGCAATACTGCCTTCGCCTCCTCGAGCCCGCGCGCCAGCACCGCGCAGTAACCCTCGTCTTCCGCCAGCGCCAGCCACTCGCGCTGTGATTTCGCCGTGGAGGCGTGATGCGGCGGCGTCGCCTTGAACTCGATGTACAGCCCATGCCAGCCACCCCGCGCCAGCTTCACCACCAGGTCGGACACGCCAGCCTTCACGCCCTGGGCTTTCAGGTCGCTGGCCGTCTTCTTGTTGCGCTGGCCACCGTTGGGCACGTGGTAGGTGTGCTCATAGGCCAGCCCGACCGCCGTACCCCGCTGCTGCTCGCCCAATAGCCACCGGATCAGCACCGCCTGCTCGACGCCTTCATGATCGACCCGGGCCCGGCGCGGCGTGGCGCGACGTGTTTGAACCATCAGCCAGCCCCCATCGCGCGCAGACGCTTTGCAGCCTCCGCCATTACCAAGTCGGCATCTCTATCCAGTTCGGCGGGAATGCGGACCGTGAATTCACGCTGCCAATCTTCGCCCCGCTTCGTCAGAGTGTTCGAGAGCTCGTCCAGCCGAGCGGCCAGCACTTCATTCGGTATCCGGTCACCAATGTCGTATTTTCGGCTCATCAATCACCCTCCATCTCATGGAAGTTCTGAGCGACCAGTTCGTCGGCCAGTGCTTCGGCTGCTTCTTCAAACTCTCTGTGAATCCGGTACCGGTCAATCAATGGAATATCTCGTTCCTGCGAGGCCTTCACCGCGGCGCGAGCCTTTGCCAGCCGCTTACCGGCCGGGCTGCTGATCGACATCATGTGCCTGCCCTCCGCTGCTTCCGCTCCCAGCGCTGGTAGTCCGCCACGATCTTGTCGAGCATTTGCCGGGCGCGGTCGTTGTGATCGATCTCGGCCCGGCTGGTGACGCCGCAGGCCTCGCGGATGAACTCGGCCACATCGTCCTGGCTGTGCGTGCCATCCGGCAGCTGCGCATGGCTCAGGCCGTGGCCATGCCGGCGGCGGTGGTCCAGATACAGGCGGAACCGCTCATTGGTACCGAGCAGCGCCGCCCGCTTGGATTGCGGCCCGCCCGGTCGATGGGTGGTCTGGGTCATTGGCTGGCCTCCCTGCGCCCGAGCAGCTCAGCGGGAACGAAGAACGCCCGTACGGTTCGCGCCCGAATGGACTCGCAGTGCGCCAAGAGTTCGCGCAGCGGCTCTGACTCGTCTGGCATCAGCGTGATGCGGTCGTGGGTGCGCTCGATCAAGCCATCGAGCAGCTCTACCACCTCGGCCTGCAGCGCCTGGTCGTGATGCGTTGCCGGATCCGCGCCCGCGACCAGGGCGTCAAGCATGGAGCCAATGCCGCTCTCGGTGGCGCCCGGCGGGTGGGCGACGGTCCCTGCCTCCTCCGGCTCGTCATATTCCGTAGCAAGCTCGCAGGCCTCGCAGCGGGTCTCGTAGAACTCCAACTCATCGGCGGACAGCGCCGCATCACAATCGGCGCACAGGGGGATCTTGGGCTCGGCCACCTGCTCATCATTCGCTGGCGTTGGCTCTGGTTGCTCCACGGCTCCAGCCAGCCCCTGCTCGGTGGCCCAGTAGCGCCCCTGGTCATAGGTCAACGATCCCTCGTCGCGAAGGAGCGCCAGCATCTTGCCGACGCGGGCCCGGTCGTTCTTGCCGCCGGCGTTGACCAGCGTGGCCGTCATATCGGCGGTGACGCCACGGCGGGTCTGCTGGCTCTCTTCCTGGATGGCGCGCACGATCGCGGCGCCGGTGATCTGTGCCTTAGCCATGGTGGGCGTCTCCCGGTAGTTGCTTGGCCTCGATCCGCCCGGCGGCGGTGAGTGAGTAGACCGGCTGGCTGATGCCAACAGTCGGATGTTTCTTGAATGTGATGCGCGCCAGTCCGTCTCGGCAGAGCGCACCTAGGGCACCAGCCGCCTCACTGCCCGATATTGACTGGCCAGCATCGCGCAGATCCCGGGCGAGGCGACTGGATGTGGCTGAGGTTCGCAGTTGCAGCGCCAGCAGGCAGGCGTTCTGAACGTCGATGGGTTTCATGCTCACGACCGCGCCCTCCGCAGGATGTCGTCAGCTTCTACCCGTCCGCGCTCGGTCAGCCGCAACGTCGAGCGAGCGGACCGCGCGCCGGGCACCAGCTTCGTGCCGGCCTGCTCGACGAACTTGGCGTCCTTGAGCGAGCCGACGCGACCACACGCCGCGCTCAGGGCCATGCCGCCACGCTCGGCGATTTCGTGGCGGGTCAACGGCTCGTCAGCCAGCGCCAGCACCACCAGCACGGCATCCTGCTGCCGATAGAGCTCGCCGCTATGCAAGTGGTCCAGGTAGGCGCCGAGCGACACCTCGTTACCGCTGGGTACTCCGATGGGTTGCATGGTCACGCCCTCCCCAATGCGGCCCGCATCGCGCGCAGGCCCTGGTCTGAATTCATGCGTTGCGGCAGTCCGGCGGCCTCGGCGCGCTGGGCGGCCTGCTCGTTGCTGGCGCGCTCGGCCAGCTCGGCCTGGCGGCGACGGGCGTCATGCTCGAGAGCTGCCTGGGGGCGCATCGCCGCACCGCGTGCCACCCGCTCGACGACACACTCACGGCTGTTGCTCGCGTAGTAGTGCTCGAACTGGCGGCGGTGCTCGGTCAGTTGGTGATAGCTGGCGCTGCGCAGGTTGTGCAGATCCACATGCTCGGCAGCGGCGGCCACGGCCTCGTGCATGAACGGCTTACCGGCAAAGGCATGCTCCTGGACGTTGCGCCACGCCACCTCGATGCTGGGCAGGCCCAACGGCTCCGGACGCAGGCGGCACGCCTTTGCGAACAGCATCGGGCTATCCGGTGGCCACGCAGTGCGACCCTGAGAAACGGCCTCGGCGGCGGCATCATTGAGAGCGGCCAGGCCGCACTGCACATGCGCCACGCTCAGATGTTGCAGGGCATGCAACCACTCGCCTGTGGCGTCAAAGCTCACCCACTCGCCGTTGAGGTTCTGCCCCCAGGCGCTGTCCACACACCGGCGGCGCCAGTGCGCCCCGTACAGCTGGCCGAGCGCGTCGAAGAGCCAGTCAATGGTTTCCGCCGTCACCGGCGACAAACTCCCCGTCGTAGACCCGCCCTGCTCCGCCTGGCGGTGCCGAGTCTTCGTCGCGGCGTTGCTGTTCAGCGAGGCGACGAGCTTCTGCGGCGCTGACGTTGGCGAATCGCTGGCGCTGTCCAGCAGCTGGCTGACGGTTTCCATGGGCACCTCCGGGGGTGGGCTGGTTGGCTTGCTGGCGCTGATCGTTGCGGATCCAGTCGACGAGCTTGGCGGTCCACGCCATGGCGCCGTAGCGGCGGCCCTGGTCGGCGTGGTGAGCGGTGAACTTGGCCAGTTGGTGGGTGGCTGGCTGGGTGTCGGCAGGCAGACCGGCACGCTGGCAAGCGGCGGCCAGGTGCTCAGGGTCGGGTTGCCAGTCGAGCGTCATCACGAATTGGCGAGCGCCAGCGGTCGGCGGCTGCTCGCCGTCGTCGGTGCATTGGGCCGCTTGCTCGAAGATCGATTTGCCCGCGCCAGAGAGAGAGTGGGGGTTGGTTAAGGACGTTTCGGGTGCAGCTCTCGCACCCCGTGGCGTCGTCATTTGCACCCCGTTCCCGCTACGGGGTGCATCTGTTGCATCCCGCGATTCTTCACGGGGTGCATTTCCTGCACCCTGCGGATCAAGCATGTCCGGGGTCTGCTCATCGCCGAGGTCGATGGCCTCGATACCCTTGCCGAGCGCCAGGTCATAGACCACCGGGCGACGGTCGGCGCGGTCAATGATCGCCGCCGCCACCTTCTGGTTACCCTTCCGGATCAGCCCTTCTTCCTGCAGGAACTTGAGCTTGGCGATAACCGTGCGGCGGCCCAGCCCGGTGTAGCGGCACAGCAGGTCGACGCTGGGGAACGCATGGCGCCCTTCGTGGTTAGCATGGTTTGCCAGACCGAACAGCACGGATCGGGCCGCCGGGTCGGTCACGGCCTGCTGCTGGAGGGCCCAGCTCGTGGCCTCAACACTCACATGCACCTCCCCGCCGCCGCGACGGCGCGGGCTTTGCTGTTGGCCTTGCTGCTCGACAGCTGGCACGTCCGGCATGCCAGCAGCTTCGAGCGCTCGAAAGTCAGCGGGTCGGTGATCATCATCTGGCTCTCACCCACGTAGTGAGCGCCAGCCGGGCACCAGTGCAGGCCGCGACCGCGGCGTAGCTGTGTCATAGCGAACCCACCCCGCCCAACCAGGCGATCAGTACGAGCGAACCGGCGAACGCGATAGTGAGTGCGTCGCTCATAGGCCACCCCCGGTCATGCGGTGGAACAGGGCCACCTGCGCCAGCAGCACCAGCCCGAGGCCGATGCACAGCGCCAGCGGCAGCAGATTGCGGATCGTCTTCATGCCGGCACCGCCTTGCCCAGCCCCAGGCGCTGGAGCTGACAAAGCGCAGCCTCGTCAAGGTGGCCCTGGCGGGTCCGCTCGGCACGCTGCTGCGCCAGCAAGGCCTCGGCCGGCGGCATGCCTGAGCCGCCGGTCGCCGACTTGGCGATCAACTCGGCCATCGCCAGGTGGTACCGCTCACGCAATTCCAGCGCCCTGCACGTTTTGCCGGCGTTCTCGGCCGCCTCGGTGTCCAGCGCCAGCCGCGTCGTCTTCTGTATCAGCTCGGCACGCGACATGGCGGCGTAGTTGGGATGTTGTGTCATCGTCGTGGCTCCCCTTCCCCTTCGTTACAGACGCATGCCCAGCCGACGGATCTCTGCCGCCGTCAAGGCCCCGGTCTTTTGCATACGTGCCAGTTGATCGCTGTAGCGGGTGCGCCCATTGAGTTCTGAGAGCGGGAGGTGCCCCTGCTTGATCATCTTGTGAACGTTCTGCGGGGTGCAGCCCAGGCCTTTGGCGACGATGCGGGTACCGCCACAGTCATTGATGAGCTCTTTCAACGTCACGGACTATCCACCATAGAGTCAACTGTAGGTTGATAGTCTGCGATATAGAGTAAAGTCTGTAAAGAATTGGTTGTTTTTGACCAATTGTTCCTTAGACGGCACCGCATATAATCAACCGATCGATTGATACAGCGGAGACTCAAGGGATGCCGAGACCAACGTCGGACGCGGAAGAACGGCGCATCATCTGGGAGCGCATCCTTGAATCAGCGCTGAAGCACCATGAGCGCGATAAGGTCTACGGAATGCAGAAGGTAATCGCCACCGATTCAGGCGCTGGCGAGGCAGCTGTGTCGAAGTGGGCAAAGCTAAAATCGAAGCCCGAGGAAGGCACAATCCGGAAGCTGGCGGAGTTGTATGGTGTTTCGTCCGCCTACCTTTCGGGGTTCGATGAAGCGGACAGCGAGGTGCGATCGCCCGCGGCCGCCGGCTACACTGTCGACCAGGTGCGTGACATTCGTCTGACCGCCATGGAGATCGTCGAGCGTGTGCTGCGGCGCCTGAACCCGCATGCTGAGCTGACTGAAGTTCTCCGGTACGCCGGTCGCGCCATGGAGTTGCTCGAGCAAGGCAAGGACCGCGACGCGGTTTATGGCGTGGTCTTCCAGGAGGCAGAGGAAGCCTTGGAGAATAGCCCTTCTTCTGGCCAGTAAACCTGTAAATACAGGATTGCACTTTCCTGTAAAGCTGTACCCACCCCCTCAAAGCCCGCCTTTTCCGGCGGGCTTTTTGCGTCCCAATGCCCTCAACAGGAGCGGTTACTAACCGCTTCTCGTCAGTCGAAACCGTGAGCCATCAGTTAAATTAGGATGACCCTCAGGGAGGGTGGCCAGCTCATATCTTTCATTATACTGTATGCACATACAGCGATGGTCTGTTGAGAGGGTCACATGAAACAACCGCCGAGTAAGAGCCAAGAAATGCCGCGCGAGATGCGCCGCCGCCTAGCCATCGCACATGATTGGCTCAGAAACGGCCGCCCGCAGCACAATTTTTCAACCAAGGAATCAACCACCAAAAAGCACTACGCTATTCCCTCCAAATAAAATCAACCTTATCGGTTGACTCTCTCTGCCTTGCCGCCTAATATCAACTTAACGGTTGATTGTTGAGGCAGAGAGAATGCAACTCACGAAGCGCCAAACGCAGATTGTCGAGCTACTTGCACAAGGCTTAACCGCCGAAGAAGCAGCTGCGAAGCTCAGCAGGGCGCTGCCCACCGTGAGGCGTCATCTCCAAATGGCCTACCAGCGTGTAGGCGCACGCAACACACCCCATCTGGTCGCAAAAGCCGTCGCCGGCGGCTGGATCAAGGTTGTCTGCCTCTCTCTCGCCATAACCATTGCCGCCAACTGCAGCGATCAAGCGCTACGCAGACCGACGGCTCGCGTCCGCATCATGCGGCCCACCTCAACACGCATGTACGCCTAAGGCAGGGAGACAGCTATGGCTATCCAGTCCATCGAGTAAGCGCTGGTCGACATGGGTCAGCAGATGCAAAAGCCGCACATCGCCAAGCTGGCGCGCCGGGCAATCGATGCCGGCGCAACGTTCGAGCTGGTGGTGATCGTCAAGCGGACGAAGAAAAGCGGGAGCGTGGTGCGGATGGAGAGTCGCGACGTCCTGCCCCCGCGCTCACACGGCAGCCTCATCCGCCTGAACGGAGACGACCACGAATGAGAATCCCCAGCTACCAGCGCTTCCAGATCGCCGCGATCGTCGATCAGTGCATCGACGTGACGAATGCCGGCACCTACAGCGCCAGCTTCCGCTACGGCGCCAGCAACCACATCGACGTGATCACGCGGCGCATGAACCCGACCGGCGACAGCGATGACGTGCAGCACCACTGGGCGCGGGTGGGTAGCCCAGACCTGAGCGCGAAGCTGACCGAGATCACCAAGCACCTTGACCGCCTGCTCGCGGCCAGCCAGGAGCGCCTGCAATGAACCAGCACGACGCCGACATCTTTACCTATGCGGTCCGCGAAGTCGCCGAGGCTTGGCGCGAACACGCCCAGCGCAGTGGCACCACCGACCCCGAGACCGAGCTGCTGGCGCGGGAGGCCGTCGCCGGATCGCCGCGCGCCGGTTACCGCCCGGCCTTCTACGTGCCGAGCACCGGCGAGCTGGTCGTGATCGTCGCCTGCGAGCCGCACCGCACCCAGGCCGAGGCCATCGACTTGCTGCGCTGGATGCTCGAGCAGCTCCACAACAACGGCAACATCAGCCTGTTCAGGGAGGACGCGGCATGAACTGGATGACCGAATCCGACCGCGGCGCCGCCGGCATCGTGATGGGCATGGCCGTCCTGCTACTCGCCATGCTCGCCCTGCTCGTCTGGGCCGTGATCGTCGGCCCGACCGATCACCAGGTGCGTCAGGCAGCGCAGACCGACTACTGCCAAGCCGTCGGCCAGTGGAACGACATGGCCGCCCGGGGCGTGCCGGCCGCCCAGCGCTTCGGCCACCCGGACTACGACGACCGCGCCAGCGATTGCACCGACTACACCAGCGCCAGCGGCGAGCAGCTCGCCAGCTGGTAACCAGACCGCCGGCGGCTTACGCCGGCCTGTAACCGCAAGCGCCCGCCTCGGACGCTCCCGGATGCAGCAGCTCTTTAACAATTCGGACCCCGATTTACAGGCGACACCGGCCCGCCTTTTGACGTGCGCCGGTATTCAGAACGGAGGTTCCCATGTGACCACGTAACGGCCATAGGCCGCCCACTCCTTCACCACACGTGCCCAACTCAGCCAGGGCATTAAGCCGGACTGCACTGGTGGTGTCGTAAGAGCCCGACGACGGCACGGCAATGCGATTGAGCCGAGCCAACAGGGAAGTCCGCAGCCCAAATGCGAAGACGACACCGGATCGACTGCAATCGCGAGCGGTTGAGAAGGCGCCGCGCCAGCAGGGCGACATCTGCTGGCCATCGGAAAGCGTCCGCGGACTTGGAGACAAGGGTTAGTCCCTCTCGCCAAGACGGTCAGGGCGCTTCCCGATGCGTGATGGCGCATCACTTCAGTAACCCTGCGTACCTCGCCCGGCTCCGGCCGGGCGCTTTTTACCCACCCCAGTGCAGCGGTGAGTCACCGGCAACCTGTAAGCAATTCTTACAAGTTGCGGTGGCTGACCGGTGCGCTGGCCGACAACGGAGACCCGATATGCAACGCGACGCACAGACCATCGAGGCCGACATCGACGCCCACCGGCGAATGGTCACCCAGGCCCAGCAGACCATCGGCCAGCTCGAGGACGAGCTGAGCCGGGCGAGGGCCATGAGCGCAGCCGATCAGCGCCAGCGTCAGCTCATCGCCCGCGTCCTGACCCGCATGGAGTTCGGCGAGAACATCGTCGCCACCCCGCGCCCCTGGTGGTGCCGAGGCGGCCAGTTGATCGAGCGCGCCAGCGCCGACGAGATGAACGCCCTGTTCGCTCTGCAGCGGCAGGGGCTGATCGAAGGGAGGCGCGCGTGACTACCTGGCACATCCACATGCCCATCTCCGCGCTACTGCGCAAGAGCGACAAGCGCTTGATGGAGACGCTCACCCACCCGGGCGGCGCAGCAGGTGCCCGGGCCGAGCTACGCCAGATGCTGGACGCCGGCAGGACAAACCTGGTCGCCGGCCCCTGCGACAACCAAAACCCGGACGGCTCATGCGCCGGCCACCCCGATCAGGAGCGATGAGCATGCAATGCAACTGCCGACAAGACCTCGAGGCCCGTCTGGCCGAGCGCATGAAAAAGGATCTACCCGAAGGCTTCCACGATTACAACGCCTCGCTCCAAGGCTACGCCCTCATCCTCAGCGATCCCGTCGAAGAACGCGTAGCGGTCACTTACGAAGGAGACGTGCAAGTGCCGAAGAAAGGCGGCAACGGAACGAAGCGCCAGAAGATCAAGGCCAATATCACTGCGAACTACTGCCCATTTTGCGGGAAGTCGGCGGAAGTAGATAAGGAGCAATAACCATGTGGTTCAAATCCCTCCACCTCTACCGCGTCCACGATGCGCCAGCCCTCGCCCTCGATGACCTGGCCACCGCCCTGGGCGAACAAGCCCTCCGCCCGCTTGGCGGCAGCGAGGCCCGGCGGATGGGCTGGTCAGCGCCAGCCGGACGCGGCAGCGAGCAGCTCGTCCACGAGATCAACGGCCACCGGCTGCTGTCCGCCCTCCACCAGGAACGCCTGCTCCCCGCTTCCGTGGTGCGCGAGGAAGTCGAGGCCCGCGCCAGCGATCAGGAAGGCCGCGAAGGCCGGCCCCTGCGTCGTCAGGAAAAGCAGGCCCTCAAGGAACAGGTCTACGAGGAGTTCCTGCCGCGCGCCTTCGTGCGCACCAAGCGCATCGACCTCTGGTGGGACACCCAGCACCAGCTGATCGGCGTCAACGCCTCGAGCCGGACCGCTGCCGAGAGCGTGCTCGACCTGCTGCGCCAGACGCTGGGCTCACTCAAGGTCACGCCGCTGGCCACCAAGACCACGCCGACCCGGGCCATGACCGAGTGGCTCGGCAACCCGGAGTCGCGCCCCGCCTGGCTGGAAGTCGGCGACCAGGTCGAGCTCAAGGCCACCAGCGGCGACGAGAGTGTCGTGCGCGGCCGCCAGGTGGATCTCGGTGGCGACGACATCGCCGGCTGCATGAGCGCCGGCCGGCAAGCCACCCGCCTGGCGATGACCATCGACGAGGCGGTAAGCCTGGTCCTGCACGACGACCTGGCGCTCAAGTCACTGCGCTTTGCCGATGGGGCGCTCGACGAGGCCGCACAGACCGAGGACGACGGCGATCCGGTGGTGCGCTTGGAAGCGGACTTCGCGCTGATGACACAGGTACTGGGCGAGGCAATCGATCAGCTGGTGTCTGGGTTGGGTGGTGAAGCGAATCCGGCCGCGCCGGCGCCATAACGAACAATGACGGAGGGGAACATGAAGGAACGTCCGATTCTGATGAACGGCGAGATGGTCCGCGCCCTACTCGACGGCAGGAAGACGCAGACGCGGCGGGTAGTGAAGCCGACCAAAGACCGCAACGGCTCAGGCTGCGAACTTGCACCCTGCGAGATAGCTGGCGAGATCAACAATGGCGACTACCACTTGTGTCCTTACGGCCAGCCCGGTGACCGGCTGTGGGTGCGAGAGGCATGGACAGCCGGCTATTACCACAATGCCGATGCGGACGATGGCCCGCAAGTATCCGTCATATATCGCGCCGACAGCGCAGACATGACACACGCTGCCCCCAGCTACGAGCTCGCCGAGGAATGGGAGCGCTCCTATTCAGAGGACGGCCCGGACGACCCTCGTTGGCGCCCCTCCATCCACATGCCCCGCTGGGCCAGCCGCATCATGCTGGAGATCGTCAGCGCGCGCGTCGAGCGGCTGCAGGAAATCAGCAAGGCGGATGCTCTCGCCGAGGGGATCACTCATCGCACCATGAATTGCCCGCGCCATGAATACTTCCAGCTCTGGAATGACATCAACGGTGATATGGCTCACGAGGCCAACCCCTGGGTGTGGGTCGTCGAGTTCAAGCGGGTCGAGTCTGGGAGTGCTGCCGCATGACCAACCTCAACCTGTTCGGCCACGAGCTGGTCGTCGACAACTTCGCCGGGGGTGGCGGCGCCAGCGAGGGCATCGAGCAGGCCCTCGGCCGCCCCGTCGATCTCGCCATCAACCACGACGCTGCGGCTATCGCCGTGCACACCGCCAACCACCCGGGCAGCGAGCACTCGGTTGCCGACGTGTGGGACATCGACCCCGAGCAGGCGACGCGGGGCATGCCGGTGGGGCTGGCGTGGTTCTCGCCGGACTGCCGGCATCACAGCAAGGCCAAGGGTGGCCGGCCGGTGAGCAAGAGCGTACGCGGGCTGGCCTGGGTCGCCGCGCGCTGGGCCGCCCGGGTCAAACCGCGGGTGATCATTCTGGAGAACGTCGAGGAATTCCAGGACTGGGGCCCGCTGGTGAAGAACGCCAAGGGCCAGCTGGTACCCGACCCAGCACGCAAGGGGCAGACCTTTCGCGGCTTCGTGCGAGCGCTGAACCGGCACGGCTACCAGGCGGACTGGCGATTGCTCCGCGCCTGCGACTACGGCGCGCCGACAATCCGCCGCCGGCTGTTCCTCATCGCCCGCCGCGACGGCCTGCCGATCGTCTGGCCCAAGCCGACCCATGCCGCGCCCGAGGCGCCAGCCGTGAAGCGCGGCAAGATGCAGGCCTGGCGCACCGCCGCCGAGTGCATCGACTGGTCAATCCCCTGCGCCAGCATCTTCGATCGCGACCGGCCGCTGGCCGAGAACACGCTCAAGCGAATCGCCAAAGGCGTCATGCGGTACGTGGTGGATGCGGCCGATCCGTTCCTGGTGACCTACTACGGCGACAAGAATGGAGAGTTCCGCGGCCAAGCATTGGGAAGGCCACTGGCCACGCAGACGTGTGAAAACCGACATGCGCTGGTCGTGCCGCATATCACCAAGTTCCGCAATGGTGCCATCGGCCATCGCGTAGACGAGCCGATGCACACCATCACGGCTAACGCCAACGTCACCCGGCCGGGCGTCAACCCGGGTGGCTGTGCGCCGCTCGGCATCGTGTCGGCAACCATGGTCCAGACCGGCAATGGCAAGCGGCCCGATCGCTGGCGATGCGTACCCTGCGGCTTCACTTATGATCGCGGCGACCTGCCGACCTGCGGATGTGTGAAGTGCGGCGCTGTAGAGGACCCGGTTCTGATTCCCGGCCAGGAGCCGCGAGCGCTTGACCTGCAACGCCCGCTCGGCACCGTGGTTGCCGGTGGCCAGAAGCATGCCCTGGTCTCCGCATTCCTCGCCAAGCACTTCACCGGCGTCGTCGGCGACGATCTGCGACGGCCGGTACCGACGATCACCGCCACGGATCACAACGCCCTGGTGGCGGCCAACCTGGTCAACCTCAAGGGCAGCGAGCGCGGGGGCCGGGATCTGCGCGAGCCGATGCCCACCGTCTGCGCTGGCGGCACGCACGCTGCAGCGGTGGCCGCCTTCCTGGCGCCCTACTACGGCACCGGGTCCGGCGAGACCGGGCGCGACCTCCGCGAGCCGTGCCCGACGATCACCACCAAGGATCGCTTCCAGCTGGTCACCGTGACCATCGAGGGCGAGCAGTACGTCATTACCGACATCGGCATGCGGATGCTCCAGCCCCACGAACTGGCCATGGCGCAAGGCTTCCCCGCCGACTATCGGCTCGACGAAGCCGACGGCAAGCGCGTGCCGAAGTACACCCAGGTCCGCCTGGTCGGCAATAGCGTCTGCCCGCCGCTGGCTCGCGCCATCGTCGATGCCAACTTCACCCACGAACGCAAGTTCATGCCTGCGCCAGCCGACACCGCCGCCGCTTAGGAGAAGCCCATGCCAGCAACCAGCCACTTGCGCGGCCACGCCATCGAATGGGATGCGCTGCGCCAGCACTGGGTCTACTGCGACACCCGAGAGCCCACCGACGAGACGTGGCGAGATCGGACGTGCGGTCACTGTGATCGCCACAGCACGCCCGAAGGGCACGATGCCTGCCTCGGCACCCTGCCCGGCGTTATGAACGCCTGCTGTGGTCATGGCCACGTGGCCGAGGCCTATGTGCAGTTCGAGCCAGGGCGCGAAGCCCGGGGGCACCAGGCGCTGGAAGAGATCGAGCGGCTGAGGAGCGAGGCCGCCCCGCTGATCAGCAGCCAGCGCCATCTCGATCGCAACAAGGTGCTGCACAAGGCCCGGACGTTCCGTGTCTTCACCGTGAAGATCCACGAATGCGAGCTGCGTGGGCGGCGGTACCGGATGGTGGTCGACGGCCACCACAACCTCGCGGCGGCGCAGATGGCCGGCGTGCCGCCCCGCTTCAAGCCGGTCAGCGAGAAGTTTCTGCGGAGTCTCAGCCGGCTGACACCTGCCCAGCGCGAGGCATTCCTGATCAACAACCTCAGCGACAGTGACCACTACTACGTCGAGACCGGCGAGGTGGTCGCTGAGCTGCTGCCAGTCGCTGAGGCATAGGAGCCCATCCACATGAACGCAGAACCCATCGTCGACCCGCGAACCGGGCGGCTCACCACCGTCTACGAGCTGGCCCGCGAGACCGGCGTCGGGTCGCACATCATCTGGTACCGGTACGACACCCAAGGCGTGCGCTCGATGCGCCTGCTCGCTCCGAAAGGAGCGCCGATCGACATCGAGGCAGAGCGCCGGTACGCCCACGAGCTGTTCATGCGCTCGACCGTCGGCATCGTATCAACCCACCGCCTCGGCGACGTTGCCCGGGCAAAGCGCCAGATGGCGGCATAGGAGAAAACCATGGCGCGATACGCCGAAAACACCTCGGTCTCGAGCGAGCGTAGCCGCGCCGAGATCGAGCAGACCCTGGCTCGCTACGGGGCCGATGGCTTCATGTACGGCTGGGACGCCGGTACCGCGGTGCTGGCCTTCCGCATGCGCGGCCGCCGCATCCGCTTCGACCTGGCCATGCCCGACCGCAACGACGAGGCCTTCACCCTCACCGACACCGGGCGGGAGCGAGCGCCAGCCCAAGCCGCCAAGGCATGGGAGCAAGCCTGCCGGCAACGCTGGCGGGCCCTCGCCCTGGTCATCAAGGACAAACTCGAGGCGGTCGAGTCCGGCATCACGATGTTCGAGGAAGAGTTCCTCGCCCACATCGTCCTGCCCGGCGGCGACACCGTCGGCCGCTGGATGCTCCCGCAGGTCGAACGCTCCTACCAATCCGGGCAAATGCCACCGCTGCTGCCCGGGCCAGACGATAAGAGGTGACCATGAGCGACAAGCCTATCGAGCCGCGCGACTACACGCTTGGGCTCAAGGTCGTGGATATAGGCGACATTCGTGTGGCCCGGGGCGAGACGCGCAGGCCTCGCACCACTTGCCGTCACCGGCACATGGTTTACGACCAAAAGGAGCGCCGGGTCTGGTGCGAGG
Organism: Halomonas sp. HP20-15; assembly: GCF_033446685.1. Taxonomy (NCBI): domain Bacteria; kingdom Pseudomonadati; phylum Pseudomonadota; class Gammaproteobacteria; order Oceanospirillales; family Halomonadaceae; genus Halomonas; species Halomonas sp. HP20-15. Next base: position 275,602 of record NZ_JAWQLY010000004.1, on the reverse strand, counting down.
ACTGCGAGTCAGAGGTCGAGGCGTTTGATGCCCTCATGCTGATAGCAGAGCAGATGGACGGGCACATCAAGCGCTTGCAACGCCGGGAGCGCGAGGTGAGCGAGTCCGAGCAGTTTGCCGCCCGGATGAGAGCAACCAAGGAACTCGACCGAGTGTGGCGTACACGCAACATGACGCCGACCTGCCCGCATTGCGTCACTCCTTTACTTCCCGAGGACTTCGCGAACGGTTGCACGTCGACCAGCAGGGAGTTTGCCCGGGCAGCCAGACAGAAACGGAAGGAGAAGGGGCATTGAAACCCACCCACACCCACGCCCAGGGCGGCCGGTTCGCCCTGGTCTGCGAGACGCCGGGTACCGGGCCGCTCGAGGGGCAGACGCTGGTGGTCTACCACGACCTCGGCCGTGACGTGCAGAGCGCGACGACGCTCGACGATTGGCGGCAGCACTGGCGACCGATCGCCACCGACGACTGCCCGGTCTGCCTGGGCACCGGTACCGACCAGATCAAGGGCAATAAGAGCTATCCGTGCGGAGGCTGCTACGGACTGGGCAAGGTCTGCTCCGACGGCGAGACGCCGGACGATCGCTGGGAGTTGGCCGAGGTGGCTGCCGGCATCATCAAGCGCCAGCAGCAGGAGCTCGAGCAGCGGCGCCAGGCGATGGCCCTGCCCGAGGTGCGCGCTGCACTACAGGCGGCACGGGAACGGCAGGCGGCGGATGCAACGGCAGCGAACGAACAGCAATGGCGGGACGGCCGCGGGCATGGCCCCGGCGGCCGGCGATATACGGGAGATTGAGATGGCACAGCTACTAGCTATGAAGGATGTGGCCGAGCGAGTCGGCTACAGCGAGAGCAAGGTTTACCAGTTGATCAGGGGCCGGCAGTTTCCCGCCGGCCGCAAGATGCCGACTGGCGGGGTCCGATGGCTTGAAGAGGAAGTCGATAACTGGATCATGCAGACATACGCCCAGGCACAGGAGGCGCGGCTCGCTCCTGTATGAGCGCGTCTATGTAATCGCTCCACCATTGCAGCATCAGCCGGCGTTCATCGAGATAGTCGGCGTGGTTATAGGAGGCGCGCACCTTGTCGCCCGGGGTGTGCGCCAGCTGACGTTCGATCACGTCGCCGCGCCAGCCATGCTGGTTGAGCAACGTCGAGGCCGTCGCCCGAAAGCCATGCCCCGTGAATATCCCGACCCAGCCCATCCGGCGCAGCCGGTCGTTGATCGTCGTCTTGGCCATCGGCGTACGCGGGTCCCGCAAGCCGGGAAACATCACCTCGCCGCCGCCTGAGATCTTGTGCAGCTCCTGCAGCAGCGCCACCACCTGGGTGGTCAGCGGCACGACGTGCGGCCGGCGGCGCTTCATCTTATCCGCGGGCACGTGCCACTCGGCCCGCATCCAGTGGATCTCATCCCAGCGCCCTTGGCGCATCTCCCCGGTGCGCAACATGGTGCGCATCAGCACCTCCATGGCGATCTGCGTCAGGCGATAGCCGCCCTTCGTGGGGATGCTTTGCGCCAGCGTGCGCAGTTGGTCGGGTGTGAGTGCCTGAGCATGGCGAATAGGCGGGCGCTTCACCGCGCGCCGTAGCGGGGCCGAGGGGTCATGCTCGGCTCGCAGCGTGCTGGCCGCATATTGATAGATGGAGCCTACCCACTGGCGAATCAGGATGGCCACTGTCGGCGCGCCGCGCTCTTCGACACTCCGCATCAGCTTGAGCACGTCCGCCGCGGTCACGTTGTCGATGTGCTTGGCGCCGAACGCAGGGATCATCTCCTCCTCGACGCCCTTCCGGACCTGCCCCGCATAGTACGGCGTCCAGTGCAGCTCCTGCCGGGCGAGCCATTCGAGCGCGATCGTGGCGAACGAATCTTCCCTAGCCGAGCGCTCGGCCTCCTGCTGCAACCGGTAGGCCTCGACAGGATCCAGACCGCGAGCGGCCGTCGCCTTCACCCAGTCGCGCTCTGCACGGGCCTCCTTTAACCCGACCGTGGGATATTGCCCGGCGGTGAACGTTTTCTCCTTGCCCTGCAGGAAATAGCGCACGCGCCAGATCTTCTTGCCCGATGGGCGCACATCGAGATAGAGCCCCTCGCCATCGGGTATGCGGTATGGCTTTTCGCCTGCCTGCGCCTTGCGCGCCTTGGTATCTGAGATAGCCACCTGGGTAACGCTCCCCTTTGTCCCCGTCCAGAACAGCCGTTACCCAGGATCTTACCCAGGTCATGTCCCAATAGCGATGGGTAACAATGGACCGATATGCAGAAATCCCCGCATAGAGCGGGGCTTTCAATACTGGCTATTCATACATGCACAGCGCTATATAGTGCCGCCGTAGTTATCGATCATCAGCACGGACATGGCATTGGGCTCTTGAGTCATTTCGAAGCGTGTTCCGATTGCGTAGTTACCCGAGGGTCATTGATCGTGACCAGGTGCTCATGCCAGCCATGCAGGGTTCAGACACAACGATGCCGCCCTGACGGCGGCATCTGAGGTACCCAGACAAAGCGTGCCGCCTCGCGCTAGAGGCGCCACCACTGCTTGCTAGAGTCGATGTGATCGAGTGCATTCATGCGCCCAATACTGCGGTCGGGGGCCGAACCTGTCAAGACGCCGACTGCGCCCTGTCGTACGCGCGACCGGCAAGGCCAGGGTCGGCCGGCGCACTACAGATTGTCGAGACCGCGCTCGGCCATCGCCACGGCACGGAACAGCGCCCGGCCCTTGTTGAGGGTTTCCTGCCATTCGAGCTCGGGCACCGAGTCGGCGACGATGCCGGCGCCCGCCTGAACATGCAGTTCGCCATCCTTGATCACCGCGGTGCGGATGGCGATCGCGGTGTCCATGTTGCCGTGCCAGGACAGATAGCCCACGGCGCCCGAGTAGACGCCCCGCTTGACCGGCTCGAGCTCGTCGATGATCTCGAGCGCCCTGATCTTCGGCGCGCCGGACAGCGTGCCCGCCGGGAAGGTCGCGCGCAGCACGTCCATGGCGCTCATCCCCGGCTTCAGCCGCCCGGTGACCTGGGAAACGATGTGCATGACGTGGGAATAGCGCTCCACCGCCATGTTGTCGGTCACCGTCACCGAGCCGGTCTCGCTGATGCGGCCGATGTCGTTGCGCCCCAGATCGATCAGCATGACGTGCTCGGCGATCTCCTTGGGGTCGGCCAGCAGGTCGACTTCGAGCGCGCGGTCTTCCTCTTCGGTACGCCCACGCTTGCGCGTGCCGGCGATCGGCCGCACCGTGACTTCGCCCTCCTCCAGCCGGGTGAGAATCTCCGGCGACGAACCGACCACATGGTGATCGTCGAGGTTGAAGAAGAACATGTAGGGCGACGGATTCAGGCTGCGCAAGGCGCGATACAGATCCAGCGGCGGCGCCTGATAGGGAATCGACATGCGCTGCGAGGGCACGCACTGCATGACATCGCCGGCCAGCACGTACTCCTTGATCTTCTCCACCGCGGCCTTGAAGCCCTCTTCGGTGAAGCCCGAGGTGAAGTCGCCCTCCTCCACCGCCGGTCGCCCGCTTCCCGGACTGACGCTGTTCAGCGTCGCGCTGCGCAGTTGCACCTCCAGCGCCTCCAGTCGCTGCACGGCCCGCCGGTAGGCATCGCCCTCGCCCGGATCGGCATGCGTCCACAGCGTCAAACGCCCCGACAGGTTATCGAACACCACCAGTTCGTCGCAGACCATCAGCAGGATATCGGGCACGCCGATCGGGTCGGGCTTGGCCTCCACATGCGGGCCGCGCAGCCGCGGCTCGATATAGCGGATGGTATCGTAACCGAAATAGCCCACCAGGCCACCGTCGAAACGCGGCTGGTCGTCGAGCCGCGGCACCTTGAAGCGGGCCTGGAACTCCTCGATCCAGCTCAGCGGATCGTCCACCTCGCTGATGCCCCGTTGCTCGCCGTTGGCGATGTGCCGGACCTGATGGCCACGCACTTCGATGCGCTCGCGGCACGGCAGGCCGATGATCGAATAGCGACCCCACTTCTCGCCGCCCTGCACCGACTCGAGCAGGAAGGTCCAGGGCGCGTCGGCGAGCTTGAGGTAGGTGGAAAGCGGTGTATCGAGGTCGGCCAGCACCTCGCGGGTCACCGGAATGCGGTTATAACCGGCCTGAGCCAGTTCGTCGAAACGTGCGGCGGTCATCATACCCAGCATGTCCTTCAAGGCGTTGATCGGAATGGCGTTACGGTGTCGGCGGTGAGTCACCGCGGGGCGTCACCATCGCCAGCGGCGCTGGCCCTTGGCCGGTATGCGCCAACGCGCCTCGATCCGCTTGGAAACATGGTGGGTATTCAGCATGGTGAGGGTCCGTTGATTGCCGAATCTTATTGATTTGGCACCGCTTATAGCGAGCCGATTTCACCCTAAACGAGTTCGATAAGCGATTCAACCAGGCCGTCCGGCCCGGCGTCGGCTACCGCTTCACCATGATTGTAGCCGTAAGGGACCGCCAGGGTGCGAAACCCGGCGCGCCGTCCGGCTTCGATGTCGTGGCGCGAGTCGCCGACCATCAGCGACGCCTGCGGCGTCACGCCCAGGATCTCGGCCGCATGCAGCAGTGGCGCCGGATCGGGTTTCTTGACGGGCAGCGAGTCGCCGCCCAGCGTCACGTCGAACAGCCCCTCGAGGCCTAGCGCGCCGAGAATCGGGGCAATGAAGGCGTGGGGCTTGTTGGTGATCAACGCCAGTTGCATCCCGCGCGCCTTGAGCCGTTCGAGCGCCTCGCGCGCGCCGGGGTAGAGCGTGGTGTCGACGCACGGCGCCTGGGCGTAAGCCGCCAGAAAGTCGCGCTGGGCGCCGTCCAGCCGACGTGCCGCCTCGGCGGCGCCCAGCGCATCCGCCAGCGCGCGCTCGACCAGCTTGCGCGCGCCGTTGCCCACCCAGTCGCGCACCTTGGCCTCGCCGGCGGGCGGCAACTGCTGCGCGGCCAGCACGCAATCCACGGCCCGCGCCAGGTCGGGAACCGAATCGATCAACGTCCCGTCGAGATCGAATGCCACCAGGCGTATGCCTTCGAGATGCCCCGTCATGTCGGCTCCTTGGCGTGTCGTGGGTTCGGCAGGCGTCGTGTGACTCAGCGCCTGCGATGAATGCTCGAGCCAGGCGCGCTTTTTCGCCACCGGTTGCTTCTTCAGCCACGCCTCGAGCCTGAGCGCCTCGCTGCGAATGCCGACCGCCCGGCAATGGCGCAGCGTCAGTGGGCCCTTGCCGCGCAAGGCCCGCGCCCCGCGCTTGCCGTGGCAATGCTCGCGAAAGCGTCGCTCGACATCGGTGGTAATGCCGGTGTACAGCGCTCCGCCGGCGGTCTCGATGACGTAGAGATACCAGACTGGCGTATCGTCGCACCTCGCCTCGCTCACGCCCGGGTCAGTTCATCGCGTAGGGCCTGGATCACGCTGTCGTAGCGATGCGCATCGTCCTCGCGGCGGGCGCCGAATATCGCCGAGCCGGCGACGAACGTATCCGCGCCGGCGCGAGCGATCTCGGCGATGTTGTCGACCTTGACCCCACCGTCTATCTCCAGGCGGATCGGCCGGCCGCTGGCCGCGATGCGCGAACGCGCTTCGCGCAACTTGTCGAGGGTGCCGGGGATGAACGACTGCCCACCGAAACCGGGATTGACGCTCATCAGCAGGATCATGTCGAGTTTGTCCATCACGTAGTCGAGATAGGAGAGCGGCGTCGCCGGGTTGAACACCAGGCCGGCCTTGGCGCCGCCGTCGCGGATCAGTTGCAGCGAGCGGTCGATGTGCTCGGAGGCCTCGGGGTGGAAGGTGATGTAGCTCGCGCCGGCGTCGATGAAGTCGCCGATCAGCCGATCCACCGGCTTGACCATCAGGTGGGCGTCGATCGGCGCGGTCACGCCATGCTTGCGCAACGCCTCGCAAACCATCGGGCCGATGGTCAGGTTGGGCACGTAATGGTTGTCCATGACGTCGAAGTGGACGATATCGGCGCCGGCGGCCAGCACGTCGTCGACCTCCTGGCCGAGACAGGCGAAGTTGGCGGAGAGAATCGAGGGGGCGATCTTGAAGTCGGGTTTCACGTCGGGCATGGCTCGTCGATCCGGTTCACGAAATTCTGATTCACGAAATAGGGGAAGCAGCCTGGCGAAAGCAGCGCGCCGAAAGCCCGTCATTCTAGCGCATATCGGGCCCTAACAGGGGCGGCGGTTTGCGCCGCGAGCGATCACAGTCAATAGTAATTGAGCAATTACAAAAACCACTCGCAAGGAGATCCGACGATGGCGAGGATATTGCCAAGCCTGCAAGCCCGCAGACGCGCCCTTCAACGAGGTATCGTGTTGCTGGCCACCAGCGTCCTGTTCAGCCTGCCGCTGACGGCCAGCGCCCAGTCCGAGGCGATTCTCGAAGGTGAACGCTTCAATCCGGAAGTCGGCACACGCGGGATGGTCGCCACCAGTCACTTTTTGGCCTCGCAAGTCTCCCGGGACGTGCTCGCGCAAGGCGGCAACGCCGTCGACGCCGCGGTGACGGCGGGCTTCGCGCTGGCCGTTACCCAGCCGCGTTCGGGCAATATCGGCGGTGGCGGCTTCATGCTGATCTCCGACGAGAAGAGCGGCGAGGTAATCGCCATCGATTACCGCGAGAAGGCGCCCTCGGCGGCGTTTGAAACGATGTTCCAGAACGAGGCGGGCGAGGCGGTTTCCGAGCTGTCGCGCTATACCCATAACGCGTCCGGCGTGCCGGGCACCGTCGCCGGCCTGGCGTTGGCGCTCGACAAGTACGGCACGCTGAGCCTGGCCGAAGCACTGGCACCGGCGATCGAGCTCGCCGAGCAGGGCTTTCCGGTACCGCAACGCTTCGTCGATGGCGTGCGCGATGCCGGCGAGCGGCTGACCAAATGGGACGCCACTCGCGCCAAGTTCTTCAAGCAGGACGGCAGCGCCTACCAGGTCGGCGAGATCTTCCGTCAACCGGACCTGGCCGCCACGCTCAAGCGCATCGCCGAGCAGGGTCCACGCGAGTTCTACGAAGGCGAGACCGCCAAGCTGATCGCCGCCGAGATGCAGCGCCACGATGGCCTGATGACGCTCGAGGACCTGGCCAACTACCAGCCGACGATTCGTGAACCCAGCCACGGCAACTACCGCGGCTACGACGTCTATGCCATGAGCCCGCCCTCCTCCGGCGGCGTGCATATCGTGCAGATGCTCAACATCCTCGAGGGCTATGACATCGGCGCGATGGGCTTCAACTCGGCGCGCACCATCCATGTGATGGCCGAGGCGATGAAGCGCGCCTACGCCGACCGTTCCAAGTACCTGGGCGATACCGACTTCGTCGACGTGCCGCTCGAAGGCCTGACCTCCGAGGGCTACGCCAACGAACTGCGCGAGCAGATCTCGATGGATAGCGCCACGCCGAGCGACACCCTGGGGCCGGGTAACCCGCTGCCCTACGAATCCAACGAGACCACTCACTTCTCGATCGCCGACGGCGATGGGCTGGCGGTCTCGAACACCTACACCATCAACTTCAGCTACGGCTCGGGCATCGTCGTCGACGGCGCCGGTTTCCTACTCAACAACGAGATGGACGACTTCTCGGCCAAGCCTGGGGTGCCCAACGCCTACGGCCTGATCGGCGGCGAGGCCAACAAGGTCGAGCCCAACAAGCGGATGCTCTCGTCGATGACGCCGACCATCGTCAAGAAGGATGACAAGAACTTCCTGATTACCGGCAGCCCCGGCGGCTCGCGAATCATCACCACCACATTGCAGGTGCTGATGAACGTCATCGATCATCACATGAACATCCAGACCGCGGTCAGCGTGCCGCGCATTCACCATCAATGGCTGCCCGACGAAATCCGCATCGAGCAGGGCGTCAGCCCCGACACCATCGCCCTGCTCGAAGCGCTCGGCCATACCGTCAGTCAGCAGGACGCGATGGGTGCCGCTCAGTCGATCATGATCGACGACGGCGTGTTCTATGGCGGCGCCGATCCGCGGCGCTCGACCTCGTCGGCGATGGGCCTCTAGCAAAACAGGCGACGTTCCAACAGCGCCCCGGTCACTGCCGGGGCGTTTTCGTAACCGTGCGCCGCGCGACCTTGGTGCCATCGACGCGCTAGCCGCTAAATGCGCTAATGGCGATTCATGCCTGACGCCGCGTCCCCAATGCCTATCGTCGTCATCGCCATCGCCGAGCTGTTCGGCACCGCGCTCTGGTTTACCCCCAACGCCGTCATCGGCTACCTGCAACAGGCCTGGTCGCTGGCCGCGACCGACCTCGGCTGGCTGACCGGCGCGGTCCAGGTGGGCTTCCTGCTCGGCACCCTGGCGATCGGGCTGAGCGGCCTGGCCGATCGTCGCGATGCCAGCCGGCTGTTCGTCGCCGCCTGCCTGCTCGGCGCCGCAGCCAATGCCCTGCTGCCACTGGCCGGCGGGCTGTGGCCGGCGGTGGGGCTGCGCCTGCTGACCGGCATGGCCCTGGCCGGCATCTACCCCATCGGCATGAAGTTGATGGTCGGCTGGGCCCCCGGTCGCACCGGGCTGGGGCTGGCCTGGCTGGTCGGCATGCTGGTCATCGGCACCGCACTGCCGCACGCCCTGCATGGCCTGAGCCTGCTCGACGCCTTTCGCCTGCCCTGGACCAGCGGGGTCTGGGGCGCCTCAGGCCTGGCGCTGCTCGCCGCGTTGATGATCTGGCGCTTGGGCGAAGCGCCCGAGATGGGCGCCGCCAAGGCTGCCGCAAAGGCCACGGCGCCTGGCAAACGCCCGGTGCTGGATCTCAGCGTGTTCACGATCGCCGGTTACCGGCGCGCCGCCGGTGGTTATTTCGGCCACATGTGGGAGCTCTACACACTCTGGGCGCTGATCCCGCTGCTGCTCGCCGAGGCCTGGCCGGGGGCCTCCCGGGTCGGCCTGGCGCTGGGCAGCTTCGCGCTGATCGCCATCGGCGGTCCGGGCTGTTGGCTCGGCGGCTGGCTGAGCCAGACGCTGGGCAGCCGGCGAGTCGCCATGCTAGGGCTGGCCGGTTCGGGCGGCTGTTGCCTGCTTTACCCCTGGCTCACCGCCGCGCCGACCTTCGTGCTGGTGGCATTCCTGGGCCTATGGAGCGCGCTGGCGGTGGTCGACTCGGCGCACTTCTCGGCGCTGTCGGCGCGCGCCTGCCCGAGCCACCTGCTGGGCACCGGGCTGACGCTGCAGAACGCCATCGGCTTCGGCATCTCGGTAATATCGCTGATCGTGCTGGTGCCCTTGTGGCCGCTACTGGACGAGTGGCTGGCCTGGCTGTTGCTACCCGGCCCCGTCATCGGCCTGTGGCTGATCGGCCGCGACCTGCCCAATCCCGCCAAAAGCGCCTGAAATGCGCGGGCAGACGGTCACGTATCAGCGATATATATCGCCAAATAGAATAAACAACAGGATTGTCATTCCACAAAAGCTGGATTAGCCTTCAGCGATTCCCGCCATATTCTGGAGCCGTCATGACATTTCTGAGCGCATTGCGCCGCGTCGCCATCGCTTCGTCGGCGACCGCCGCCCTGGCCGGCAGTATCGTTTCCCCCGCCATGGCCGCCGATCGCGAGCTACTCAACTCCTCCTACGATATCGCCCGCGAGCTGTTCGCCACGCTCAACCCCGAATTCGTCGACTGGTGGCAGCAGAACCACGGCGAGAGCGTCGAGATCAAGCAGTCCCACGGCGGCTCTTCGAAGCAGGCTCGGGCGATCATGCAGGGCCTCAAGGCCGACGTGGTGACCTATAACCAGGTCACCGACGTCGACGTGCTGGCCGAGGCCGGGCTGGTGGCCGAGGATTGGCAGCAGCAGTACCCCAACAACGCCTCGCCCTACTATTCGACTACTGCGTTCCTGGTCCGCGAGGGCAACCCCAAGGGTATCGACAGCTGGGACGATCTGGTCGCCGATGATGTCGAGATCGTGTTCCCCAACCCCAAGACCTCGGGCAACGGCCGCTACACCTATCTGGCCGCCTGGGGCTATGCCGATCGCGCCTTCGACGGCGACGAGGACAAGATTCGCGACTTCATGAAGCAGTTCCTGGGCAACGTCAAGGTGTTCGATACCGGCGGCCGTGGCGCCACCACGACCTTCGTCGAGCGCGGCATCGGCGACGTACTGATCACGTTCGAGTCCGAGGTCAACAACATCCGCAACGAGTACGGCAAGGACGATTACGAGGTCGTGGTGCCGCCGGTGAGCATCCTCGCCGAGTTCCCCGTGGCGGTGGTCGAGGAGTACGCCGAGCGCAACGGCACCAGCGAGCTGGCCCACGGCTACCTGGACTACCTGTACACCGAAGAGGCCCAGCGCCTGCTGGCCGGTTTCAACTACCGCGTCAACGACGAGAACGTTCAGGCCGAATTCGCCGAGCAGTTCCCCGCGACCGAACTTCTACGCGTCGAGGACGTGTTCGGTGGCTGGGACGAGGTCATGGACACCCACTTCTCCAGCGGCGGCGTGCTGGACCAACTGCAGCGTCGATGAGCACGCTCGCGCTGCTCGGCCGGTCGGCACCCAAGCGGGTGCTGCCCGGCTTCGGCCTTTCGCTGGGAATTACCCTGCTGTTCGTCTCGCTGGTGCTGTTGCTGCCCTTGACCAGCCTGGTCGGGCAGCTCGCCAGCGTCAGCCTGTCCGAGTACTGGGCGATCATCAGCGAACCGCGGGTCGTCGCCAGCTACCTGGTAACCATCGGCGCTGCGGCCGGGGCTTCGCTGGTCAACGCGCTGTTCGGGCTGCTGATGGCCTGGGTGCTGGTGCGCTACGAATTCCCCGGCAAGCGCTTGCTGGACGCGCTGATGGACCTGCCCTTCGCGCTGCCTACCGCGGTTGCCGGCATCACCCTGGCGACGCTTTATTCGTCGAGCGGCTGGATGGGCCGGCTGCTCGATCCGCTGGGCGTCGAGGTGGCCTACACCTGGGTGGGCATCGCCCTGGCCATGGCCTTCACCAGCATTCCATTCGTGGTGCGCACCGTGCAGCCGGTCCTCGAGGACCTGCCGCGCGAGATCGACGAGGCCGCGCTGACGCTGGGCGCCAGCGATGCCACCGCGTTTCGCCGGGTGATCCTGCCCAATTTATGGCCGGCGCTGGTGACCGGCACCGGACTGGCCTTCGTGCGCTCGCTGGGTGAGTTCGGTGCAGTGATCTTCATCGCCGGCAACATGCCCTACGAAACCGAGATCACCTCGCTGATGATCTTCGTCAAGCTTCAGGAATACGACTATGTGGGCGCCTCGGCGATCGCCTCGGTGGTGCTGGCGGTGTCGCTCGCGTTGCTGCTGGCGCTCAATCTGTGGCAGGGCCGCTTCATTCGTCGACTGCACGGGGGCAAGGGCTGATGCAACGTATCGGTGACGCGCCGCGTATCCGCCGGCTGCTGATCGGCCTGGCGCTGGCCCTGGCGGCGCTGTTCTTACTGCTGCCGCTGGTGGCGATCTTCGCCCAGGCCTTCGCCGAAGGCCTGGCCATGTTCTGGGCCAACCTCAGCGATGAATACACCCTGGCGGCCATCGGCCTGACGCTGTTCGTAACGCTGCTGACGATCCCCGTCAACCTGGTGTTCGGAGTGTTCCTGGCCTGGCTGGTGACGCGTTTCAGCTTCCCCGGCCGGCGCCTGCTGCAGACGCTGATCGACATTCCCTTCGCCGTCTCGCCGGTGGTCGCCGGCCTGGTCTACCTGCTGCTGTACGGGCGCAACGGCTGGATCGGCGGCTGGCTCGACGGCCACGACATCCAATTGATGTTCGCCTGGCCGGGCATCGTGCTGGTGACCATCTTCGTCACCTGCCCGTTCGTCGCCCGCGAGCTGATTCCGCTGATGCAGGCGCAGGGCTCGCGCGAGGAGGAGGCCGCGGTGACGCTGGGCGCCTCGGGCTGGACGCTGTTTCGCCGCGTGACGCTGCCCAACATCAAGTGGGCACTGCTCTACGGGGTGATCCTGACCAACGCCCGGGCGGTGGGTGAATTCGGCGCCGTGTCGGTGGTGTCAGGCTCGATCCGCGGCGAAACCAATACCCTGCCGCTGCACGTCGAGCTGCTCTATCAGGACTACAACACCGTCGGCGCCTTCACCGCCGCCGCGCTGCTGGCCCTGATCGCCCTGTTGACCCTGGTCGCCAAGGCCGGGCTGGAATGGCGCGCCGCGCGCCGGGAGACTGCCGCATGAGCATCCGCCTGAAGAACATCGCCAAGACCTTCGGTCGCAACACCGCCCTGGCGCCGCTCGACCTGGCCATCGGCGACGGCGAACTGGTCGGCCTGCTGGGCCCCTCGGGGTCGGGCAAGACCACTCTGCTGCGGATCATCGCCGGGCTCGAGCAGCCCAACCGCAAGCCCGCTGGGTCGATCCACTTCGGCGATCGCGACGTCACCCATGTCCACGTTCGCGACCGCCGCATCGGTTTCGTCTTCCAGCACTACGCGCTGTTCCGCCACATGAGCGTGTTCGACAACATCGCCTTCGGGCTGACCGCCATGCCGCGCCGCACGCGCCCCTCGAGCGGCGAGATCCGCGCCCGCGTTCATCGCCTGCTGGAGATGGTCCAGCTCGAGGAGTTCGCCCAGCGCTACCCGGCGCAACTCTCCGGCGGCCAGCAGCAGCGCGTCTCGCTGGCCCGCGCCCTGGCCCTGCAACCCGACGTGCTGCTGCTCGACGAGCCGTTCGGTGCGCTCGACGCCAAGGTGCGCCAGGATCTGCGCCGCTGGCTGCGCCATCTGCACGACGAGCTGAATTTCACCAGTGTGTTCGTCACCCACGATCAGGAAGAGGCCCTGGAGCTCTCGGATCGCGTGGTGGTGATGAGCAACGGCCGCATCGAGCAGATCGACGAACCCGACAGGCTCTATCGCAACCCGGCCAATCGCTTCGTGTTCGAGTTTCTCGGCGACGTCAATCGCCTCGAGGGCGAGGTACGTGACGGCGAACTGACCTGCGGCACCGCGCGCCTCGCCGTCGACCTCGACGAGGGCCGCGAGGAACTGCTGATGCGCCCCCATGAGCTCCGGCTGATCGAAGCGCCTACCGAACATGCCCACCTGCCGGTCTGCGTCACCGCGGTCTCCCCGGTGGGCGCCGAAGTGCGCGTCGAACTCGAGGCCGACTGGCTCGCCGAGCCCTGGCTGGCGACCGTACGCCACGCCGATTTCGAGCGGCTGGCGATCCGGCGCGGGCAACGGCTGTTCGTGGAGCCGCGCCGCTGGCGCCGCTTCGCCGACGATCGCGTCCGTCAACCAACTGGCCGGACCGTCGCCTCCTCCTGATCCGGCATGCCTCGGTCGGCCACTCTTGCCGCCCCTCTCGTCGTCGCGCAGCGAAGGTTATACTGCCGCACGATGCGTGTAATGATGCGCGCAACGTAGCCACGCGAGCGCCGGCTATCCGGATAGGTCGATAACAGGAGGTGAACCGAGATGCGTATTGCCAAGATCCTCAAGCAAGCCAGCGGACTCGCCGCGCTAGGGGCGGCGCTGCTGCTGGCCGGCTGCGCGCAGAGTCCGCAATATCTGAACGTCAGCCCGACGGTGTCCGGCAACCTGCCGCAGGTGGGCAGCGGCCAGGCGGTAACGCTGATCACCGCCGACGGTCGCGAGTCCGACGTGCTGGGCACGCGAAGTGGCAAGCGGATGTCCACCGACACCATCAGCGTGCCTGCGCACACCTTGATGCCCAGGCTTCAACAGCAGGCCGAGGCGGCGCTGCGCCAGATGGGCTTCGAGCCCACCTCGCAGGCGACCGCAGGCCGACCCAGCCTGACCCTGACGCTGACCCAACTGAGCTATCAGAAAGGCGAGGCCCAGGCGATGCTCGACAAGGCGGTGCTGGTCGCCAAGCTCCAGGCCGTGGTCGAGAACCAAGGCAGCGTCTATACGGGGATCTATACCGCCAAGCGTGAGCAGAGCTACGCCCTGACCCCGGATTACGAGAAGAACAACCAGATGGTCACCGAGCTGCTCAGCAACGCCCTGGATCGCACCTTCGGTGATCCGCAGATCGGCCAGTTGCTGGCCAACTAGTCGGCACAGGCTAGCCAATCGTACGCCCCGGCCTTCACCGGGGCCTGCTTGCGGGACGGCTCCGCTCGGGGCGTCAGCGACCCGGACCACGACGGACCAGCGACCAGACCTGCTCGCGCCAGCCGCGCTCGTCCGCTGGCGTCGCCGTCAGTCGTTCGAGTTCGAAGTTGGCCGCGAACAGTCGCTCGACCTCGCCGGCCTCCACCGAATAGGGCGGCCCCTGGTCGGCACCGCCGCCGTGGCTAAGGCTCACCAGCAGCCCACGCGCCCCGGGCGGTAACAGTTGTGCGAGATGGAAGGCATAGCGCTGACGCATCGCCGGCGGCAGGGCGATCAACGCCGCCCTGTCGTAGAAGGCCTGCACTTCCAGCGCCTGGTCGATGTGAAAGTGGAAGAAGTCGCCACACCACACTTCGACGCTGCCCTGGCGGTAGACTTCGAACACGTCCTGGCGAAAGCGCGATATCGCACCGCGCCCCTCGGCGACGAATTGCTCGATGGCTTCACGAGCCAACTCGATACCCAGCACCGGATGGCCACGCTCGGCCAGCCAGCGCATGTCGAGACTCTTGCCGCACAGCGGCACCAGCACCTTGCCCGCTTCGGCGACGCCGAGTTTCGGCCAGTAGTACTCTAGCGCCGGATGTACGGTGTCTCGATGAAAGCCGATGCGCCCCTCTTTCCAGCGATCCAGCCATTCATTGCTCATCGCCCGCTCCCGTCATCGACTCACTTCCGCCGGGGTTTCGCAGCGGATCAGCGTAAAGTCCGACAGCCTGCTTAGAACCAGCGATCACGCTTGCTCCGCCGCCGCGGCAGGTGAGGTACCAGCAGGCCGACGATCAGCCCCGCGCCGGCCACGCCACCGCCATACATGAAGTAGCGCATCAGCAGGTCCTCTTCCTGGGTATCCAGGCGCGCCTTGGATTTGCGCAGGCTCGCCTGGGCCTGGCTCAACTGGCGATCGAGCTCGGCATTGCGGCTTTCCAGATCGGCGATACGCTGCTGGCGCGCCTCGAGCGTTTCGGTCATCGTCGTCACGCGCCCTTCCCACTCGCCGTTGGCCGACTCGAGCTGTGAACTGAGCGACTCGACACGCGAGCGCAGCTCGGGGACGCGTTCCTTCAGGCTGCGCTCATCCTGCAGTTGATCACTCTGAATCCATACCTCGTCGCCATCGGCGGCCCGCACGCGGCTATAGTCACCGCTGGTTTCGAGCACCGTGACCTGCGCGCCGGACTCAAGGGCCCCGACGATGCGGTACTCGTTGGAGGGGCCGCTACGCACGAATGTCGTCAGGTCGTCGGCCACCCACTGGGTCGCTTGCGAGGCCTGGGCCCGGGCAGCTTCGCCAGCCCCCAACAGACCCAGCCCCAATGTCAGTCCTGCCATCAACTTGTTGATCTTGGACATTTTCTACTGTCTTCCTGGTTGTCGGAAGGCTCTTGATCATCGGCTCCACGCGATTGCCCCCGGTGGCCGCCACGTCCTGTTTCGGCAACCTGGCCGGGGCCTTACAGCCATCCACACTTTCTGTGGATAAGTCTTGGGAAAACCCGTTGCGGCTATCAATCGACCCGGCGACTGATCGGGCCATGCCACACTTCGATCAAAATTTGATCGTTCAGCGATCGTCTCGCGGCGGTAGATTCATCGGCCGCGGGAACTCGGCCACCTTGCTGTCCGCCTTGACCGCCTTAGGCGTACCCTCGCGTTCGACCTCATCGATACGCACAATGGCGTTCAGCGGAATATAACTGCGGGTCACGCCATCGAAGGTACGACGCAGCTTCTCGCTCGACGGATCGACCACCACTTTCGAGACGTCCTCGAAGACGAACGCCTCGAGCTCGATGAAGCCCCAAAGATCGCTCTGGAAAATCTCCCGGGCATAAAGTTCCCAGATTTCCCCCTGGTTGTGAAAGACCACCCGATAGATTGATTTCGACGCCATACCACTCCCGTCACGCAGATGAAAAATCGCCAGGCGCGAGGCGCCATTCAAGCTGCCAAGAATATCACAGACGCCACGGCTTCGAAGGCCGGCCGGACAAGGCTGGTCAAGCCGGGGCCCGGGTACGTATAATTTCGCTCATCTGTCGTAGGCGGCCCTTGCGGTCATGCCTTCACTCCCTCGACTCACGGACAAAGCGGGCGCCAGGCGCCGACGCATTCTATGGCGAAGAAACTCTTCATCAAGACCCACGGCTGCCAGATGAACGAGTACGACTCCGCGCGCATGGCGGATCTGCTCGGCGAATCGCATCAGATGGAGCTGACCGACGACGAACGGGATGCCGACGTCATCCTGCTCAACACCTGCTCGATCCGCGAGAAGGCGCAGGAAAAGGTCTTCCACCAGCTCGGCCGCTGGAAGAAGCTCAAGGAGCGCAATCCCGAACTGGTGATCGGCGTCGGCGGCTGCGTGGCCAGCCAGGAAGGCGAAAACCTGCGCAAGCGAGCGCCCCACGTCGACATGGTGTTCGGCCCCCAGACGCTGCATCGCATCCCCTCGATGCTCGAATCGCGCAGCAAGAGTGCCAAGCCGATCTCGGTGGTCGACGTCACCTTCCCCGAGATCGAGAAGTTCGACCACCTGCCCAAGCCTAGCGCCGACGGCGCGACCGCCTTCGTGTCGGTGATGGAAGGTTGTTCCAAATACTGCACCTTCTGCGTGGTGCCCTATACCCGTGGCGAGGAGGTCTCGCGGCCGTTCGCCGCGGTGATGGAGGAAGTCGTCCACCTCGCCGAACAGGGCGTGCGCGAAATCAACCTGCTGGGCCAGAACGTCAACGCCTACCGCGGTGAAGACGAGACCGGCGAGGAGGTCGACCTTGCCGAGCTGATCGCCTGCGTCGCCGCCGTCGAGGGCATCGACCGCATCCGCTTCACCACCTCGCATCCGGTGGAGTTCTCCGACAGCCTGATCGAAGCCTACGGCGAGATTCCCGAACTGGTCAGTCATCTGCACCTGCCGGTTCAGGCGGGTTCCGACAAGATCCTGGCGGCGATGAAGCGCGGTCACGGCGTCGAGGAATACGTCGCCAAGCTCGAGCGCATCCGCGCGCTGCGCCCCGACATCAGCTTCTCCTCGGACTTCATCATCGGCTTCCCGAGCGAGACCGAGGCCGATTTCGAAGCCACCATGGACCTGATCCACCGGATCGGCTTCGACGTGTCGTTCAGCTTCGTCTACTCCGCGCGTCCCGGCACGCCGGCCGCAGCGCTCGAGGACGACACGCCCGAGGCGGTCAAGAAACAGCGCCTGGCGATCCTCCAGGAGCGCATCAACCAGAACGCCATGCAGATCAGTCGCCGCATGGTCGGCTCGACCCAGCGCATCCTGGTCACCGGCTTCTCACCGCGCGACCCCGGCAAGCTCTCGGGGCGCACCGAGAACAACCGCGTGGTCAACTTCAGCGCCGAGGATCCCACCGCGATGATCGGCACCTTCGTCGACGTCGAGATCACCGAAGCGCTCCCCAATTCGCTGCGCGCCACCCTCGTCTCGCCGGTCTGCCACTGACCGCGCCCCGCTTGCCAGACAATCGGCTGCATTTGTTTGCCCCGGGCTCACCCGGGGCACTAAGCTGACTTCATGTACCCCGACACCATATGGAAGCCTGTTCTTGAGCCAACAAAGTTCTCCGGCCAATCGCATCCTCACCCTGACCCTCGAGCCCAACGACCCCATGCGGCTGGCCAAGCTCTGCGGGCAGCAGGATGAACATCTCAAACTGATCGAATCGCGCCTCGGCGTGACCCTGCGCAACCGCGGCAACACCTTCCAGCTGGCCGGCCCCGGGCCGCACGTCAAGGCCGCGGCCAATGTCGTCGAGCATCTCTATCGCGAGACCGAATCCGGCGAGCTTGACCCCGATACCGTGCACCTGTTCCTGCAGGAATCGGGCATCGAGGCGCTCGAGGAGGAGCAAGGCACGAGCGGCGACGGCGAGGTGATCATCCGAGCTCCGCGTGCCGTCATCAAGCCGCGCGGCTTGAACCAGCAGAACTACGTCGCCAGCATCCGCAAGCACGACATCAACTTCGGCATCGGCCCGGCTGGCACCGGCAAGACCTACCTGGCCGTCGCCGCCGCCGTCGAGGCGCTCAACCAGCAGCAGGTGCGGCGCATCCTGCTGGTGCGCCCGGCGGTCGAGGCCGGCGAGAAACTCGGCTTCCTGCCCGGCGACCTGGCCCAGAAGATCGATCCCTACCTGCGCCCGCTCTACGACGCGCTCTACGAGATGATCGGCTTCGAACAGGTGGCCAAGCTGATCGAGCGCCAGGTGATCGAGATCGCTCCGCTCGCCTACATGCGCGGGCGCACGCTGAACAATGCCTTCATCATTCTCGACGAGAGCCAGAACACCACCCGCGAACAGATGAAGATGTTCCTGACCCGCATCGGCTTCGGCTCCACCGCGGTGATCACCGGTGACATCACCCAGGTCGACCTGCCGCGCGGCCAGCAGTCGGGGCTGATCCAGGTTCTCGATGTGCTCAAGGACACGCCGGGGATCGGCGTCACCCACTTCGCCGCCAAGGACGTGGTCCGTCACCCGCTGGTGCAGCGGATCATCGAGGCCTACGACTACTTCGAGGCCGAGCAGGAAGCCGACGACCGCGCCCGCCGCGAGGCCCGCGAAACGGCCCGTCGCGAGCGGCAGGCGGCCGAAGTCGGCGCGTCCGAATCGCGCGGCGACGCCTCCCCGGGCGAGAGCGTCTCATGAACGACGACCCTGGGCCGCTGATCGACCTGCAACTGGCCACCGAGCGCAACGCTGAGCTGCCCGGCGTCGAGGCGCTGAGCCGTTGGGTCGCGGCGACCCTCGCCGAGCATGCGCGTGTCTCGGGACAGCCCACCATCGCTGCGCCAGCGGCGCCGGAGCTGACCATCCGGCTGGTCGATGACGACGAAAGCCAAGCGCTCAATCGCGACTACCGCGGCAAGGATCGACCTACCAATGTACTTTCATTCCCCTTCGAGGCGCCGCCCGGCATCGACCTGCCGCTGCTCGGCGACCTGGTGATCAGTCATCCGACCATGCGTCGCGAAGCCCGCCAGCAGCACAAGCCGCTGGCCGATCACTACGCCCATTTGGTGATCCACGGCACCTTGCATTTATTGGGTTACGACCATATAGATGAGGCTGAAGCCGAGATCATGGAGGCCCTCGAGCGCGCCGTTCTCGATGGCTTCGGCATCCCCGATCCCTATGCGCTTGCCGATGACGAGCGTGACAGCGAGGACACGAGACCCGACGCATGAGCGAAGACCGATCGAGCAGCCAGGGCGGCAAGTCCTGGCTCGAGAAGTTGTTCAATGCCTTTTCCAGCGATTCCGACGAACCCAATTCGCGCGACGAATTGCTGGTTTTCCTGCGCGAGGCCGCCGCCAAGCTGCGCCTGGATCCGGACGCCCTGACGATCATCGAGGGCGCCTTCCAGATCAGCGATCAGCAGACCCGCGAAGTGATGATCCCGCGTTCGCAGGTCACCGCCATCGGCATCGACCAGGCCCCGGAGGACTACCTGCCGGTCATCTTCGAAACCGGCCACTCGCGCTACCCGGTGATCGGCGAGAATCTTGACGAGGTGCTCGGCATACTGCTGGTCAAGGATCTGCTGCAGCTGCTGCAGGTCAACGACGGCGAGCGTGACCGCATCGCCTTGCGCGAAGTGATCCGGCCGGCGATGTTCATCCCCGAGTCCAAGCGCCTCAACAGCCTGCTCAAGGAGTTCCGCGACACCCACAACCATATGGCTGTGGTCGTCGACGAATATGGCGGCACGGCGGGCATCGTGACCATCGAGGACATCCTCGAGCAGATCGTCGGTGACATCGAGGACGAGCACGACACCGACGAGGAAGACGATATCCGCGACATGGGTGACGGCAGCTTCGCGATTCGTGCCTTGACCCCCATCGACGACTTCAACGAACGCTTCGACACCGAGTTCTCCGACGATGAGTTCGACACCGTCGGCGGACTGGTGATGCAACGCTTCGGTTACCTGCCGCGGCGCGGCGAGCAGGCCCACCTCGGCGAATGGCGCTTCACCGTGCTGGGCGCCGATAACCGGCGCATCCGCCTGCTGCAGGTCGAACAGGTCGCCGAAGGGGTGACCGACGACGAACGCGACGACTAGGAGTCTGTCGGGTTCGACCGGTGGCCAACCGGTGGCGGGTGGTTTCGCTTAGCACAACGGCTCTGGTATAAGAGGCACGTCCCGCTACGGAGTGCCTTGAATGCCCACTGTTTACCGGCCCTGGATGGGCTATCTGGCCGCCCTTATCGCCGGCTGTCTGACCACGCTGACCTTCTCGCCATTCCAGCTCTGGTGGCTGGGTCCGGTGGCCGTCGCCCTGGTGTTCGTCGGATTTCACGCCCAGACCCCGGGGCAGGCGGCACTGCGCGGCTGGAGCTATGGCGTGGGCCTGTTCGGCTCGGGCACCTCGTGGATCTACGTATCGATTCACGATTACGGCTACACCGGCGTGCCGCTGGCGGTATTCCTGACCGCGTTGTTCGCGGTAGCCCTGGCGCTGTTCTATGCCGTGCCATTCTGGTTCTACCGGCGTTTCACCGGAGCACGCCTGGCCTGGCTCAGCTTCGCCGGAATGTGGGTGCTCGCCGAGGTGCTGCGCACCTACCTGTTCACCGGCTTCCCCTGGCTGCTGCTGGGTAGCGCACACGTCGACTCGCCACTGGCACCGCTGGCGCCGCTCGGCGGCGTCTATCTACTTAGCCTGGTCACCGCGCTCAGCGGCACGCTACTGGTCGAACTGCTGCGGCGACGCTGGTGGACGTTCGTGCCGTTGGCTGCGATGTGGCTGGCGCCGCTGACGTTCCCCGGGCAATGGACGACGCCCGGCGAAACGACCCGCGTGGCGCTATTGCAGGGCAATCTGCCGCAATTGATGAAATGGACCGCCGAGGGCCAGCGCAACGCCGCCAATACCTACACCCGTCTGACCCGCAGCCTCGAAGACGATATCCAGTTGATCGTCTGGCCGGAAACCGCGCTGCCGATGTTCGAGCGACAGGCCCAGCCGCTGCTCGAACGCATCCAGGCGACGCTGCCCACCGATGCGGCACTGCTGACGGGCATCGTCGAACGCGACGAACAGGGCGACTACTACAATGCGGTGATCGCTTTCGGCGATAGCCAGGGGCGCTATCGCAAGGAGCATCTGGTGCCGTTCGGCGAATTCATGCCGCTGGAGTGGCTGTTGCGCGGCATCATCGCGTTCTTCGACCTGCCGATGTCGAGTTTCTCGGCCGGCGCGCATGACCAGCAACCGATCAACGCGGCCGGCCTGAGCATCGGCACGGCGATCTGCTACGAGATCATCTACCCCGATCTGGTGGCGAGTCGGGCGCGCCAGGCCGGGGTACTGCTGACGGTCTCCAACGATACCTGGTTCGGGGGCTCCATCGGGCCGCTGCAACACTTGCAGATGGCCCGTCTCAGAGCGCTCGAGAACGGCCGTTACGTAATGCGCGCCACCAGCAATGGGGTCACCGCGATAATCGATCCCCAGGGGCAAGTCACCCATCGCGCACCGCAGTTCGAAACCGCGCAGGTGGTCGGCGAGGTTCGCACCATGCAGGGCGAAACGCCCTTCACGCGCACCGGCAGCTGGCCGACCTGGCTGCTCGCCGCCTTGATGCTCGCCCCCGGGCTACGCTTGCGCCGAGCCCGGCGGCGCTGATTCACAGCCAGTCACTCGGCCGCGCCGCTAGCCGGTGCGCGCTCGAAATAGCGATGCCCACAGGCGTGACAGGGCTCGAGCCGGGTGACCCGCTCCAGTGCCAGTGTCTCCCCGCAATGCACGCAAGCCATGCGTCCCGGCGCGGCCAGTTCGCCCTCGACGTAATCGGCGCGTGCGGCTTCCAGGTCATCCTCGAAGCGTTCGCGCTCGATCACGCTGCGATCGGCGATCGACAACAGCGCCTCGCTGACCTTGCGGGACAGCACGCTCAGGTCGATGCCCAGCCAGCTGGCCACACCACTGCCACCGGCGGCCAGATAGCGACGCAGGTCCTTCAAGTCGCGCTCGACCCAGGCTCGCAGCAACGACATCTCATCCTTGGTGAACTCCTCCACCTCGACTTCGAAGGCCACCGCTTCATCGAGCTCATGTTGCAGCCGCTCCCAGGAGAGCTCGTCGGCACCGTCGCGCATGCGGTGCAGCACGCGCTCGTAGGCGTCGTGCAGTCGCCGATCCTGTTGATTGTCGTCACTCATGGCGCCTCTCCTATCGATTCTCGGGTGCTGGCCTTACAGTGGCCGGCCTTGCCGGCGGCCCTACCTGCCCATGCACGTCTTGGGGTATCCTTGGGCCTGCATTCACGATATTCCATGCCTGCCACCATTAATTTTCTAACACATTGTGTGGCAGGGTGTTATCTCCAGCGGTTTCGTCGCGCTCCCCGCTCGTCGGGTCGAGCCGACGCCACCGATCAGGTCGGCACCGGCGCCCGGTGCTGCGAATCACGAGCCCAAGGAATCCTCGATTCCCCAACGCAAGGTGCCCCGCGCAAACGATGGACACTCAGTACCAGCCCCACGCGATCGAATCGGCCGCCCAGACCTACTGGGACAAGAACCAATGCTTCAAGGCCGTCGAGGACGCCAATCGCGAGAAATTCTACTGCCTGTCGATGTTCCCCTACCCCAGCGGCAAGCTGCACATGGGGCATGTGCGTAATTACACCATCGGCGACGTGGTCTCGCGCTATCAGCGCATGCAGGGCAAGAACGTCATGCAGCCGATGGGCTGGGACGCCTTCGGCATGCCGGCGGAGAACGCCGCGATCAAGAACCGCGTGCCGCCCGGGGACTGGACCTACCAGAACATCGACTACATGCGCCGCCAGCTCAAGGCGTTGGGCTTCGCCTACGACTGGAGCCGCGAATTCGCCACCTGCGACGTCGACTACTATCGCTGGGAGCAGTGGTTCTTCGCCCGCCTGGTCGACAAGGGGCTGGTCTACAAGAAGATGGCCGCGGTCAACTGGGACCCGGTGGACAACACCGTGCTCGCCAACGAACAGGTGATCGACGGGCGTGGCTGGCGCTCCGGCGCGCTGGTCGAGCGCAAGGAGATCCCGCTGTGGTTCCTCAAGATCACCGATTATGCCGAGGAACTGCTCGCCGATCTCGACCATGTCGACTGGCCCGAGCAGGTCAAGACCATGCAGCGCAACTGGATCGGCAAGTCGCGCGGGGTCGAGCTGAGCTTCGACGTCAGCGGCCGTGACGAGACGCTGGATGTCTACACCACCCGCCCCGACACGCTGATGGGGGTGACCTACGTCGCCGTCGCTGCCAGCCATCCGCTGGCCAGGGCCGCTGCCGAGCGAGACCCTTCGCTGGCAGGCTTCCTCGAGGAATGCGCTCGCGGCGGCACCTCGGAAGCCGACCTGGCGACCATGGAGAAGCGCGGCCGCGACACCGGTTTCACCGCGCGCCACCCGCTGACCGGTAACGAAGTGCCGATCTATGTCGCCAACTTCGTACTAATGGAATACGGCACCGGCGCGGTGATGGCCGTTCCCGGGCACGACCAGCGCGACTGGGAATTCGCCACCAAGTACGACCTGCCGATCGTCGCGGTGATCGCCGACGAACGTGGCGACGCTCCGGATCTCAGCCAAGGTGCTTATGTCGACCATGGCGCGCTGATCAATTCCGGCGAGTTCGACGGCCTCGACTTCGATGCCGCCTTCCAGGCAATCGCCGCCCGGCTCGAGTCCGACGGCCGCGGCACGGTCAAGACCAACTTCCGGCTGCGTGACTGGGGCGTCGCCCGCCAGCGCTACTGGGGCGCGCCGATCCCGGTCAAGTACGGGCCCGAGGGCCAGACCGTGGCGCTGACCAACGAGGAACTGCCGGTCGCCCTGCCGATGGAGGTCGAGGTCGACGCCAGCGGCTCGCCGCTCAAGAAGATGCCGGAATTCTACGACCTGGGCGATGGCTGGACCCGCGAGACCGACACCTTCGATACCTTCATGGAATCGTCCTGGTACTACGCGCGCTTCGCCTGCGCCGACAACCTCGAGGCGATGCTCGACGAGCGCGCCGATTATTGGCTGCCGGTGGATCTGTACATCGGTGGCATCGAACACGCCATCCTGCATCTGCTCTACGCGCGCTTCTTCCACAAGCTGATGCGCGACTTCGGGCTGATCCAAAGCGACGAGCCGTTCCAGCGCCTGCTGACCCAGGGCATGGTGATCGCCGAGACGTTCTCTCGCGAGGCCGACAACGGCGGCAAGGACTGGTTCAATCCCGCCGACGTCGAGGTCAAGCGCGACGACAAGGGCCGCCCGGTCAGCGCGGTGTTGAAGAGCGACGGCCAGCCGGTACAGATGGGCGGCATCGAGAAGATGGCCAAGTCGAAGAACAACGGTGTCGATCCGCAGGCGATGATCGATCGCTTCGGCGCCGACACCGTGCGCCTGTTCATGATGTTCGCCGCCCCGCCGGAGCAATCGCTGGAGTGGTCCGACGCCGGCGTCGAGGGTGCGCATCGCTTCATGAAGCGCCTGTGGAAGCTGGTCGCCGACCATCTGGCCGCCGAGGAAAGCGCCGGAGCCGTACCGGCGCTCGCCCCTCAGGCGCTCGATGACACGCAGAAGGGGCTGCGCCGCAAGACCCACGAAACCATCAAGAAGGCCAGCGACGACATCGGTCGGCGCACTACCTTCAACACCGCCATCGCCGCGGTGATGGAACTGACCAATGCACTCGGCCGTTTCCATAGCGAGAGCGGCTACGCTAGCCCGCAGAGCCTGGCCGTGGCCCGCGAGGCGGTCGAGGCCTGCGTGCTGCTGCTCGCCCCGATCACGCCGCATGCCTGCCATGCGCTGTGGCAGGCACTCGGCCATCGCGAACCGGCCATCGATGCCCGCTGGCCCGAGCTCGACGAGCGTGCGCTGGTCAAGGATAGCCTCGAGCTCGCCGTGCAGGTCAACGGCAAGCTGCGCGCGCGCATCGAGATCGCCCCCGACACAGCCAAGGACGCCGTCGAGGCCGCAGCGCTGGCCAACGAGAACGTCCAGCGGCACATCGAGGGCAAGACACTGCGCAAGGTGATCGTGGTGCCGGGCAAGCTGGTCAACATCGTCGCCAATTGATCGTGGCCACCCAGAGCGCGTGCCGATAACCACAATGCAAGGAGCTAGCCGTGAAGCGCCGCACCTTTCTCGCCCGTACCCTGAGCGTCGCCCTGGTCGGCGCCAGCATTGCCGCCCTGCCCGGCTGCGGCTTTCATCTGCGCGGCACCGGGGCCACGCAAAACCTCGGCATCGAGCGCCTGGCGCTGGCAGCGACACCCTCGGCGCTCAGCGACAGCGTGAGCCGTGCGCTGCGCGACGCCGGTATCGAACTGAGCGATGCAGCGCCGCTGCGCCTCAATCTCGGCGAAGAGCGCATTCAGGAGATCGATCTGAGCGGCGGCAATAGCGGCACCCACGAGATCGAGCTGCAACTCGAGGCGCCTTTCTCGGTCCAGCGCACCGCCGACAATGCCTACCTGCTCGACCAGCAGCAAGTACAGGTAGCCACCACCTTCAGGGCCAACGACGATGAGCTGCTGACCCGGGACGACGATCGCGAGCAGGCGCTCGAAGCGCTGCGCCGCGACGCCGCCCAGCGCCTGATCGACCGGCTGAGCAACCTGGACGCCGCGCGGTGAAGGTCTTCCCCGACAAGCTGCCCGAGACACTGGCCAAGAAACTGCCGCCGGTGGTCATCGTCGCCGGCGATGAGCCGCTGATTCAGCGCGACGCCTGCGACGAGGTCAGGAAGGTGGCCCGCGAACGCGGCATCGAGGAGCGCGAGGTGCTGCATGTCGAGCCCGGTTTTCAGTGGGGGCGGCTTACCGAGTCCGCCGCCAGCATGTCGCTGTTCGCCACCAGCAAGCTCATCGAGTTGCGACTCGGCGACCAGGCCCCCGGCCAGGAAGGCGGCAAGGCGCTGGAAGCGTTTGCCGCCCAGGCCCCCGGCAGCGAGGATGTGCTGCTGATCTCGGCGGGCCGGCTCGATCGCAAGCAACAGCAGAGCAAGTGGTTCAAGGCGCTCGACAAGCTCGGCGTGTTCGTTCCGGTGTGGCCGGTCGATCATTCGCGGCTGGGCTTCTGGATGCGCGATCGGGCCACTCGCTACGGACTCCAGCTCGACATGGACGCCGCCCGGTTGCTCGGCGAGCGCACCGAGGGCAACCTGCTCGCCGCCGACCAGGAATTGCAGAAGCTTTCCCTGCTGCAGCCTCCCGGCGCACGACTCAACGCCGAGGCGATCGCCACGGGCGTCGAGGACAGCGCCCGCTACGATGTCTTCACGTTGACCGAGGCCTGCCTGCGCGGCGAACGCGAACGCGCCGTGCGTATCGTACGTGGCCTGCGCAGCGAAGGCATCGAGGCACCGGTGGTGCTGTGGGCGCTGAGTCGCGAGATGCGTACGCTGCTCTCGCTGCAACAGCACCTCGAACAGGGCCAGAGCCTCGAGCACGCCTGCAAGCAGCAGCGCCCGATGATTCCCGAAAAGCGCCGCCCCAATTACCAGCAGGCGCTGCAGCGCCTGCCCCATCGTCGCCTGCATAAATTGCTGCTGTTCGCTCAGCGCATCGACCAGGCCGTCAAGGGCGGCCTGGCGTTACCGGTATGGGATGCGCTCAACGACCTCGCACTGACCATGGCCGGCGGGCGCGGCCTGCTCGCCGAGCTGCCGCAGACCTACCGTAGCGGTTAGGCAGTCTTCACGACTCGCCCTCTCTGAGCGCATAAGAAACCGGGCGTCATCGACGCCCGGTTTCTTGTACGAATTGGCAGCTGTGCATCATAGCTCGACCCCCAGCAGCCGAGCTCCGTAGCCCCAGAGCAGCACGGTGATGCCCAGTAGCGCCTCGAGGACCAGCACGCCAATCCCCAGTGTCGACCCGGTGACGATAAAACCCTCCTCATTGCTAATGCCCAGAAAGGCCGGGATGCCGACATAGAGCAGGTAGGCGCTGTAACAGAGACCGACAATAATCGCCAGCGAGCACAGCCAGAGCAGCGGGTAAAGTGCGACCAGCCCACACACGAACATTGGCGTCGCCACGTAGCCGGCGAAGATGATGCAACTGCGCCGACTGGGCGGTTTGGAATAGCGCCGTGCCAGCCAATGGATGACCACGCCCATCAAGCCCACGGCGGCCAGGATGGTGACGTAGAAGGCGACCCCAGCGAAAAAGGCGTCCAGATATGAAAGGCGTATCGTTTCCCCACCCCCGTAATCCCAGCCGACCTGGGTCGTACCGATGAAGGCGCACACCACCGGGATCGCCGCCAGCGCCAGTACGTGGTGAGCATAGAGGTGGGTCAGCGTCTCCCGTTCGCTCTGGATCTGTCTCCATTCCCGGTTCGGGTGCGCCAGCAGTCCCCAGACGTGCGTGAGCATGTAAACACCTCCTTTATCACCGATTGCGCAAACAGGCTGCGTATCCATAGCGTAGCCGAAACCATCATCCTGCTATGTAGTATAGGCAACGCTTGGAAGTCACTCAGGAGCGAGCTGCGCGATGCCGGTCTCGGCACCGCGCGCCATATAGATTCGCAGCCAGGGCGTGAACGCATGCGGTGACTCGGCGATTTCACGGCGCAGCGCCGCACTATCCAGCCAGCGGTAATCGCTGACCTCATTAGGGTCGGGACGGAGCGTCATGCGCTTCGCATCGCACTCGGCGAAGAACAGGTGCACGTGCTCATTCTCCACCAGACCGCCCCCGACATCGGCCCGGTAACCCATGATTCCGGCGCTGCGCAGCTCCAGAAGCAACCCCATCTCCTCCTCGAGCCGGCGATGGGCGCAATCGATCACCGCCTCGCCCCAATCCGGATGCGAGCAGCAGGCATTGGCCCATTGCCCCGCCGAGTGGTACTTGCCCCTGGCACGCCGCTGCAGCAATACGCTAGCGCCCGAGAACACGAAGACAGAAATGGCTACGTGCCGCATCCCGGAGCGGTGTGCCTCGAGCTTGTCGATGGGGAACAGCTGGCCATCCGCGTCGATGCCGGTGATCTGGCGTTGGTCCATGGCATCTCCTCGCACGGTGTGGCCTCGAGTGTAACCGATCGGTAGGCAACGCCGGCTCACTTGGTGCTTCATCGGATTGCGCTTATGCTGCGATTTCCATGAAGAGAGCGATTGGAGAACCCCGTGAGCATTCCCCTCTGGTGCCTGCTGGTCGTAGCGTTGCTGCCCTATCCGCTGGCTTTCCTCGGCGGTTATTGCCGCCGCCGCCAATTGGGCCGTTTCGACAACCATCATCCGCGTGCGCAATACGCCGAGATGACCGGCCTCGGCGCGCGTGTCTGGGCGGCCCAGCAGAACGCCTGGGAGGCGCTTATCTTCTTTACCGCCGCGGTCGTTGCCGCCGAAATCGCCGGCGTGCAGGGGAGTATGGCGGCAGTCGCCGCCGTGGTGTTCGTGATTGCCCGGGTACTGCATGCGCTGTGCTATATCGCCGATTGGGCTACGCCACGCTCATTGATTTTCGTGATGGGCTTTGTGGCCGGCCTGACGCTGTTTGGGCTCGCCGCGCTCTAGCCTCCACTACTAGAAAGCCGCCCGTAGGCGGCTTGGAATTGGTGCTTGCTGCAGCTCTTAATAATAGAACCTATTGGTAATAGTGTTAACAATAAACTCCTAACAATGAAAGCCCGCCAAGTGCATACCGGTAACTAAGCGCCACCGGCTTGAGGCTTGGTGGTTTTACAGGGCGCCCCTACTTGAGGCGCTCGAAGACCGTCGCCACACCCTGGCCCATGCCGATGCACATCGTCGCCAGCCCCAGCGTGGTGTCCTGCTGACGCATCACGTTGAGCAGCGTGGTCGAGATTCGCGCCCCCGAGCAACCCAACGGATGGCCCAGCGCAATGGCGCCGCCATTGAGATTGACCGCCTCGTCCATGCGCTCACGCAGGCCGAGATCCTTGAGTACCGGCAGCGCCTGGGCGGCGAAGGCCTCGTTGAGCTCGACGGTCTGGATGTCGTCGATCTTGAGCCCCGCCGCGGCGAGCGCCTTCTTGCTCGCCGGCACCGGGCCGTAGCCCATGATCGAGGCATCGCAGCCGGCCACGCCGGTGGACAGCACCCGGGCGATCGGCTCGAGGCCCAGCGCCTTGGCACGCTCGTAACTCATCACCGCGAGCCCCGAGGCACCCACCGACAAGGCCGAGGACGTGCCGGCCGAGACGGTGCCACCTTTCGGATCGAAGATCGGCTTGAGCTTGGCCATGTCCTCGAGATTAGCGTCGATACGCACTACCTCGTCGCGGGTCACGAGCTGCCGGAAGCCTTCGCTATCGTGGCCCTCGACACCGATGATCTCGTTGTCGAAGTAACCCTTCTCGTTGGCGGCCAGCGCGCGCTGATGCGAGCGCACCCCGAAGCGATCCTGCTCTTCGCGGGTGACGCCGTGCATCTTGCCCAGCAGCTCGGCGGTCAGGCCCATCATCATCGCCGCCTTGGCGGCGTACTTGCTGGCCGCCGGGTTGACGTCGACCCCATGGTCCATCGGCACGTGCTCCATGTGCTCGACGCCGCCGATGACGTAGAAGTCGCCCATGCCGGCCTTGATGTTGGCGGCGGCGATGTGCAGCGCGCTCATCGACGAACCGCACAGGCGGTTGACGGTCTGCGCCGGTACCGAGCGCGGAATGCCGGTCATGATCGCCGCGTTGCGGGCGATGTTCATCGCCTGTTCGAGGGTCTGGTTGACGCAGCCCCAGATCACGTCGTCGACCTCGGCGGGATCGAGCTTGGGGTTGCGATCGAACAGCGCCTGCATCACCGCGGCGGACAGGTTTTCGGCACGCACGTTGCGAAACGCCCCGTGCTTGGCCTTGGCCATGGCGGTGCGCACGGCATCGACCACCACGATGTCCCTGGAATTCAAACTCATCTCGTCTCTCCTGAAATACGTGGCGGGTCAGGCCGGATTCTGGCTGGAAGCCGCATCGGCGGCGTAGAAGCGCTCGCCGTTGGCGGCCATTTCGCGAAGCCGCTGGGTCGGCGCGTAGAGCGGCCCGAGCTCTTCAGCCAAACGCTCGGCGAGGGCCACGAACTCGGCCACGCCCATGGCGTCGATATAGCGCAGCGCTCCCCCGCGGAACGGCGGGAAGCCGATGCCGTAGATCAGCGCCATGTCGGCCTCGGCCGGCGTGCCGACGATGCCGTCCTCCAGGCAACGCACGGTTTCCATGCACAGCGGCACCATCATTCGCGCGACGATCTCGTCGTCCTTGAAATCGCGTTTGGCGACCGCCACTTCGCCGACCAACGTCTTGGCCTGCTCGTCGGAGACCTTCCTGGGCTTGCCCTTCTTGTCTTCCTCGTAGCGGTAGAAGCCCTTGCCGTTCTTCTGTCCCAGGCGCTCGTTTTCGTACATCACCTGGATGGCCGTTTTCCCGTCGCGTGCCATGCGCTCGGGGAAGCCCTCGGCCATCACCTCGTTGGCATGCACGGCGGTATCCATGCCCACCACGTCGAGCAGGTAGGCCGGGCCCATCGGCCAGCCGAACTTCTCCATGACCCTATCGACACGCTCGAAGTCGGCCCCCTGCTCGACCAGGAAACTGAAGCCGCCGAAGTAGGGGAACAGCACACGATTGACCAGGAATCCCGGGCAATCGTTGACCACGATCGGCGTCTTGCCCATCTTGCGGGCGTAGGCGACGGCCGCCGCCACGGCGGCATCGCCGGTCTTCTCGCCGCGAATGACCTCGACCAGCGGCATGCGGTGCACCGGATTGAAGAAGTGCATGCCGCAGAAGTTCTCGGGGCGCTTCAGGTTCTGCGCCAGCCGGTTGATCGAGATCGTCGAGGTATTGGAGGTAAGGATGGTGTTTTCGCCGACCTGCCCTTCGACCTCGGTGAGCACCGCGTCCTTGATCTTGGGATTCTCGACCACCGCCTCGACGATGAGATCGACCTCGCCGAAATCGCCGTAGGAGAGCGTGGGGCGAATATTGGTCAGCGCCTCGGCCATCTTCTCGGTGGTCAGCTTGCCGCGCTCGACCTGCTTGGAAAGCAGCTTGCGCGCCTCCTTCAGCCCCAGTTGGACGGCTTCTTCCTTGATGTCCTTCATCAGGATCGGCGTGCCCTTGTAGGCGCTCTGGTAGGCGATTCCGCCGCCCATGATGCCCGCGCCGAGTACCGCCGTCAGGTTGACCGGCGCGGACTGCTTCTCGTACTGGCTGCCCTTCTTCTTGACCAACTGATCGTTGAGGAATAGCCCCACCAGGTTGAAACAGACATCGGTCATCGCCAGCTTGGCGAAGGCCTTGGCCTCGATCGCCTGGGCCCGTTCGCGCCCTTCGCCGGCGCCCTTCTGGATGACTTTGATGGCTTCGATCGGTGCCGGGTAGTGCGGCCCGGCCTTGCCGGCGACATAGCCCTTGGCGGTCTCGAAGACCATCATCTGCTCAATGGCGTTGAGCTTGAGCGGGCCGGTCTTTTCGGCGCGACGCGCCCGGTAATCCAGCTCACCGTCGTTGGCGCGCGCCAGGATGTCCAGCGCCGCGGCTTCGAGCCGCTCGGCCGGCACCACCGCATCGACTGCGGCGATCTTCAGCGCCTGGTCGGCCTTGTTCTGCGAGCCGGCGGCGATCCACTCGATGGCGTTGTCGGCGCCGGTGAGTCGCGGCAGGCGCACGCAGCCACCCCAGCCGGGAAGAATCCCCAGCTTGGTTTCCGGCAGGCCGACCTGGGCCGAATCCGCCATCACCCGGAAATCGGTGGTCAGGGTGAGCTCGAAGCCGCCACCCAACGCCAGGCCATTGATGGCGGTGACGGTGGGAAACGGCAGGTCCTCGATACGATTGAACAGCGCATGAACCTGTTGGTTCATGTCGACCAGATAGTCCTCGCCCCTGGCGAACAGACCGTGGAACTCAGTGATGTCGGCCCCGACGATGAATACGTCCTTGGCGCTCGCAATCACCAGTCCCTTGATGCCCTGCTCGGCGTCGAGCGCGTCGATCGCGTCGATCGCCTCTCTCAATTGTGCGATGACGGTGCTGGAGAGCTTGTTGATCGACTCGTCCTGCAAGTCGAAGGTCAGCATGGCGATGCCATCGCTGCGTTTCACAACCGACAGGGCGCTGCCTTGGTAGATCATGGACCCATCTCCACGGGTTGAGAAGAATATTCATACAAGCGTTTGAATACGGTTAGCTTGAGTCAAGCCCGGTGGCTTCGTCAAGCACTGAATGGCGCCTCCGCAGCGCTGTCGCGACGAGGCGACTCCCTCAAGCACGGCGACAGCTGCTAGGATGCGCCACTTCGCAACGATCACGAGCCCTGACCGAGTTAGCCCCATGAGCGTCGCCGCACAGCCTCGTCTGATTCGCCTGCATCACTTCACCGAACGCTGGGTGAAGCGTTTGCGGCCCTATGCCTGGCTGTGGCCGCCCATGGCGTTTCTGATCGGCGCGCTGAGTTTCTTCCTGGTCGACCGTCAGCAGGCACTCGGCGTCATGCTGGCGCTGGGCCTGTTGTTCGCCTGGGTACTGCTGCTTTCCGAAAGCATGATAGGCCGTATCCTGGCACGTCGGGGCTATCCCACCCTGCCCTCCGGGGTAACCACCTTCATCGCCCAGATGATCCACCAGGAAACGCTGTTCTTTACCCTGCCTTTTCTGCTGGCGACCACCGTCTGGGCCAGTGGTCAGGCGTTCTTCACCCTGGCGATGATCGGCTGCGCTTTGCTCTCGATTCTCGACCCGCTCTATTTCAAGCTCGCCGAGCGCCACCGCTGGCTATACTTTGCCTTCCACGCGCAATGCGTATTCCTGGTGGTGCTGGTCACCCTACCCCTGATGCTTCAACTGACTACCGGCGAGAGCCTGTTGCTCGCGGTGATGGCGATCATGATCTTTGGCCTGCCGAGCCTGATTCATCTGTTGCAGCCCAAGGGACTGCTACGCTGGCTGGCGATGATCGGCCTGGCATTGTTGCTGGGTGCAACCGCCTGGGCCGGCCGCGCCTGGGTGCCGCCGGCAACGCTGTGGTTGACCGGCACCGCATTGTCGCCGAGCTTCGAGACGGGCCGCCGCCAGCCCAGCGGTAGCCTCGCACTGACCAATAGCGCCCTGAGCGATCATGGCCTCTATGCCTATACGGCGATCCGCGCGCCCCGCGGGCTGCGCGAGAAGATTTATCATGTGTGGCGCCACGAGGGGCAGTTGATCGATCGCATTCCCTTGATCATTCACGGTGGACGCGAGCAGGGCTACCGTGCCTGGACGCACAAGCAGCACTTCCCCAAAGACAGCGCAGGCCGTTGGCGCATCGAAGTGATGACCGCCACCGGCCAGCTTATCGGCGTAATGCACTTCACGGTCGCCGAGTCGGCCGAACGGGCCGACTCGGCCGATGGCATAATCCGTTCTCCGGCCGGCATTCCCGGTCTGGACGTGCGGCAATTGTTGCCTGGCGGTGATGAGACAACACCATAGGAGGGTTGCATTGCGCCGTGGTTTACGGAAAATTGACTGAATATTAGCCTGCGAAATGACAATGCCAATGCCTGAGACCATCGGATTCAAACTATCACGCCTGCCGCGTCTGTGGCGCGCCATCCTCGATGAGCGCCTGGCGCCGCTGGATCTGACCCAGACCCGCTGGGTCACTCTCTATCACCTGTGGCAGATGGGCGACGGCCAACCGCAGTGCGACCTGGCCCGAGCCATCGGCGTCGAGGCGCCCTCGCTGGTGCGCACGCTCGACCAGCTGAGCGACCAGGGCCTGATCGAGCGCCGCCCCTGCCCCAACGACCGGCGTACCAAGCGGGTCTATCTGACCGAAAGCGCGATGCCTTTGCTGGAGCAGATCGTGGCGATCGCCGATCAGGCGCGCACCGAGATTCTCGAGGGCGTCTCGCAACAGGAGGTCGCCACCCTCGAGGATCTGCTGAACCGCATCGAGCGCAACGCCCTGCGCCTACAGACGCGCAGTCCCGAGGGCGATTGCTAGACCCGCAAACCGGCCTCACCGCCCGATGGCAGGCCGCACACTTCGCTTCGCTACCCGAGCGGCGCGTTGAGCGCGCCGCGCCTTAGCTCATCGCCCTCCAGGCCATCACGCAGCCACGCCGGCGAAACAATCGCCAACAGGGGCAGTGCGAAACCGAGCAAAACGTCATGTCTTATCCTGAAACGTTGATAAGGGTCGTTGTGAGGCAGACACTCTGGATTTAGAGTGAACGCATTCAATCGTTGAATGAGGGAGGGCCCTTCCCATGAGTAACGAATACCGTCATGTACTGGTCGCCGTGGATCTGACCAAGGATTCGTACAAGGTGCTGGAGCGTGCCATTCCCATTGCCCGGCGCAACCACGCCAAGCTGTCGATCATCCATACGCTGGAACCGTTGGGTTTCGCCTATGGCGGCGATATCCCCATGGATTTGACCAGTATCCAGGATCAGTTGGACGATCATGCCAAGCATCGCCTGGCCGAGATCGCCGATCCCCACGATATCCCTCGAGAGGATCAATACGTGGTGGTGGGCATGCCGGATACCGAGATCCACCGCTTCTCGAAAGAGCATGGCGTCGATCTGATCGTGGTCGGCTCACATGGCCGTCATGGTTTCGCCCTGCTGCTGGGCTCGACATCGACGGGCGTGCTGCATGGCGCCGAATGCGACGTCCTGGCGGTACGCGTCGGCAAGGACGGCGAAACCGACGAGTGACCGTCGAGAGTTGACGCGCTAGAGCGCGGCCGCAGGCCGGCAGCTCGCCTGCCGGCCTGCGGCCGCGTCTATTCGCCGTTCGCCATGGCCTCCAGCTCCATCCAGCGCTCCATGGCCGCATCGAGTTCTGCCTGCTTGGCGGACAGCGCCTCGAGCGTCTCGGTCACCGTCTCGGCATCCTGACGATAGAATCCCGGATCGGCGACCTTCGCCTCGAAGTCGGCGATCTGCGCCTCGAGCGACTCGATGGCCGCCGGCAGGTTATCCAGCTCGCGCTGCAGCTTGTAGGAGAGCTTGACTGCCTTCTTGGCGGACTTCGGCGCGGCCGGGCTGGGCGTGGACTCCGGTTTCTCGCTGCCCTCGCTCCTGGCACTCTTGTCGACGCCCGCGGCGTCGAAGGCCCAGGGCGCCGGCGGTAGTTTGCCGCCCTGGCGCACCCAGTCGCTGTAGCCGCCGACGTATTCGTTGACGCGACCGTCACCCTCGAAGGCCAGCACCTCGGTGACCACGTTGTCCATGAACACCCGGTCGTGCGAGACCAGCAGCAGCGTTCCCGAAAAGTCGAGCAGCAATTCCTCGAGCAGTTCCAGCGTCTCGACGTCGAGATCGTTGGTCGGTTCGTCGAGCACTAGCACGTTGGCCGGCTGGGTGAACAGCTTGGCCAGCAACAGCCGGTTCGATTCACCGCCCGACAGCGCCTTGACCGGCTGCCGGGCACGCTCGGGAGTGAACAGGAAATCCTGCAGGTAGCTGATGACGTGCTTGTCCTTGCCGCCCACGCTGACCCGATCGCTGCCCTGGGCGACATTGTCGTAGACGCTCTTTTCCGGTTCCAGCCCGGCGCGCAGCTGATCGAAGTAGGCCACGCTGATGTTGGTGCCCATGCGCACCTGGCCCTCGCTGGGCTCGAGTTCGCCGAGCAGGATCTTGAGCAGCGTGGTCTTGCCGGCCCCGTTGCGTCCGATCAGCCCCACCCGATCGCCGCGCTGGATCTCGAGATCGAGATCGCGAATCACCCAGTCGTCGCCGTAACGCTGACTGACGCCGCTGAGCTCGACCACGCGCTTGCCGCTGCGCTCGCCACCGTCGACGCGGATCGTCGCCCGGCCCTGGCGTTCGCGCCGTTCGGCACGCTCGCCACGCATCTTCTGCAGCGCGCGTACCCGTCCCTCGTTGCGGGTTCGCCGGGCCTTGATGCCCTGGCGAATCCACGCCTCTTCCTGGGCGAGCTTCTTGTCGAACTCGGCGTGCTCGCGAGCCTCGACCTCGAGCTCGTGGTTCTTCTGGGCCTGATAGCGCGCGTAATCGCCGGGGTAGCGTCCCAGCCGGCCACGGTCGAGTTCGAGGATGGCGGTGGCCAGGCGCGACAGAAAGGCCCGGTCGTGGGTGATGAACAGCACCGCACCGCCGAATGCCGCCAGTTGTTCCTCGAGCCAGGTGATGGTGTCCAGGTCGAGATGGTTGGTCGGCTCGTCGAGCAGCAGCAGATCGGGGTCGGAAACCAGCGCCCGGGCCAGCGCCACACGCCGCCGCCAGCCGCCGGACAGCGCACTCATCAGGCTGTCGGCAGGCAGTCCGAGCCGGGTCAGCACGGTATCGATGCGCTGATGGAACGACCAGCCGTCGATCGCCTCGAGCCGCGTTTGCAACTGCGCCAGGCGGTTCATGTCGGGATCGTCCGACTGGATCAGATGATGATATTCGGCGAGCAGTTCACCGGCCTGGGGCAGCCCCTGGGCGACGACGTCGAAGATCGTCTCGCCGCTGGCCACCGGCAAGTCCTGGGCCAGCACGCCGATGCGCAGGCCCGGGGCGCGCCAGATGGTGCCGCCGTCGGGAAGATTGTCGCCGGCCACCAGTCCCAGCAGGGTCGACTTGCCGGTGCCGTTGCGCCCCACCAGTGCCAGGCGCTCACCCCGTTCCAGGGTCAGGTCGGCACCGTCGAGCAGGACCTGGGGGCCATAGGCCAATTGCAGCTGTTCGAGCCGTAGCAGCGTCACGCCTACCTCGTCGTGGCAAGTTTCATGGATGAGCATTGTAACGCATGGCCGAGGCCGCGTGGCCTTGGGTACAATGATCGATCCCGCGACCCAGGAGACCGACGTGAGCGACACCTCGCCAGGCACCGCCGACAGCGCCAATCCGCTGCCCGAGGCGCTGCGCTTCAAGGCCGGCGCGCCGCTGGTCGATATCGGCGCCAACCTGACCCACGACAGCTTTCGCCGCGACGTCCCGGCGGTGATCGAACGCGCCCGCGACGCCGGTGTCGAGACGCTGATCGTCACCGGCACCGATCTGCAGCATGCGCATCAGGCACTCGAACTGGCCGCTCGCCATGCGGGGCTTCATGCCACCGCCGGCGTGCACCCGCACGAGGCCAGCCAGTGGTCGGCCACGCTGGCCAGGGAGTTCGCCACGCTGTACCGCGAGCCGGGGATCGTCGCCGTCGGCGAGTGCGGGCTCGATTTCAATCGCAACTTCTCGTCGCCGGCCGATCAGGAGCGCGCCTTCGAAGCGCAACTGGGGCTTGCCGTCGAGGCCGGCCTGCCGTTGTTCATCCACGAGCGCGACGCCGGTCCACGCATGCTCGAGATGCTCAGGAGCTGGCGCGACGACATTGTCGACGCCGTCATCCACTGTTTCACCGGCGAACGCAAGACGTTGCACGGCTATCTCGACCTCGACCTGCACATCGGCCTGACCGGCTGGCTGTGCGACGAACGTCGCGGCCACCATCTGCGCGAGTTGCTCGCCGACATCCCGCTCGAACGCCTGATGGTCGAGACCGACTGCCCCTACCTGCTGCCGCGCAACCTGCCGGCGAAGGCGCCCGGGCGACGCCACGAGCCCGCCTTGCTGCCGTGGATCGTGCGCGAGATCGCCCACTGGCGCGGCGGCGACGAAGCCGACATTTGCCGGGCAACCACGGCAACGGCACAACGCTTCTTCCGCTTGGAGGATCACTGATGGCGGATTTCCCCGGCTTCATCACCGTCGAGACCGGTGAAGACGACGCACTCCCGCTGGCCATCGCCTGGGCGCTGCCCGACGGCCAGATCAAGCACACCCTGATCCAGCCCGACGACGAATGGCTGAACGACGAACTGCTCAAGCTTGGCGACTACAGTCTGGAAGAGCTGCGCACCTTCGGCGTCAGTCCGCTGGACGTCATCCGCGAACTCGAAGGCGACCATTACAGCGCCACACTATTCACCGCCGGCGTGTTCGATGATGAAGCCGGCCTGTCGCGATTGTTCGACGACTATGGCGTCGACCCGTTCGTCGAGTTGGCCCCCGCCGAGAGCCTTTACCCCGACCTCGCGGCCGGCGAATGGGCGCGCGCACGCAACGAGCTGTTCGGCGAGCTGGGGCTCGAACCGTTGCGCCCCGATCATGAAGTGCAGGTCATGCTCTACCTTCATCAGCGACTGATCGAGGACGCCGCCAGCTAACCCGGCGTATCCGTCACGCTACGCAGCCCTCCGCCGCGCCGCGGGCCAGACGCTCGCGGCCCATGGCGACCGCCTCATCGAGCGATGCCCCTTCCCGATAGAAGGCCTCCAGCGCGATGCAAAAAGCCTCGCCACGCCGCGGCAGCCCTTCGCGCCGGTAACGCTCGGCACGGGCCTCGACGCGCGCTCTGAAGGCTTCGCGGTCGACCGGGACGTCGCCGAGGTTGTCGACGCTGACGTGGAAGCGCCGTCGGCAGGCGTGCGAAAACAGCAGCTCCAGGGCCTGCGGCGCCACCTCGGCGGCCTCGAACGCCTGCTGTGCACCGGCATCGCGCCCATCGGGGCAATACCAGTAGCCGTAGTCCTCGAGTTGCCGGCGACGCTCGCCAGCGATGCACCAGTGGCTGATCTCGTGCAGCGCGCTGGCGAAATAGTCGCGCGTGAAGATCACTTGGTGATAGCCGTCGCCATCCCCGGCCGGCCGATAAAGCGGCTCTTCGCCGCCGGCCACCAACTGGGTGCGGTGAGCCGTGCTAAACAGGCCATCGAACAGGGTGATGACGTCGTCGATGCGATGGAAATCGGTAGCGTCGTTCATGGCCGGCATTATACGAGTCGTTCACCCAGCTGGCACCCGCTCGCCGTATCCTGCGACATCGGTCGCGTAGGCAGGCCCTCGCGAGTCGCCTAGAATGGCGGTTTTCTCTACCTCCGTCGGCCGATAGGGAGCGTCGCCGTGGCGACAACCGGAAACCGCTGGCAGCGCTGGCGGCGAGAAAACGCCGCGCTGATACGCTTGGCGCTGCCCATCTGCGGCGCGCAACTCGCCCAGTCGGGGATGAGCGTGACCGACGTGATCATGGCCGGGCGCGCCAGCGCGACCGATCTCGCGGCGATCTCGGTCGGCTCCAGCCTGTGGCTGCCATTGATGCTGTTCGCCACCGGCACGTTGATGGGCCTGACGCCGATCGTCGCCCAGCTACTGGGCGGCAAGCGCGTCGCGCAGATCCGCCCCTTCGTGCATCAGGCCCTGTGGCTGGCGCTGGCCCTAGGCGTGATCGCCGCCCTGCTGCTGGCGTTCGCGGTGATGCCGGTGTTTCGCCTGATGGCGGTCCCCGAGCACGTCGCTTCGCTCTCCGCCAGCTACTTGGCGATGGTCGCCTTCGGCATGCCGGGCGTGGCCGCCTTCCAGGCATTGCGCGCCTTCGCCGATGGCATGAACCATACGCGCCCGGCGCTATGGATCAGCCTGCTGGGGCTGGGCGTGAACATTCCCTGCAACTATCTGTTGATCTACGGCGGCCCCGGCCTCGAGGCGCTGTTCGGCGATGCCCTGCCCGCGGCGCTAGGTCGGCTGCCGGCGCTGGGCGCGGTAGGCTGCGGCATCGCCACCGCGCTGGCGATGTGGGTGATGTGTCTCGCGCTGCTGGCCTATACGCACCGCAGCGCGATATTCGCGCCACTGCATCTCTGGTCGAGGCTGGCCCGCCCGCAGCGCGCCATGCTCGGTGAATTGCTGCATGTCGGCGCACCGATCGGGGTGGCGATCTTCGTCGAAGTGACGCTGTTCACGCTGATCGCGCTGTTCATAGCCAGTCTCGGCGAGATCGCCGTCGCCGCGCACCAGGTTGCGCTCAATTACACCTCGATCCTGTTCATGCTGCCGCTTTCGCTGGGCATGGCGCTGACGGTGCGCGTAGGCCATACGCTGGGCAGCGGGCAGCGACGCGGCGCCGCCTTCGTGGCCTGGAACGGCATCGTCGCCTGCCTGCTGGTGGCGCTGCTCAACGATTTGATCCTGTGGCTCACCGCGGGGCCGGTGGTGGCGCTTTACACTCCTAACGAAGACGTTCAGTCGCTGGCCAGGTCGCTGATCTGGCTGGCCATGATCTATCAGTTTTCCGATGCCCTGCAGGTCAATCTGGCGGGGGCGCTGCGCGGCTACAAGGATACGCGCATCATCATGGCGATCACCCTGGTGTCCTACTGGGCGGTGGGCCTCGGCGGCGGCTACCTGCTGGGCAGCGTCGGCATCGCCGACTGGCAGCCACTCGGCGTCTACGGTTACTGGCTCGGTCTGGTCGCGGGTTTGAGCGTCGCCGCGCTGCTTTTGGGGTGGCGCCTTTGGCGGGTCTGCCAGGCGGGCACTGATATCGCCGCCGCACACGCATCCGCCGACAGGGGTTAACTTCAACCAGCGAGCTGTGCTAATAGTGAATCGAGGCCTAGGCCGAAATCTTGCCGATGAGGAGGGTAACCATGGGTATCCCAATGTCCCCCCGCTCCGCCCAGGTCATCGACCTGGAGACCATGCGCAACCGGCTGAGGGCCAAGCGCCATCTGGTTCGCCTCGCCCCCGAGCTGGATGGCCTCGAGATGGTTTATCATCTGGCCTCCGACCCCGACACGCTCTACGGGATGCCATTGCTCGCCTGGGGGCTGCGTGACGACGGGGAGGTCGTCGGTCTGGTGCCGTGGATGGAAGCGCTGACGCCCTGTCACGATCTCGACGATCCAGAGCATGGTCACTTCGTCGGCTACCGCGATCCCGAGACCGAAGAAATCTTCTACACCGCGCCCGAGCACAAGGTCTATGAACTCGAGCACGCCGCCGCGTATTTCGATTACGAGGAAAGCGGCGAAACGACCCTCCTGCAACAGCTGCCCGAGACGCTGGGCACGCACGCCCTGTGCCTCGATGAGGACGCGGCGACCTGGCAACTCAAGCTGGTCTTCGGCTGGCGGCTCTACAGCAATGGCGAGGTCGAGGCGCTGCTGGTCGACGAGAGCCGGATCGAGTCGACCCCGGTGGTCGCCGGTGACGATTGCCTCTATCCCGGCCATAGCCGCCATCAGGTGGTCTATTTCTTTCAGCGGGCCATCGCCAATCGCATCCGCCAGGAAGACCCGGCCACCCTCGAGGCGCTGGCCTGCATGGTCGGCCACGACGACTGACCGATGAAGCCGCTGTAACGCCTCAGTCCAGACGAAGCGCGTTAGCCCAGGCGAATCAAGTAGAGATAGTCGTCGCCGTGCTGCTCCTGAGCGAGCAATTCATGGCCCAGGAAGTTGCAGAACTTGGGCACGTCGCGGGTGGTCGCGGGATCGCTGGCGATGACCTTGAGCACCTCGCCGGGGCGCATGTCGCGCACCCGGTTGTGCATCAGCATGATCGGTTCGGGGCAGTAGAGCCCGGTGGTATCCAGTTCGGCATCGAAAGCGGAATCGCTGGGGGTACCCATCGCTGGCCTCGTCTGATGGAGCGGTTGCAGGTATAGGATCATCATCGAGCGGCGCATCGCCCGGAGCCGTCGCGAGCGAAGACTTCATGGCAGCCGCACGTGAACGGTGACTTCCTCGCGATCGTGGTAGAGCTGCTTGCAGGCGATTCGCGCCTCGATCCCGGCATCCGCCAGACGCGTCTCAAGCTGCTCGATACAGCGCGCGACTTCCGCCCAGCGCTGCTTCATCGGTAGTTTCAGGTTGAATATCGCCTCGCGACACCAGCGCTTGAGCAGCCAGCGCCCGACCATGTCGATGACCCGCATCGGCTTGTCGACGATATCACACACCAACCAGTCGAGGCGCTGCGGCGGTTGCCAGGTGAAGCCGTCCTCGCGCAAGTGCTCGACCTGGCCTGTCGCCATCAACTCGCGTCCCATGGGCCCGTTGTCGATGGCGTAGACGTGCATCCCCTGGCGCACCAGCTGATAGGTCCAGCCACCCGGTGCCGCGCCCAGATCCGCCGCCTGCATGCCGGCATGCAGGCGCTCTTCCCACTCGTCGCGGGGTATGAATACGTGCCAGGCTTCCTCCAGCTTGAGCGTCGAGCGGCTCGGCGCGTCGTGGGGAGCGCGCAGCCGGCGGATACCGCCCAGCGCCTCGCTGCGGTTGCCGGGAAAGCTCATGCCCAACTGCACGCCATCGCCGGCCGTCCAGTAAAGGTGCAGGCGCCGCCCGCCGGCCTTGCGACGCAATGCGCCGCGCTTGCGTAGCGTCGACTCCAGTGGCTTTTGCAGCGCCTTCATCAAGCCGGCTAGTGCCTTGGCTTCGTTGGAATCCGGTGTTTCCTGCCACAGCGACTCGAAACTCCAGCCGCTGGCGACGACCTGCGCGATGATCGGGGTCAGTCGATCGTCGCGAGAAAGCCCGACGAGCGGCGGCAAGGCAACCAGCGACTGGCGGGCGAAGACCAGCGCTTCGAGCGGTAGTTCGCGGTGCAGCGCATTGGCGGTTTGAGCGTCGCCCATCACCCAGCGCACATGGCCGATGCCCGGCTCGGCGACCCCTGGAGCCGTGGCGTCCTGCGAGTCCAGCGCGCCGATCTTGCTCTGCAGTTCGGCGCTCAGGTCGTTCTCGAACCCTGGCCGGCAATACAGTAGCAGCTCATTGGGCACCAGCGTCGAGACCGGCTTGGCCTGCGGCTTGTTGCGGGATGAATTCGGCGACATGGCGACTCCTGGGAAGAGCCGCAGTCTAGCCGCGGCGCTGTTGTTGGACAACCCCGTCCCCCGCAGTGCGGGATTTTATACCGGTCCGTCGATAAGCCTGGGAGGAGGCGCTGTGAATACATCCATGTACGCTACCGACGCCATCCATGGCGTCGGACCTCCCCTTCAGCTTGTCTACGGCCCTCTTGTCAACCAACTGCGACAATCCTGCGACGCACTCGTGCAGGGCGGAGCCGTCGCGTAAACTGACTCGATTTCCTTCACAAGCGTTCAACATGCTCGACAATATCCACATCGTTCTCGTCCAGACCTTTCATCCCGGCAACATCGGCGCCAGC
The DNA here is from genome assembly GCF_033446685.1 of Halomonas sp. HP20-15. Taxonomy (NCBI): domain Bacteria; kingdom Pseudomonadati; phylum Pseudomonadota; class Gammaproteobacteria; order Oceanospirillales; family Halomonadaceae; genus Halomonas; species Halomonas sp. HP20-15. The sequence goes on along the minus strand of NZ_JAWQLY010000004.1, from coordinate 232,573 downwards.
GCGCGCGCCATGAAGACCATGGGGCTCACCCGGCTGACGCTGGTCAACCCGCGCTGCTTCCCCGATGCCGAAGCGACGCGGCTGGCCGCCGGGGCCACCGATGTGATCGAGGACGCGCGGGTCGTCACTAGCCTCGAGGAGGCGGTCAGCGACTGCGTGCAGGTCGTCGGCGCCAGCGCGCGCCTGCGCAGCCTGCCGTTGCCACACTTCGACGAACCCGACGAGATGGCCCGCACGCTGGTCGCCAACGCCACACAAGCCCCGGTGGCGCTGGTCTTCGGGCGTGAGCGTTACGGCCTGACCAACGACGAGATCCGCCACTGCACCCACCAGGTCAGCATCCCAGCCAATCCCGATTATGGCGTTCTCAATCTGTCCCAGGCGGTCCAGGTGCTGGCACACGAAGTCTATGGCGCCTGGCGTCGTCAGGCCGGCAAGCCGTCCGCGGCGACACCGACACATGGCCCGCTACCGTCCCAGCAGCAGCTCGCCTACTTCCACGAACATCTGCAACGCGTCATGGAGGGCTCGGGATTTATCAACCAGCCCCATGCGCGGACCTCGGATCACCTGCACGCCCTGTTCGCCCGCGCCCAGCCCAACCGCAAGGAGCTGTCGCTGCTGCGCGGCCTGCTCAGCGCGTTGGAAGCGCATCTCGAGCCGCCATCCAGCTAAGTCGGGCGCGGCTACGCCCTTTCCCAGCCACCGAGCGGGCACAAAAAAGCCGCGACCCTCGGGTCGCGGCTTTAGCTTGCTATCTTGCGTCTAGCGGACGATCAGTCCTGACCCATCTGCTGCTTGATCAGATCACCGATGGTGGTCGGGCTGGACTCGCTTTCCTGCTCGCGCAGGCGACCCATGTTGCGGCGCGTGTCCGCCTGGTCCTTGGCCTTGATCGACAGGGCGATTCCACGATTCTTGCGATCGACGCCGACGATGCGGGCTTCGACGCTGTCGCCCTCGCTGAGCACGTTACGCGCGTCTTCGACACGGTCGGCGCTGATCTCGGAGGCCTTGAGGATACCGATGACATCGGTCGCCAGCTCGACATGGGCTTCCTTGGCATCGACTTCGACGACACGGCCGGTAACCATCGAGCCCTTGTCATTGACGGCCAGGAACTCGGAAACCGGATCGGTCTCGAGTTGCTTGATGCCCAGCGAGATGCGCTCGCGCTCGGGATCGATCGACAGGATGACGGCTTCGGCTTCGTCGCCCTTCTTGAACTGGCGCACCGCCTCTTCGCCGGTCTCGGACCAGGAGATGTCGGACAGGTGAACCAGGCCGTCGATGCCGCCTTCCAGACCAATGAAGATACCGAAATCGGTGATCGACTTGATGGTCCCGGCAACCCGGTCGCCCTTGTTGTAACGGGCGTTGAAGTCTTCCCACGGGTTGGTGGTGCACTGCTTGATGCCCAGCGAGATACGACGACGCTCTTCGTCGATATCCAGCACCATGACCTGCACGTCGTCGCCGACCTGCACGACCTTGGACGGGTGGATGTTCTTGTTGGTCCAGTCCATTTCGGAGACGTGGACCAGACCCTCGACACCCTCTTCCAGCTCGGCGAAGCAGCCGTAGTCGGTGAGGTTGGTGACGCGAGCGTCGACCTTGGTGCCTTCCGGGTAACGCGCCTTGATGTTGACCCAGGGATCTTCACCCAGCTGCTTGAGACCCAGCGAAACGCGGTTGCGCTCACGGTCGAACTTCAGCACCTTGACGTTGATCTCGTCGCCGACACCGACGATCTCGGACGGATGCTTGATGCGCTTCCAGGCCATGTCGGTGATGTGCAGCAGGCCATCGACGCCGCCCAGATCGACGAACGCACCGTAATCGGTGAGGTTCTTGACGATACCCTGGATCTGCTGACCTTCCTGCAGAGTCGCCAGCAGCGCTTCACGCTCGGCGCTGTTCTCGGCTTCGAGAACGGCACGGCGAGAGACGACCACGTTGTTGCGCTTGGGATCGAGCTTGATGACCTTGAAGTCGAGCTCTTTGTTCTCGAGGTGCGTGGTGTCGCGCACCGGGCGCACGTCGACCAGCGAACCCGGCAGGAAGGCGCGGATGGAGGCCACGTCGACCGTGAAACCGCCCTTGACCTTGCCGTTGATCACGCCCTTGACGATCTCGTCCTTTTCGAAGGCGGCTTCCAGCTCTTTCCAGGCTTCGGCACGCTTGGCCTTCTCGCGGGACAGACGCGTCTCACCGAACCCGTCTTCGACGGCTTCGAGTGCAACCTTGACTTCGTCGCCAACACCGATGGTCAGTTCGCCGTTATCGTCACGGAACTGAGCCACGGGAATCTGGCCTTCGGATTTCAGGCCGGCGTTGACGGTAATCCAGTCACCTTCGATGTCCACCACGGTGGCCATGACGATGGCACCGGGTTCCATGTTGATGTCCTGGAGGGACTGTTCGAACAGTTCAGCAAAGCTTTCGCTCATGAGCATCCTACGTGATCAACGGTAATGGCGGTTGTCGCCTTCTCCACACCACCAGCGAGTGCGGGCCTACTTTACAAATCCCCGGGGATGTTGGCGCTGGTTCGACCTGATCCGGCTCTCAGTCGCATGTCGTCAGGTTGCCGGAGCACGTCATTACATCTTGCCGGGGGCGCCGGAAGCGTCGTCGCATCGGGGACTTCACTTCAGATCGAGGCGATCAGACTTCGATCCTCAAGCAGCCTCTGAATGTGATCTACCACATCCGGTATCGACAGCTCGGTGGTATCCAGCTCAACGGCATCGTCGGCCGGCTTGAGCGGAGCCACGGCACGCTGCATGTCGCGTGCGTCGCGAGACTGAATGTCTTTCAAAAGACTCGGTAGACTAGCATCCACGCCCGCTTCCTGCAACTGGAGGTGGCGCCGGCGGGCGCGCTCCTCGGCGGATGCGGTGAGGAATATCTTCAGCGGCGCGGTGGGAAATACCACCGTGCCCATGTCGCGTCCGTCGGCGACCAGACCGGGCGGCTTCTGGAAATCGCGCTGGCGCGCCAGCAGACCCTGGCGCACCGTCGGCAACGCCGCGACCTGGGAAGCGCATTCGCCCATCGTCTCGGTACGGATCGCCGCGCTCACGTCATCGCCCTCGAGCATGACCCGCGTCTCGCCGCCTTCGGCGATGAAGGCGACATCCAGCGATTCGGCCAGCCGCGCCAACGCCGGCTCGTCGTCGAGCGCCACGCCGTGCTTGAGCGCCGCCTGGGCGGTCAGGCGATAAAGCGCCCCGGAATCCAGCAGGTGCCAGCCCAAGCGTTCGGCGATCAGCCGGCTCACCGTGCCCTTGCCGGCCCCGCCGGGACCGTCGATGGCGAGCACCACGGCGGAAGCATTATCGCTCATGCGCCCTCCTCGTCCTGGCGCGCCCCGCCGGCCTGCTCCGCAAGCGACAGCCCGACCTTGCGCGCCAGCTCGACGAAGCCGGGAAACGAGGTCGCCACGTTGGCGCAGTCGTCGATCACGATCGCCTCGCGGGCACGCAGCGCGGCGACGCTGAACGCCATGGCGATACGATGATCGCCGAGGCTGTCGATGCGCCCGCCGCCGTAGCTGGGGCCGTCGTGGCCCTGGCCTTCAAGGCGGCCGACGATGTCGATGCCATCGGCGTAGAGGGTGACGTCGACGCCCAGCTCGGCGAGACCGTCGGCCATCGCCTGCAGCCGGTCGGATTCCTTGACCCGCAACTCCTCGGCGCCGCGCAGCCGCGTCGTACCCTCGGCGCTGGCCGCGGCGACGAACAGCGCCGGAAATTCGTCGATCGCCAGCGGCACTTGGTCGGCCGGGATCTCGATGCCCTTGAGCGGCGTGTAGCGTACGCGAATATCGGCCACCGGCTCGCCGCCCACTTCGTGCTGGTTGCTCAGCGTGAGGTCGGCGCCCATCGCCTTGAGGATATTGATCACGCCGATCCGCGTGGGATTGACGCCGACATGCTCGAGGGTCAGGTCGGCGTCCGGCGTGATCGCCGCCGCGACCAGAAAGAACGTCGCCGAGGAGATGTCCGAAGGCACGTCGATCGGTCCGGCGGTGAGCTTGCCGCCGCCGCTGAGCCAGGCGAGGTTGCCGTCGCGGGACACCGGATAACCGAAGCCGTTGAGCATACGTTCGGTGTGATCGCGGGTCGGCGCCGGCTCGCGCACCCGGGTCTCGCCCTGGGCGTACATGCCGGCCAGCAGCAGGCACGACTTGACCTGCGCGCTGGCCATCGGCATGTCGTAATCGATGCCCTTGAGTCGCTGGCCGCCCTTGATCCTGAGCGGCGGCCGGCCGCCCTCGGCGGTCTCGATCACCGCGCCCATCGCGCGCAGCGGATCGGCCACGCGACCCATCGGCCGCTTGGTCAGCGAGACGTCGCCGGTCAACTCGGTATCGAAGGCCTGCCCCGCCAGCAGCCCGGCGAACAGCCGCATGGCGGTACCGGCATTGCCCACGTAGAGCGGGCCGACCGGCGCCTTGAGGCCGTGCATGCCGACCCCGTGGATGGTCACGCGCCCCTGGTGCGGCCCTTCGATCGCCACGCCCATCTCGCGGAAGGCCTGCAGCGTGGCCAGGCTGTCCTCGCCCTCGAGGAAGCCCTGCACCTGGGTCACGCCCTCGGCCAGCGCACCGAGCATGATCGAACGGTGCGAGACCGACTTGTCGCCGGGCACGCGAATCGTCCCGCGAACGCTGCCGCCGGGCTCCACGCGGTAGCGAATGTTGCGTTGTTCCATCGCCTGATATCTCGTCTGGTTCAAAAGGGTGTCGAAATAGTGCCGAGCATGGCTGGCGCGGTCCAGCGTCGCCAGCATGGCATCGCCGTCGCCGCGCTCGACCGCCGCACGCAGACGCGCCACGCCGGCCTCGAAGTCGTCGAGCGCGGCGAGCACCGCGTCGCGATTGGCGGTGAACACGTCACGCCACATCACCGGGTCGCTGCCGGCGATCCGCGTGAAGTCGCGAAAGCCGCCGGCGGCGTAGCGGAATATCTCGAGGCGCTCGTCCTGGCGCGCCAAGGTGTCGACCAGCGAAAAGGCCAGCAGGTGCGGCAGATGACTGGTGCGTGCCAGCACCTGGTCGTGGCGCTCGACGGCCATTTCCAGCACCTCGGCGCCGCATGCCGCCCACATCGCGCGCACCCGCGCCACCGCCCGGGGGTCATTGTCGGGCTCGGGGGTGAGAATCACCTTGTGATGACGATAAAGCGTCGGATTGGAGGCCGCGACGCCGCTCTTCTCGGAACCGGCGATCGGGTGGCCGAGCACGAAGCGCGCCGGCAACGCACCGAATACCGCTTCGGCGGCGGTGCGAATCGCCAGCTTGGTGCTGCCGACGTCGGTGATCACCTGATCGCTGAGCACCGGGCGCAGCGTCGCCATCACCGCCTGCATGGCCATCACCGGCACCGCCAGCACGATCAGGCTGCTGCCCTCGACCCATGGCGCCAGCTCGGTGCCGCCGTCATCGATCACGCCCATGGCGATGCCGCGGGCGATCTCGCCGGGGTCGCGGTCGCAGGCGGCGATCTCGCCGCGATAGCCACCGGTCTTGAGCGCCGCGGCCAGCGAGCCGCCGATCAATCCCAGACCGACGATCAGGATGCGCGACTCGGCGATTCGCCGTGCGCCGTCGTGGCTTCGCTCCACCACTTAAAGCACCCCCTGCGGGTAGGAGCCCAGTACTTTCATCTCGGCGGCACGCAGGCGCACTTCATCGAGCAGCGCGGCGACCTCGGGTTGATCGACGTGGCCCTTGAAGTCGATGAAGAACACGTAGTTCCACACCCCGGTACGCGACGGCCGGGTCTCGAGGCGGGTCATGTCGATCTGGTGACGGTGGAAAGGCTCGAGCAGATCGTGCAGCGCCCCCGGCTGGTTGCGCATCGCCACCACCAGCGAGGTCTTGTCGGTGCCAGACATCGGCACGTCCTGGTGACCGATGATCAGAAAGCGCGTCGAGTTGTCGGGGCGGTCCTCGATCTTCTCGGCTATACGTTCCAGACCGTAGAGCTTGGCCGCCATGTCGCCGGCGATCGCCGCACTGTGCCATTCGCCCTTGACCAGCCGGGCGGCCTCGGCATTCGACGAGACCGGCACTCGCTCGGCGTGGGGATAATGAGCGTCGAGCCACTTGCGGCACTGGGCGAAGGATTGCGGATGGGAGTAGATGCGCGAGATCTTGTCCTGCCGGGTGGTGCCGGCAATCAGCAGGTGGTGGTGGATGCGCAGCACCACCTCGCCGCAGATGTGCATCGACGAGTCCATGAACGAATCCAGGGTGTGGTTGACCACCCCCTCGGTGGAGTTCTCGACCGGCACCACGCCGTAGTTGACGGCGCCGGCTTCGACTTCGCGGAAGACCTCGTCGATCGCCGCCATCGGCAGGCTGCGGGCGCTTTCGCCGAAATGCTTGAGCGCCGCCTGCTGGGTAAAGGTGCCTTCGGGCCCCAGATAGGCGACCTTGACCGGTTGCTCGAGCGCCAGGCAGGCGGACATGATCTCGCGGAACAGCCGCGCCATCTCCTCGGCGTCCAGCGGGCCGGGGTTGAGCGCCATGATACGCCTCAGCACCTGGGCTTCGCGCTCGGGGCGATAGAACACCGCCTGCGGGTCGCCGGCGGTCTTGACCTGGGCGACACGCTGAGCGCACTGGGCGCGCTCGCTGATCAGCTGCAGGATCTGGGTATCGATTTCGTCGATGCGCTCGCGCAGTTCATCGAGATTGATAGAGGTGTCGCTCATCAGTAGTCCTCGGTCAAGACAGCACTGGAAGCCAACGTTTTGCTTGCAGTTTGACTTCCAGCTTACAGCTTCAAACTTACAGCTAGGATTCAGCCGTGACGGCGTTCGAAGTCGCCCATGAACGCCACCAGCGCATCGACGGCCTGCTCGGTGACGGCATTGTAGAGGCTGGCGCGCATGCCGCCGACGCTACGGTGTCCCTTGAGGTTGAGCAGCCCCGCCGCCTCGGCTTCGTCGAGGAAAGTGTTGTTGAGCGCCTCGTCGGCGAGCACGAACGGCACGTTCATCAGCGAACGATTGACCGGCGCGATCGGATTGCTATAGAAGTCGCTGGCATCGATGGCACCATACAGGGTCGCCGCCTTGCGCCGGTTGATCGTCGCCATCGCCTCGATGCCGCCGACATCGTCCCTGAGCCACTCGAAGACCAGCCCGGCCAGGTACCAGGCGTAGGTCGGCGGCGTATTGATCATCGACGCGTTGTCGGCGTAGACCTTCCAGTCCAGCAGGGAGGGCGTGCGCGGCAGCGCCTGCCCGAGCAGATCGTCACGCACGATCACCAGGGTCAGGCCGGCCGGGCCGATATTCTTCTGCGCGCCAGCGTAGATCACCCCGTAGCGGCTGACGTCCAGCGGCGTTGAAAGAATCGACGAGGACATGTCGCAGACCAGCGGCACCGCCACGTCGGGCGTGTAGTCGTAGGCCAGACCGCCGATGGTCTCGTTATGGCAGTAATGCAGATAGGCCGCATCCGCGCTCAGCGCGATCGCATCATTACGCGGGACATCGACATAGCCGCTTGCCCGGCTGGTGGCGGCGAGATGCGAACCGGCCAGGTGGTCGGCCTCTTTGATCGCCTTGCCCGACCAGATGCCGGTGTCGAGATAGTTGGGCGTCCCGCCGCCACCCAGCAGGTTGAGCGGGACACAGGCGAACTGCATCGTCGCTCCGCCCTGCATGAACAACACCCGGTAGTTGTCGGGTATCTGCAGCAACGTGCGCAGGTTGGCCTCGGCGGCTCCGGCGATGGCCTCGAACTCGGGGCTGCGGTGGCTCATCTCCATGACCGACAGGCCGTGGCCCCGGTAGTCGAGCATCTCTTCGCGGGCGCGCTCGAGTACCGGGGTCGGCAACGCGGCCGGCCCGGCGCAGAAGTTGTAGCGGCGTGTCATCGGCGTCGTCTCTCGCAATTCTCTTTTAAAATTCAGCTATTGAAATACGGCTATTGAAGCACGGGTTTGTCAAAGTACGGATGCGGGTGACCGACGTACCGGCCATTGGCAAGCGACCGCCAATAAACGGCGGTCGCAGGATGGGCTCGGCTCGCTTTACTGCGAGTCTAGCGGCCCCGGCCCGTCGCCATCGTCAGCACCCTCGCTGCCCGTAGCAGTCTCACCGTCGACGACATCGCCCGACGAAGTGTCGCCCAGCGAGGCGTCGTCCGCCGCTTCGACCTGCTCTTCGGTGGGCTCGTCGACGCGCACGGTCTTGACCAGCGACTCGCCCTCGCCCAAACGGATCAGCATCACCCCCTGGGTGTTGCGCGAGGTCGCCGAGACCTCCTCGACGCGGGTCCGCACCAGCGTGCCGCGGTCGGTGATCAGCATCATCTCGTCGCAGGCGTGAACCTGGATCGCCGACACCAGATCGCCGTTGCGCGCGCTGGTCTGCATGGCGATCACCCCCTGGCCGCCGCGCCCACGCAGCGGGAAGGCCTCCAGCCGCGTGCGCTTGCCGTAGCCGCGCTGCGAGGCGGTCAGAATGTAGATCTGGTCGTCGGCGATGTCGACGCTGCCGGTCTCCGCTTCCATGGCTTCGACCTTGGTGGCTTCGTCGATATCGCCGTCGTCATCGCTCGCGTCGCTGTCGTCGATCTGCGTCGAGCGCGGGATGATCAGGCTGATAACCTCGGCATCGCCCTGCAGGCGCATGCCGCGCACGCCGCGCGCGGTGCGGCCCATGGCGCGGACGTTGCCCTCCTCGAAGCGGATCGCCTTGCCGTTGGACGACAGCAGCATGACGTGGTCCTCGCCATTGGTCACCGCGGCGCCGACCAGGCGGTCGCCTTCATCGAGATCGATGGCGATCAGCCCCACGCTGCGCGGCCGCGAGAACTGATCGAGCGTGGTGCGCTTGACGGTGCCGTTGGCAGTGGCGAAGAAGATGTAGCTGTCCTCGCGATATTCACGCACCGGCAACATGGCGTTGATCGACTCGTCGCCGTCCAGCGGCAGCAGGTTGACCAGCGGCTTGCCCCGCGAGCCGCGGCTGGCCGCGGGAATCTCGTAGACCTTGAGCCAGTAGACCTTGCCCTTGTTGGAGAACAGCAGCACGGTGTCGTGGGTCGAGGCCACCAGCAGGTGCTCGATGACATCCTCGTCCTTCATGCTGGTCGCCGACTTGCCGCGTCCGCCGCGGCGCTGGGCCTGGTAGTCGGTGATCGGCTGGGTCTTGGCGTAGCCCGAGCGCGAGATGGTGACCACCATGTCCTCTTCGTTGATCAGATCGGCGATGGTCAGGTCGAGGCGGCTGGTCTGGATGACCGTCTTGCGCGCGTCGCCGTACTGATCGCGCACCGCGATCAGTTCCTCGCGGATCACCTCGAGCAGGCGATCGGCGGAGGCCAGGATTTCGCTGAGCTCGGCGATCTTCTCGAGAATGCCCAGGTACTCGTTGAGCAGCTTCTCGGTCTCGAGCCCGGTCAACCGGTGCAGGCGCAGCTCGAGGATCGCCTGGGCCTGAGCCGGCGACAAGCGGTACTCGCGCTGATCCTCGGAAAGCCCCAGGCCTTCCTCGAGGCCCTCGGGCTTGCAGGACACCGCCCCGGCACGCTCGAGCATGTTGCTTACCTGACCCGGCTGCCAGGCCTTGTCGAGCAGCTTCTCCTTGGCTTCGGCGGCGCTCGGTGAGGCCTTGATCAGCTCGATCACCTCGTCGATGTTGGAGATCGCCACCGCCAGGCCTTCGAGGATGTGACCACGCTCGCGGGCCTTCTTGAGTTCATACAGCGTGCGCCGGGTAACCACCTCGCGACGGTGGCGGACGAAGGCCTCGAGCATCTGCTTGAGGTTGAGCGTCTTGGGCTGGCCGTCGTCCAGCGCCACCATGTTGATGCCGAACACGGTTTCGAGCTGAGTGTGGGCGAACAGGTTGTTGACCACGACCTCGCCGGACTCGCCGCGCTTGACCTCGACCACCACGCGCAGGCCATCCTTGTCGGATTCGTCGCGCAGCTCGGCGATGCCCTCGATGCGCTTGTCCTTGACCAGTTCGGCGATCTTTTCGATCAAGCGCGCCTTGTTGACCTGATACGGCAGCTCGGTGATGACGATATGATCGCGGCCGCTCTTCTCGTGATGCTCCACGGTGTACTGGGCGCGCACATAGATGCGCCCGCGGCCGGTGCGGTAGGCGTCGAGGATGCCGGCCTTGCCGTTGATGATCCCCGCGGTGGGGAAATCGGGGCCCGGGATGTATTCCATCAGATCGTCGATGGACAGCGTGTAGTCGTCGATCAGCGCCAGGCAGCCGTTGATCACCTCGACCATGTTGTGCGGCGGGATATTGGTCGCCATGCCCACCGCGATGCCCGAGCCGCCGTTGACCAGCAGGTTGGGCACGCGGGTCGGCAGTACGTCCGGGATGCGCTCGGTGCCGTCGTAGTTGTCGACCCAGTCGACGGTGTCCTTCTCGAGATCGGCCAGCAACTCATGGGAGAGCCGCGCCATGCGCACTTCGGTGTAACGCATCGCCGCCGCGCTGTCGCCGTCGATCGAGCCGAAGTTGCCCTGGCCGTCGACCAGCACGTAACGCATCGAGAAGTCCTGGGCCATGCGCACGATGGTGTCGTAGACCGCGCTATCGCCGTGCGGGTGATACTTACCGATCACGTCGCCGACCACGCGGGCGGACTTCTTGTAGGGCTTGTTCCAGTCGTTGCCCAGCTCGTGCATGGCATAGAGCACACGGCGGTGAACGGGCTTGAGCCCGTCACGCACGTCCGGCAGCGCGCGGCCGATGATCACGCTCATCGCGTAATCGAGGTACGACTGCTTGAGCTCGTCCTCGATATTGACTGGCAGAATCTCTCTGGCGATGTCACCCATGTGTCGTCAAATCCTTTGCACTGCGACTGATAAGCGCTGGCATAACAGCAAGCGATTAACCTTCGCTCCCGTCCGGCTGGCACCGATGAGGCGACGAGGCGAAGGCTGTGCGCCCCGCGGGGCGACACGATCGGGCGATTATACCATTGCGCGGCCCATTAAGGCAGCGCCGGGGATGTCGGCGCGTTGACGCCGTGGGTCACGCGGCTCGGTCTAGACAGCCGTATTCGGCTCGCCTAGCACATAGGGGAGCAGGGTATCGCGCACCTCGCCGTCGATCGGCAGGCTCTTGCCGGTTTTGGTGTCCAGCAGCACGAAGGTGAAGTCGGCATCGGCGATGCGCTTGCCGTCGCCGACCCGGTTGATCTTCTGATGGATGACGGCGCTGCGATGACTGAGGCTGGACAGCGAGGTCAGCACTTCCAGCTCGTCATGGATGACCGCGGCACGCCGGTAGTTGATGTTGAGGTTGACGGCGACCGCGGCCAGCCCCTGATTGAACAGCGCAGCGAGATCGAACTGTTGTTCGAAATAGGCCCAGCGCCCCTCCTCGAGAAACTCCAGGTAACGGGCGTTGTTGACGTGGGCATAGCCGTCGAGATGGAAACCGCGCACGCGCAGCGTGGAACGGGCGATTCGTGGGTCCATGGCGAGCAATCCTTGGCATGAGGAAAAACTGCATAAATGTCTGCGCGGGCAAATCGCTGCGTTGTGCGGTGCTGGAGCGCCAGCCCGGTCGGAATCCTCACATATAACCCATATGCTCCGGTTCCTGTGCTCCGTACGCCTTGCGCTTCACTCCGCTCGCTATTTATTCAGCGCTTCCTGAGATGAGAGAAAATGATGAGCTTAGGGCTGTCTCGATTCTAACCATGCCCCCACAGGCTATCAAACGAGGGTTTTAAACTGTTCTTGGCCAACCGAAGTCGCTCACCCTATGGCACCGAGCGGGACGATTGGCCATAATGTGCCCCCTTTGCAACGGAACGACGCCATGTGGTTCAAGCACTTGCACCTGTATCGCGTGCATGACGCCCCGCAGCTGACAAGCGACGAGATGACGACTGCGCTCGACGCCCAGGCCTTTCGGCCGCTGGGTGGCAGCGAGGCCCGGCGGTTGGGCTGGAGCGCCCCGGCGGGACGCGCCGGCGAGCAGCTGCAGCACGAGCTTCACGGTCACCGCCTGCTCTCGGCGCTGCGTCAGGAGCGCCTGCTACCGGCCTCGGTGGTCCGCGAGGAAGTCGATTCCCGCGCCACCGAGCAGGAAACCCACGAGGGCCGTCCGCTGCGCCGCCAGGAAAAGCAGGCGCTCAAGGAGCAGGTCTATGAAGAATTCCTGCCGCGCGCCTTCGTGCGCACCCAGCGCTTCGACCTGTGGTGGGATACAAAGCGCCAGCTGATCGGCGTCAATGCATCGAGCCGCCAACGCGCCGAAGACGTCCTCGACCTGCTGCGCCAGTCGCTCGGTAGCCTCAAGGTCACGCCGCTGGCAACCAAGGTGACGCCGACCCGTGCGATGACCGAGTGGCTGACCCAACCCGACAATCGTCCCGCCGCGCTCGAACTCGGCGATCAGGTCGAACTGAAGGCCACCAGCGGTGACGAAAGCGTGCTGCGCGGCCGTCAGGTCGATCTCGACGGCGAGGAGATCCAGACCGTCCTCGCCACCGGGCGCCAGGCCACGCGACTCGCCCTGTCGATCGACGAAGCGGTTTCGCTGGTGCTTCACGACGACCTGGCGATCAAGTCGCTGCGCTTCGCCGACGCCGTGCTCGACGAAGCCGCCCAGACCGAGGACGACGACGACCCGACGCTGCGCCTGGAAGCCGATTTCGCGCTGATGACCCAGGTGCTCGCCAACTCCATCGAACAACTCATCGACTGGCTGGGTGGCGAAGCCAACCCCGCCGCGCCGACGCCATGACACAACAGCCTTCAGCGGACAATTTCGACAGCATCCGCCCCTATTACGACGCGGAAGTGCCCGCGGTGCTCGATCGCCTCGCCCACGACCGTGAGTTCCTCGACGCCATCACCCGCTATCGCCTGCCGCGGCTGTCGCGCCACGCACCGTGGCTGGCCCGCGCCCTGGCCGGCTTCAAGTTGCAGCGGCAGATGCGCGGTGTGACAAGCGTGCGCGACTTCCAGAATCACATCGCCTATTACATGCGCCGAATGCTCGCCAACAGCACCGACGCCTTCGAGGTCGAGGGCTTGGACAAGCTCGACCCCGGGCGCGGCTACCTGTTCATCGGCAATCACCGCGACATCGCCCTCGACCCGGCCTTCGTCAACTACGCGCTGTACCAGGCGGGGCGCGACACGGTGCGTATCGCCATCGGCGACAACCTGCTGCAGAAACCGTTCGTCACCGACCTGATGCGGCTCAACAAGAGCTTCATCGTGCCGCGCAGCGCTAAGGGCAAGCGCGCCATGCTGGCCGCCTACCAGGCGCTTTCCGGCTACATCCGCCATTCGATCACCCAGGATAATCATCCGGTGTGGATGGCCCAGCGCGAAGGCCGCGCCAAGGACGGCATCGACCGCGCCGATCCGGCGATCATCAAGATGCTGACCATGGCTCACCGCCAGCACGACAAGAGCGCCAGCCTCGGCGAGGCGATCCGCGAGCTGCGCATGGTGCCGGTGTCGATCAGCTACGAATACGACCCCTGCGACACGCAGAAGGCCCGCGAACTGCACGCCGTGCATACCCAGGGCCGCTACGACAAGGTCGAGTTCGAGGACATCCGTTCGATCGTTGCCGGTATCACCGGCGCCAAGGGGCGCATCCGGCTGAGCTTCGGCGAGCCGCTCGTCGCCGATTTCGAGACGCCCGAGCAGGTCGCCGCCGAGATCGACCGCCAGGTGCTCGGCAACTACCACACCTTTCCCAGCCATCAACTGGCGCTCGAGGCCACCGGCCAGGCCCCCGACCTGCTCGATTTCAGCGAAGTCACCGACGCCGACCGGGCGCGCTTTGCCGCGCGCCTGGCGGCCGTGCCCGAGGAGTTGCGAGACTGGTGGCTGGCGCAGTACGCCAACCCGATCCTCAACCGCGCCGGGCGAATCACGGAAGAATAGCTTCGAGCTACGAGCTACGAGCTACGAGCTACGAGCTTCGAGCTTCGAGCTTCGAGCTTCGAGCTACGAGCTACGAGCTACGAGCTTCGAGCTACGAGCTACGAGCTACGAGCTACGAGCTACGAGCTACGAGCTACGGCAGATCTTAGCGCGTGGCTCGCCGCCCGCGCCCCGTAGCTCATTTCTTCCAGAACATCGGCGTCAATAGCACCAACACGGTCAAAATCTCCAGCCGGCCCATCAGCATGCCCACGCAGAGCAGCCACTTGGCGGCATCGGGCAGGCTCGAGAAATTGCCGGCGGGGCCGATCACGTCACCCAACCCCGGGCCGACATTGGCTACCGCGGTGGCTGCGCCGGACAGCGCGGTGACCAGGTCGAGTCCCAATACCGCAAGCCCCAGGGCCAGCCCCGCCACGGTCAGAAAGAAGAAGAACGAGAACGCCACCACGCCACGCACGATCTCGTCGTTGAGCAGGCTGGCATTGTAGCGCTGGGCGAAGACCCCGTTGCTGTGAATCAGGAAGCGCAGCTGGTTGCGCAGCATCAACAGCGCGATCTGGAAGCGGAATATCTTCATGCCGCCACTGGTCGAGCCGCTGCAGCCACCGACGAAGGTGAGGTAGAAGAACGCCACGATCGCCAGCCCACCCCAGAGCGTGTAATCGTCCGAGGCGTAACCGGTGGTGGTGACCACCGAGATCACGTTGAAGGACACCTGGGTCAGCGCCTCGAAGGCCGGGGTGCCGCTCATTACGCGATAGGTCGTCAACATGACGATCGCCAGCATCAGCAACATCAGCATGCCGCGCACCTGCTGATCGTTCCACAATGCCGAGGGTGCGCCGCGCATGCTGCGGATATAGAGCACGAAAGGCAGCGCGCCACTGAGCATGAACAACGACCCCAGCCACAGGAGCAGCGGCCGGTCGGCATAGGCACTGAACGAAGCGTCGGAGTTGGCGAAGCCACCGGTCGACAGCGAGGTCATGCCGAGCACTACCGCGTCCAGCGGCAGCATGCCCGCCAGCCAGTAGCTCACCACCGCCAGCCCGGTCAGGCCCACGTATATCGTCATGGTCGCCTTGGCGATGCCGCCGGTGCGCGGCATCACCTTGTCCGACCAATCCGAGGACTCGGTATGGAACAGCCGCATGCCACCGACCTTGAGGAACGGCAGGATGGCGATCGCCATGACGATGATGCCGATACCACCCAGCCACTGCATCATGCCGCGCCATAGCTTGAGCCCGTCGGACAGCCGCTCGATGCCCACCAGCACCGTCGAGCCGGTGGTGGTAATTGCCGATACCGACTCGAAGACCGCATCGGTGAACGACAGTTGCGGCGCGCCGAGCACCAATGGCAGGCTGGCGAAGCCGCTGACCGTCACCCAGCTCAACGTGGTCAGCACGAACATCTGACGGGGCTTGAGTTCGACTTCGGTACGCCAGGTCATCAACAGCGCCACCACCACCGTGCCCACCACGATCGCCAGCGACAGCGCAAAGGCCCTTGCGTCGGCGTCACGCTCGGCGATCAGCACCAGCCAGGGCATCACCATGAAGGCGGCCAACACCAGCCAGAGCATGGCCAGCACCTTGAGAACCGGTGCCCAACGCGATGACACCAGGCGCGGCACTGCAATCGAAGTCATTGAAATCGTTCCCTTGCATCCTCGACTACGGGCCGCAACTATAACGCATTAATTTCTCATATTCGCGGACTCGCTAAATGCCAACCGCCACGACCCAGCAACAAGATACACGCCTTGCCCACCGCGTGACCGTAGTCGGCAGCGTCCTGAACACCATACTGGGTGTCGCCAAGATCGTCGTCGGCCTGGCAGCCGGCTCGGCGGCGCTGGTCGCCGACGGTATCCACTCCTTCTCGGATCTGGTCACCGACGTCTTCGTGATCGTCGCCACCCATTTCGGCCGTCAGGAACCCGACCACGATCATCCCTATGGCCACGGCCGCATCGAAACGCTGGGTACGCTGCTGCTGGGCAGCGTGCTGCTGTTCGTCGCTGGCGGCATCGCCTGGGATAGCCTCAGCCGGCTGCTGGAGGGCGCGTCGACGCCGCCCGCCGGGGCCGTGGCGATCGGCTTGACGGTGGCCGCCCTACTCGCCAAGGAGTGGCTCTTCCGCTACACGCTGACCACGGCCCGACGCGTCAACTCGCGGTTGCTCGAGGCCAACGCCTGGCACCACCGCAGCGATGCGCTCTCCACCATCGCGGTGCTCGTCGGGCTGATCGGCAGCCAGCTGGGTGCGGGCTGGATGGATGCCGTCGCCGCCGTCGTCGTCGGCGTGCTGGTCGGCAAGATCGGCGTCACGCTGCTGTGGGACGCCGGCAAGGAGCTCATCGACACCGCCCTGCCCGAGGCCGACCAGCAGCGCATGCACGACATCGCCCTGACCGTGCCCGGCGTGCACGACATACACCAGTTGCGTACCCGCACCCTCGCCGAGCAGGTGCTGCTCGACCTGCACCTGGTGGTCGGGCCACGCCTGACCGTTTCGGAGGCCCACGAGATCGGCAACGAGGTGTGCCGCGAGCTCTACCGCGCCTATCCGCAGCTGACCGACATCACCTTCCACATCGACCCGCAGGACGATTCCCACGACGAGGTGCCCGACCGTGCGCTGACCCTGCCGCTGCGTGGTGACGTCGAACAAGAACTGGCCCGGGTCTGGGGCGAACTGCCCTGCTGGCAACAGCGCATCGCGCTGGACCTGCACTATCTCGACGATCGCATCGACGTCTCGCTGTACACCGCCGAGGACGAAGCGCGCCCGGACCTCGACCGTCAGGCCGGTCGGCTGCGCGAGGCCGCCGATACGCTCCCCTGGCTGGGGCGGTTGCGACTCTGGCAGGGGCCGGGACGCGGCTGAGCGAGGAAGGGAAAAGATGGCGGAGGAAAGAAAAGCAAACCATCGGAAAGAGGCTCCCTCCCACGCCTAGCCCTCACCTGACTTCAATGTGACTCCTCATAGCGCAGCTCGATCTGGGCCTTGTCGACCTGCTGCTGATAACGCATCAATCGCCGATCGGCCAGCTTGCTGCGCGCCGCCTCGGGCAGCTTGGCAATATCCAGCGTGCCGCTTTCGATCAGCGCCTCGATCAGGTCCTCGAGCACGCGAATCAACTGCTGGTCGGATTCCTGCCATTGCATCCGGGTACCGCTCTCTTCAGCCAGAAACGCACGCCACTCCTTGGCGTCGGCTGCCAGGTACTCGGTGCAGTCCGGCGTCAGGTGCCGGCTGACCAGTTCGATTTCACCCTTGGCATTACGCTTGACGAACATAGCCTTCCTCTTGATATTCGATCCCCTTCCCACGCGACGCAGCCCGACATGAACGCGGATCGTCACGCAACCGCCCCGGTCGAGGCTCCCTCGTAGGCGAACTGAGGCTTGTGACCCAAGGAAAGTGTAAGTCAGTATGCCTAGTCGAGTAACAAAAAATTACACCCGGCGTGGACTGACGTTTAGCCGCACGGCATGACATCAATGCTTCGGTCAGCGAACTGCAAGTCGCTAGCGCCGAACCGAAGCGGCCCCAACAAGAGGCTACGCGATCGGCCTGATCACGAGCCCGCTGACGCGCGCGGCGCGGCCATGCTATCGTTCGCGGCATGATGTTCCAGTCAGTCATCGATTCGTGGAGAGGCAGACCATGGCCAGCTCGGAAATGCAGAAAGCGCGCGTGATCAACGAACTGCGCGCCTTTATCAAGAAACTACTGCAGGACCCCCAGATACTCGAACAATCGCTCAGCGTCGCCCGCAAGCATCTCGGGCAAGGCAACGACCGGGAAGTAATGACGCGTATCGCCAACGAGATCAGCGATACCACTAGCGTGCATATTTCCGACGACCCGGCGGAGTTTTCCGAGGCTGATCGCTTGTATCTGGAATTATTGAAGGAAGTAGTAAGTGAGGAGCAGGCTTTGTATTGAGCAATACATACTTAAACAACAGCCAGACTCAGCAAAGCTTAATCGCCGAGCCTGGCTAATTATTAATTAAGAACCGCCGTCACGACAATCTGAAGGGACATAAGGATAGTTAGCTGCAGTAGGGGTAGTGCATGCCCATTCAACTCCACCATTATCAGCAGTCGGTGTAAATGTGACAGCAACATTGCCTCGTGAATCTGTATTTACAGTAGCTGTTAATGCCCCTGTATCCGCATCACAAGCTAAAGTCGTTTTACCAACATCGCCTTGGACACCTGCACACTCATCTGAACCACTCATAATATTCTCAGAGACTGTAGTTTTAGCTGCGCCAAGTACACCCAGCCCCTCAGATACCTCTGCTCGTGCCGTGTAATCTTGGTAACGAGGAATAGCAACCGCCGCCAAGATACCCACAATCGCTACCACGATCATCAGCTCGATCAGGGTAAAACCGCCCTGACGTCGCGCCGCCTGAAACTTTGCCTGGTTCATTTACTGCTCCCCTTCGAAGCCTTTGCTACTCAATTTAAGTTCCCCGAATACCGCCATGCCTGTATACCAGCCACATCATCGGGAAGCTATCACATGGGTCATGCGTTTGCATGAGCCGATAGTTTCAACGCTAGTTATCGGCGGAAAGCCCACTCGCTTGAGCGCCATCGACCCCTGCATTCGCCCATGTCCCCAGCATACGTGGCGCTCGACAAGGCCATGCTTCGAATAGCGCAGGCATTCATGGGTTATTGCGCGTCAAACGCCGGTTTGAGGTAAGGTAGAAATACTAGGCGCCCCCTATCGGCGCCCGTTTTCTCCATGCTTGTTCATGCCGAGCGCAGCTCAACGAGGCCAACGATCCAGCCATGACCTCCTACCAGCCCTCTCATACTGCCGGCCCAGGCGCCGGAGACCATTCACCGCTGGCGCGAGCGTCCCAGAATGCCGCCGGCGATGGGCTGCGCGGCCTGTCGCGACGGCTGCTCGCCGAGGGCCTAGTCGACGCGGCGGCGCTCCAACAGGCCGAGCAGGAGGCCAGTCGCCAGGAAACCTCGCTCTTAAAGCACGTCATCGACACTGGCCTGGTGCCGGCACGCGAGGCGACCCAGGCGGCGGCCCACGAATACGGCCTGCCGATCGTCGACCTCGACGCGCTGCGCAAGGAGATCCTGCCCCCGCACCGCGACATGCCCGATCAGGTGTTGCGCCGCCACTGCATCCTGCCATTGATCCGCGTCGGCCACCGGCTGACCGTGGCGGTGCCCTACCCCTCGTCGTTGGCGATGCTCGACGAATTGCAGTTCGCCACCGGGCTGTCGGTCGAGGGCGTGCTGGCGCCGATCGACCAGCTCGAACCGGCAGTCGAGAGCTACCTGGCCCAGGCCGACGCCGACAATATGCTCGAGGCGCTGGACGAGGAGGAAGGTCTAGACGGGTTGGAGTACGGCAACGTCGAGGGCGTGGAAGAGGACGATGGCCCCAACATCAGCGCCTCGAGCGACGACGCGCCGGTGGTCAAGTACGTCAACAAGATCCTGCTCGACGCCATTCGCCGCGGCGCCTCGGACATTCACTTCGAGCCCTACGAGACCAGCTACCGGATTCGCCTGCGTATCGACGGCATCCTGCTCGAGGTCGCCCGTCCGCCCTTCAACATGCGCACGCGCATCGCCGCGCGACTCAAGGTGATGGCGCGGCTGGACATTTCCGAGCGCCGCCTACCGCAGGACGGCGCGATCAAGCTCAAGCTCTCCAAGAGCCGCTCGATCGACTTCCGCGTCAACTCGCTGCCCACCGTCTACGGCGAGAAGATCGTGCTGCGTATCCTCGATTCGGCATCGGCCAAGCTGGGTATCGACGCGCTGGGCTTCACCCCGACCCAGAAGGCGATCTACGAGACGGCCCTCGGCCAGCCGCAGGGCATGATCCTGGTCACCGGGCCCACCGGCAGCGGCAAGACGGTGACGCTGTATACCGGGCTCAATATCCTCAATACCGACGAGCGCAACATCTCCACCGCCGAAGACCCGGTGGAGATCAAGATGCCGGGCATCAACCAGGTCAACGTGCTGCCCAAGATCGGCCTGGATTTCGCCTCGGCGCTGCGCGCCTTCCTGCGCCAGGACCCCGACGTGGTGATGGTCGGCGAGATTCGCGACCTGGAAACCGCCGAGATCGCCGTCAAGGCCTCGCAGACCGGTCACCTGGTGCTGTCGACGCTGCACACCAACTCGGCGGCGGAAACCCTGACCCGTCTGCGCAACATGGGCATCGCGCCGTTCAACATCGCAAGCTCCGTGTCGCTGATCATCGCCCAGCGGCTGGCCCGCAAGCTGTGCAGCCATTGCAAGAAGCCCGCCGACATCCCGCGCGAGGCGTTGCACGAGGAAGGCTTCAGCGACGAGGAGCTCGCCGGTGCGACGATCTACCAGCCGGTGGGCTGCAACCAGTGCACGCTGGGTTATCAGGGCCGGCTGGGCATCTACGAGGTGGTGCCGATTCGCTCAAAGATCGGCCGGCTGATCATGCAGGAAGCCAACGCCATGGATATCGACGATGCCGCTCGCCAGGAGGGCTACCCCGACCTGCGACGCAGCGGCCTGCAGAAGGTCCTCGAAGGCCTGACCAGCCTCGAGGAGATCAATCGCGTCACCAAGGATTAAAAGCCCCGCAGAGGGCGCCTATCTATAAAGACCGCGCCAACGCGGTCGATAGCATAATCGATCGCACGGGCGCCCACGACGGCGCAGGGAACCGACAATGGCTACTACCTCAAGCACCTCCGCCAAGCGCCCGCAGTCCCGCAAGGCACGCGACGGACGTGAAAAGACCCAGCTCTACCGCTGGCGCTGGAAAGGCAAGAACAGCCGCGGCCAGGTCGTCGACGGCGAGATCGTCGCGGCCCTGCGCGGCGAGGTCGAGCGCGAACTCGCCAAGCAGGGCGTGGTCGTCAGCAGTATTCGCAAGAAGAGCAGCCTGTTCGGCGGTTCGGGGCGCATCAAGGCCCGCGACGTGATGCTGTTCTCGCGACAGATGGCGACCATGATCCGCGCGGGGGTGCCGGTGCTGCAGGCCTTCAACGTGGTCACCGAGAGTCTCAAGAACCCGGCGATGCGCAACCTGGTGCAAAAGCTCGCCGACGAGGTGGCCGCCGGTTCCAGTTTCTCCGATGCGCTGCGCCAGCATCCGCGTCATTTCGACCGGCTGTTCACCAACATGGTCGATGCCGGCGAGCAGTCCGGTGCGCTGGATCGAATGCTCGAGCGCGTGGCGACCTACAAGGAGAAAGTCGAATCGCTCAAGTCGCGGGTGCGAAAGGCACTCTACTATCCGGTCGCGGTACTCGCGGTCGGCGTCGGCGTCACCGCGCTGCTGCTGGTCAAGGTCGTGCCCCAGTTCGAGAGCCTGTTCGCCGGCTTCGGCGCCGAACTGCCGGCGATGACGCGCATGACCATCACGCTTTCGGAATTCGCCCAGGCCTACTGGCTGCCCGGCCTGGCGATCGTCGTCGCGGCGATCGTCGGCCTCGTCCAGGGCACCAGGCGCTCGCCGGCGTTCGCCTACCGAGTGCACAAGCTCGCGCTCAAGCTGCCGGTGATCGGCGACATTCTCGACAAGTCGGCGGTGGCGCGCTATTCGCGCACCCTGGCGACGACCTTCTCGGCCGGCGTGCCGCTGGTCGAATCGCTGGAGACCGCCTCCGGGGCGACCGGCAACTACGTCTACGAGCGCGCCATCCTGCGCATTCGCGACGACGTCTCCAACGGCCAGCAGCTGCACTTCGCGATGCGTACCGGCAACCTGTTCCCGACCTTGGCGGTGCAGATGGTCAGCATCGGCGAGGAAGCCGGCTCGATGGACACCATGCTCAACAAGGTCGCCGACTTCTACGAGGAAGAAGTCGACAACAAGGTCGATGCCCTGACCTCGCTGCTCGAGCCGTTCATCATCGTGGTGCTGGGGGTGCTGGTCGGTGGCCTGGTCGTTTCGATGTATTTGCCGATCTTCGAGCTGGGCAACGCCATATAAGGGGAAATCGCTGCGCTCGGCCATGCTTTGTTAAAAGCCAGCTTAGAATGCTCATTTAGCGCTGCTAAACTCCGCATCTGCGCTGGCTTTTGCCGCGCCTGGCCATCGCTCGCTGATTCCCGCAGCTATTGTGTAACCCTGCGTGAATAATTCTGCAGCCGCCATTTCATCAGCGCCAAGGGCGCGACACGCCCCACCCAAGGAGCTTTTTTTGCCTCTCGCGTTTCCCCCCTTATTATTATGGCCGCTGGTCGCGGTGCTGGGCCTGTGCCTGGGCTCGTTCGTCAACGTGGTGATCGCCCGGCTGCCACCGATGCTGATGCGCCAGTGGCACGAGGAGGCCCGCGCGGCACTGCAGATGGATGCCGATCCGGAAGTCGCCGAGCTGCCGCGGGTCAATCTGGTCACGCCGGGCTCGCACTGCCCCAACTGCGCCGCGAGTATCGCCTGGCATGACAACGTTCCACTATTCGGCTATCTCAAGCGTCGCGGACGCTGCGCCCACTGCAGCCAGCCGATCAGCGCGCGCTATCCACTGATCGAACTCGCCGGCGGCGTGCTGGCGGTGGCGGTGGTCGCCCTGCACGGCGCCACGCTGGCCAGCCTGGCGCTGACCGGCGCCTGCCTGACCCTGCTCGCGCTGGCGGTGATCGATCTACGCACTCAGCTATTGCCGGACGTGCTGACCCTGCCGCTACTCTGGGCCGGGCTGCTCTACCAGTTGGGCTTCCAGCCTTGGCAACTGCCCAGCGCGGTGATCGGTGCCGTCGCCGGCTACCTGGTGCTGTGGGTCTTCTATTGGCTGTTCAAGCTGATTACCGGCAAGGAAGGCATGGGCTACGGCGACTTCAAGCTGCTCGCCGCGCTGGGTGCCTGGCTGGGCTGGCCGATGCTGCCGTTGCTGCTGATCCTGTCAGCCGGGGTCGGCGCGGTGATCGGCGCGATCGTGCAATTGACGATTCCCCGGCTGCGCGGCATGCCGCTGCCCTTCGGGCCTTTCCTGGCCATGGCCGGCTGGATCGCACTGCTCTATGGCGAGCCCCTGATGGCGACCTATCGGTCGCTGTTGCTAGGCTAAGCGCATTCCGTCATTACACTAGAAGGACTGACCGTGAATCGCCCCCTGACCATCGGCGTGACCGGCGGCATCGCCGCCGGCAAGAGTGCCGTCGCCCGGGCCTTCGCCGCGCACGGCGTGCCCTGGGTCGATGCCGACGACGTGGCCCGCGAGATCGTCGAGCCCGGCGAGCCGGCACTGGCCGAGATCGCCGCGCATTTCGGCGATCAGGTACTCGACGCCGACGGCCGGCTCGATCGGCGCCGGCTGCGCGCCATCGTCTTCACCGAGCCCGGCGAGCGCGCCTGGCTGGAATCGGTGACCCACCCACGGGTCCGCGAGCGCCTGCTGACGCACCTCGAGCGCATGCGTGAAAGCGGCGCGTCCTACCACCTACTGGTCTCGCCGCTTCTGTTCGAGTCGGGCCAGTATCGACTGGTCGATCGCAGCCTGGTGATCGACGTGCCCGAGGCGCTGCAACTGGCTCGCACCACCGCGCGCGACGGCGTCGACGAAGCCCAGGCCCGCGCCATCCTCGCCGCCCAGATGCCCCGCGACGAGCGTCTGGCCAAGGCCGACGACGTGATCGACAATGGCGGCGATCTCGATGCGCTCGTCGCCCAAGTCGCGCGGCTCGATGCCCGTTATCGCGAACTCGCCGCCACATCCACCCGCCCAACCGGTGACTCATCATGACCCAGGATTCACGCAACGATGCCCCGCACGACGCCGCGCCATCCAATCGCCCGCTGCAAGTCGCCTGTCCGCAATGCCGTAAAAGCGTCGAATGGACCGGCGACAATCCCTACCGGCCGTTCTGCTCCAAGCGCTGTCGGTTGCTCGATCTCGGCGCCTGGGCCGACGAATCGCATCGCATCGCCGGCGAACCGGCGATGGACGAGGCCGACCTGGATGCGCTGATCGACAAGCTGGAGCGCGGCGGGCAGCAGTGACAATCGTCTGCCCATGAATGAAAGGAGCGCCCCATGGGGCGCTCCTTTCATTTCAGACCGGCCTGACGATCAGATCACGAACAGCTCCATGAACTGATCGACGGCTGTGCTCTCGAGTCGCGCCTGATCCTTGCACAGTTCGAAGATCCGCGCGCTGCGCGCGGCCGGGAAGCGCGTCGCCAGATTGGCCTTGAACTTGGCCTCGAGCAGCGGGATGCCCTCCTCGCGGCGCCGGCGATGGCCGACCGGATACTCTATGGCGATCTGCTCGGTCTTGCTGCCGTCGGTGAAGAATACCTGGATGGCGTTGGCGATCGAGCGCTTGTCGGCCTCCAGGTACTCGCGGCTGTAGCGCTCGTCCTCCTTGATCACCATCTTGGCGCGCAGTTCGTCGATGATCGGGTTGTCGGCATGGAAGCCGTCCTCGTAGTGCTCGGCGACCAGGTTGCCGAACGCCAGCGGCACCGCGGTCATGTACTGCAGGCAGTGATCGCGGTCGGCCGGGTTGGCCAGCTCGCCGACCTTGGAGATGATGCGGATCGCCGACTCATGGGTGGTGATGACGATGCGCTCGATCTCGCCGAGGCGATCCTTGACCTGCGGGTGCAACCGTACCGCCGCCTCGCAGGCGGTCTGCGAGTGGAATTCGGCGGGGAAGGAGATCTTGAACAGCACGTTTTCCATCACGTAGCTGCCGTACTCCTGCGACACGCTGAAGCGCCGCTGCCCCTCGGGCTTGACCTGCTGATCCTTGTTGGTCTTGGAGAACAGCACATCGTAGAAGCCCCACTGCGGCGCGCTGAGCACGCCCGGGATGCCCATCTCGCCGCGCATGGCGATATCGGCCAGGCGCACCGCCCGCGAAGTGGCATCCCCCGCCGCCCACGACTTGCGCGAGCCGGCATTGGGCGCGTGGCGATAGGTACGCAGCGACTGGCCGTCGACGAAGGCGTGCGACAGCGCCGCTAGCAGCTGCTCGCGGTCGGCGCCCATCAGCTTGGCGACCACCGCGGTCGAGGCGACCTTGACCAGTACCACATGATCGAGCCCGACGCGGTTGAAGGAGTTTTCCAGCGCCAGCACGCCCTGGATCTCGTGGGCCATGATCATCGCTTCGAGCACGTCGCGCATGGTCAGCGGCGCCTCGCCTCGCGCCACGCGCTGCTGCGAGAGGTGATCGGCGACGGCGAGGATCGCCCCCAGATTGTCCGACGGATGGCCCCACTCGGCGGCCAGCCAGGTGTCGTTGTAGTCCAGCCAGCGGATGATCGCGCCGATGTCCCAGGCCGCCTTGACCGGGTCGAGGCGCAGCTGGGTACCCGGCACTCGCGCGCCATGCGGCACCACGGTGCCTTCCACCAGCGGCCCCAGGTGCTTGGTGCACTCGGGAAAGCGCAGTGCCAAAAGGCCGCAGCCCAGCGTGTCCATCAAACAATTGCGGGCGGTATCCAGCGCTTCCTGGCTGTCGATGCGGTAGCCGAGCACGTAGTCGGCGATCCGCTGTAGCTCGGGATCGTAATCGGGGCGTTGATTCTGTTCGACGTTGGCACTCATGGCATTTCCTTGGATTCGTTATTCATCACCGGGCTCGAAGCTCGAAGCTCGAAGCTCGAAGCTCGAAGCTCGAAGCTCGAAGCCAATACTATTGACGCTGCTCGATCGGCAGCCATTCCTGCTTCTCCGGCCCGGTTCTCTTTATGCGCGCCCGAAGCCGCGCGCCACCGCGCCGTAGGCTCACTTGCGTTGTTCGATCGGCAGCCATTCCTGCTTCTCCGGCCCGGTGTAATCCGCGCTGGGGCGGATGATGCGGTTGTTCTCGCGCTGCTCGAAGACGTGGGCGCACCAACCGGTCAACCGCGAACAGACGAAGATCGGAGTGAACAGCTTGGTGGGAATGCCCATGAAGTGATAGGCGCTGGCGTGGAAGAAGTCGGCGTTGCAGAACAGCTTCTTCTCGCGCCACATGACTTCCTCGACACGCTCCGACACCGGGTAGAGGCGATGGTCGCCGACATCCTCGGCGAGTTTCTTGGACCAATGCTTGATGATCGCGTTGCGCGGATCGGAGTCGCGATAGATCGCATGGCCGAAGCCCATGATCTTGTCCTTGCGCTCGAGCATGGCGAGGATCTCGCGCTCGGCCTCGTCGGGGCTCTGCCAATTCTCGATCATCGCCATCGCCGCCTCGTTGGCGCCGCCGTGCAACGGACCGCGCAGCGAACCGATCGCCCCGGTCACGCAGCTGTGGATGTCCGAGAGTGTCGAGGCGCAGACCCGGGCGGTGAACGTCGAGGCATTGAACTCGTGCTCGGCATAGAGGATCAGCGAGACGTTCATGACCCGCGCGTGCAGTTCGGAAGCCGGCTTGCCGTGCAGCAGGTGCAGAAAATGGCCGCCGATCGACTCGTCGTCGGTCTCGGTATCGATGCGCACGCCGTCGTGGGAGTAGCGATACCAGTAGTTGATGATCGAGGGGAACGCCGCGAGCATACGATCGGACTGGTCCTGCTGCTCGTCGAAGCGCTCCTCGGTCTCGAGATTGCCGAGCATCGACGCGCCGGTGCGCATCACGTCCATCGGGTGGGCGTCGGCGGGAATCTGCTCGAGCACCGCCTTGAGCGCATTGGGCAGGCCGCGCAGGGTCTTGAGCTTGGCGACGTAGGCGTCGAGCTCGGCCTGGGTCGGCAGCTTGCCCTTGAGCAGCAGGTAGGCGACTTCCTCGAAGCGCGCATGCTCGGCCAGGTCGTGAATGTCGTAACCGCGGTAGGTCAGGCCCGAGCCTTCCTTGCCGACGGTGCATAGCGCAGTACTGCCGGCGCTTTGGCCGCGCAGGCCGGCGGTGTTGGAGGTCTTCTCTGCCATGACGTGTCTCCTTGTTTTAAATCGTCTGCGCTGGCTCGGCTATTTCCGACCGAACCTGTACCCGCGCTCATTTTTCCTGATCAAACAGCGCATCGAGCTTGTTCTCGAAGGCGTGGTAGTCGAGAAAATCGTAGAGTTCGTCGCGGGTCTGCATCAGGTCCACCACGTCGTGCTGATGGCCCTGCTCGTGAATGCTGCGATAGACCTTGAGCGCGGCGGCGTTCATGGCGCGAAACGCCGACAGCGGATAGAGCACCATCCGGCAGCCGACCTCGCCCAGCTCGGCCTGGGTAAAAAGCGGCGTGGCGCCGAATTCGGTGATGTTGGCGAGGATCGGCGCGTCGACGCCTTCGCAGAAGGCGCGGTAATCGTCGAGGCTGTGCACCGCCTCGGCGAAGATCGCATCGGCGCCGGCCTCGACGCAGGCATTGGCACGGGCGACGGCCGCTTCCAGGCCCTCCTTCTGAAAGGCGTCGGTGCGCGCGATCAGGTAGAAATCGGGATCGAGCCGGGCATCCGCCGCGGACTTGATGCGATCGACCATCTCCTGCTGCGAGACGATCGCCTTGTTGGGCCGATGACCGCAGCGCTTCTGCGCCACCTGGTCCTCGATATGTACCGCCGCCACCCCGGCGCGGCCCATCTCCTTGATGGTGCGGGCGATGTTGAAGGCCCCGCCCCAGCCGGTATCGATGTCGACCAGCAGCGGCACATCGGTGGCGCCGGTGATGCGATGAGCGTCCTCGACCACGTCGTTCATGGTGGTCATGCCCAGGTCGGGCAGGCCGAACGACGCGTTGGCGACGCCGCCGCCGGAGAGATAGATCGCCGGGTGCCCGACCTTGTCGGCCATCAGCGCGGTATAGGCATTGATGGTGCCGACGATGGGCAGCGGCCGATGGGCCTCGAGCGCGGCGCGAAAGCGCGCCCCGGGAGTCGTTCGGGTCATGACGATTTCCTCTGGATGGGGGTCACGGTCGTATCGGCTTCCTCTTCTAGGACCGCGGCATAGCGTTGCGCGACATTCTCGCGGGAGGCGCTGACGTGGCGGCGCATCAGCAGCTCGGCGAGCTCCTCGTCGCCGGCCTCGATGGCGTCGACGATGCGATGGTGCTCGACGAAGGCCCGCTGCGGACGGGCGCCGCTGGCGCTGAACTGGGTGCGATACAGGCGCACCAGGTAGTACAGGTCGTCGCACAACAGCGTCATCAACATGCGGTTGTGACTGCCGAGCACGATGCGGTAGTGAAAATCGAGATCGCCTTCGCGCTGATAGTAGGCTTCGCCGCGTGACAGGTCGGTCTGGCGCTCGTGAACCGCCAGGACCTCGCGCAACCCGGCGATCTCCTCGGCGCTCATGTGGCGGGCGGCCAGCCGCGCGGCCATGCTCTCCATCGCCTCGCGCACGTCGAACAGCTCGAGCAGTTCCTTCATCGATAGCTTGACCACCCGCGCGCCGACGTGCGGCACCCGCTCGATCAGGCGATGGGTCTCAAGGCGGCGCATCGCTTCGCGCAGCGGCCCGCGAGAGATGCCGTAGGCCGCGGCGAGCCCCGGCTCGGTGATCTTGGTGCCGGGTGCCAGTTCGCCGCGCACGATGGCGTCCTGCAACTGGTTGAATACCCGCTCGGCGAGCGTGCGGACTTCGGGTACGTCGCTGTCCTGCATGGTTTTGCTTACCATTGTCGACAATCGAGAGAAGTAAGCACTCTAGCCAGCGGCCGATAGCCCGTCAATCCCGTGTCGAAATAAACCGCTACACCTTTCGACGTACATCGCAGGTGGCGTCATGTGACATGTTGTCGACAATGAGCTCGGCCGGGCGCCAAGTGTTCGAGCAACAGCTCGCCGATGCGCCGCGGTTTCTGAAACGGCAGTGAATGGTCGGTGCCCGGCACCTCGACGAAGCGCCAGTCGTCGCGGGCGCTGTCGAGCGCGGCATGGTAGTCCTTCATGGGCTCGAGGCTCTTGCCGCCGACCAGGCTGATCACATTGCGCTGGTCAGCGAGCAGCGCCTCGCGATCCAATCGATGAACGGCGCGGGTCACGCAATCCAGGGCATTGGCGAACCCCAGCGGTCGCCGTGCCAGGCGCCGATGAGAGAGTCGCTCGGCACGCGGATTGCGCGTCCGGTTGGGCGCGATCAGATCGAGGAAGGCGGCGACGCCGGCGCCGGGATCGCCGAGGCCGCGCAAGCGTTCCGCGGCCTCGGCGTAGTGCTCGCGCACCTGGACCATCGCGGCGTGATCGGCACGTTCCAGGAGCGCCGGCTCGAGCAGGCCCAGGCCGCCGATGCGCTCGCCCAGGCGCTGCTTGAGACGCATCGCCACCAGTCCGCCGAACGAGTAGCCGACTACCGCCAGGCGCTCGATACGCTGCTCGTCGAGCAGCGCCAGCACGTCGTCGACCACCGCATCGAGCTCGAAGGACCGTTCGCCGTGATCGGGATCGTGAGTCTTGCCCATGCCGCGCAAGTCGGGAATCA
Organism: Halomonas sp. HP20-15; assembly: GCF_033446685.1. Classification (NCBI taxonomy): domain Bacteria; kingdom Pseudomonadati; phylum Pseudomonadota; class Gammaproteobacteria; order Oceanospirillales; family Halomonadaceae; genus Halomonas; species Halomonas sp. HP20-15. The sequence continues at coordinate 203,311 of NZ_JAWQLY010000004.1, read as the reverse complement.
GCAGGGTCTGCCAGGCATTCAGATAACCGACCATCGCCCCCCAGGTGAGTTCGCCGGCCACTCCGGCCCCATGCAGCAACAGCAGCGTGCCGCACCCGCGGCCATCGGCCCGCTCGAGACGGCGCCAGGCACAAAGCTGGTCGGGACGGCGCAGCACGCCCTGGTGCAGTGCGAAGTCGGCATGCATTACATGGTCCTCACGTACGAGTGCTAAAAAGCGTCATTATCGCCACGTCACGGAACCTCGACAAACGCACGACAACGTGGCGGGCTGATAGAATGTGTCGTTCGTTCACCGCGATTACCCGGCATGACCTCTAGACTCGATATCGTCCCGCTGCCCTATCTGGGCGATCCCACGCTACGTTTTGCCGCGCTGAGTCAGCGGCCGGGCGCCGTATTGCTGGATAGCGGCCATCCCGATGCACCCGGCGGGCGCTACGACATCCTCGCCAGCGACCCATTGGCGATGCTGGAGATCGCTGCCGATGGCGACATCCGCTGCGATCCGCCGATGGCCCTGCCCAAGGCGCCGTTCGCCGCCCAGCAGGCGTTGCTCGACAGCCTCGATATCGAGGCGCCGGCCAGCGAGCTGCCGTTTCTCGGCGGCCTGATCGGCTACTGGGGGTACGATCTCAATCGCCAGCTCGAACCGTTGCCCGGCCGCGCCCGGGCGGTCAACGCCCTGCCCGCCTGCCGCCTGGGGCTGTACGACTGGGCGCTGATCGAGGATCACCACACCCGGCAGGCCTGGCTGGTCGCCACGCCCGAACGCCGCGCCCAGGCGCTTGCCTGGCTGGCGGCCCCGCCCGGCGAGGTCGATGACTTTCAGTTGCGCGAAGCGTTTGTCGCCGAGCTCGATCGCGCCGCCTATGGTGAGCGCTTCCGCCGGGTCCAGCACTATATCCATGCCGGCGACTGCTATCAGATCAATCTCGCCCAGCGTTTCAGCGCAGCCTATTCCGGCAGTGCCTGGCAGGCCTACCTGCGTCTGCGTCGTGCCACGCCCACCCCCTTCGCCGGCTACCTGGCATGGGAAGACAAGGCCGTGCTGTCGCTGTCGCCGGAGCGTTTTCTGGCAGTCGAGGCCGATCGGGTCGAGACCCGGCCGATCAAGGGTACCCGCGCGCGTGGCGCCACACCCGCCGAGGATCGCGTCCTCGCCAGCGAACTGCAGGCCAGTGCCAAGGATCGCGCCGAGAACGTGATGATCGTCGACCTCCTGCGCAACGACCTGGGCCGGGTATGCCGACCGGGTAGCGTGCGGGTACCGCAGCTCTGCGGCCTGGAGAGCTATGCCAACGTGCACCATCTGGTCAGCGTGATAAGCGGCGAGCTGACCGCGGGCCACACGCCGCTCGACCTGTTGGCCGCCGCCTTCCCCGGCGGCTCGATCACCGGCGCCCCCAAGGTCCGCGCGATGCAGATCATCGACGAACTCGAGCCCAGCCGGCGCAGCCTTTACTGCGGCAGCCTCGGCTATGTCGACCTGCGCGGCCGCATGGATACCTCGATCGCCATACGCAGCGTGGTCGCCGATGCCGGCCGGCTGCACATCTGGGGCGGCGGCGGGCTGGTCGCCGACTCCGATGAGGAGGAGGAATACCAGGAGACCCTGGCCAAGATCGGACGGCTGATGGAAGCGCTCGCCGCCCCCAATATCGCGGCACTCGACGCCGGTGCACCCAACACCTAAGAAGCTAGCTCATCGGGTTCTAACTGAAAGCCATAACCTTCGGTTCGGCTATATAAGGTTCGAACCAAACGGTATTGGGGAGGCGGCTCGCCGCTCTGCTACCGTAGAAGCATTTCGGGGGGCTACCCCGTTCGATTCCAGGAGACGGCATGGACCTGAATATCGACGCGATCAACGAGCAGCTAGGCAACGACCCGGAAGGCCTGACACGCTGGGCGCTGAGTCTCGACAAGCGCGCCATCTGCACGACCAACTTCCGGCCCTTCGAGGCGGTGATCCTGCACATGGCGACCCAGGTGCAGCCGGATATTCCCGTGGTATGGATGGATTCCGGCTACAACACCGAGGCGACCTACCGCTTCGCGGACGAAGTCGCCAAGCGGCTGTCGCTGAACCTGACGATCTATCATCCGCACCGCTCGCGGGCCCATCGCGAAGCCGTCGACGGGCCGCTGCCGGATATCAGTGATCCACGTCACGCCGCCTTCACCGAGGAGGTCAAGCTCGAGCCGTTCGCGCGCGCCCTTCGCGAGATGGACCCGCAGGTCTGGCTCACCGCGCTGCGCGCCGAGGACACCGCCGAGCGCTCGCAGATGCAGCCGGTCTCGGTCAACGCCGCCGGGCTGATCAAAGTTGCGCCGGTGCTGTACTGGACCGCCAAGGACATGTACCAGTACCTGCAACGCCATGACCTGCCCAACAACTTCGACTACTTCGACCCCACCAAGGTCGAGGACAAGCGCGAATGCGGGCTGCATCTGCAGCACTGAGTGAACCAGCTTCCTTCCATTGAAAAACCCGCCGCGGCGGGTTTTTCAATGGCCGCGTGTCGGCCCTGGTCGGCTGACAATCAGCGCATCGGCAGTTCCACGTCGGTGAAAAGCTCCTGCTCGTGACGCGGCCCGGCAGCCAGGGCGGCATCGATCAGATCGCGGTCGAGATGCGGCGCGAAGCGCTGGATGAAGTCGTACATGTAGCTGCGCATGAAGGTGCCGCGACGAATGCCGATCTTGGTGGTGGAACTGGCGAACAGGTGGCTGGCATCGAGCGGTACCAGGTCGTCGTCGGCCTCGGGATCGATCGCCATGTGCGCGACGATGCCTACGCCCATCCCTAAGCGCACGTAGGTCTTGATCACGTCAGCGTCGGCGGCGGTGAGCACCACGTTGGGCGTCAGCCCCTTGGCGCGGAAGGCGTCGTCGAGCTGCGAACGGCCGGTGAAGCCGAATACGTAGGTGACCAGCGGGTACTCGGCGAGCCGCTCGAGGGTCAGTTCACCCAGCTTGGCCAGGGGATGGTCCTCAGGTACCAGGATGCAGCGGTTCCAGCGGTAGCACGGCAACAACACCAGGTCGTTGAACAACTCCAGCGACTCGGTGCAGATCGCGAAGTCGGCGAGCCCTTCGCTGACCATCTGGGCGATCTGCTTGGGCGTGCCCTGCTGCATGTGCAGGGCGACATCCGGGTACTTGCGGGTGAATTCGCTGATCAGCGGAGGCAGCGCGTAGCGCGCCTGGGTATGCGTGGTGGCCAGTGACAGGCTGCCGCGGCGCTCGTCGCTGTGCTCCTGGGCGACCTGCTTGATGTTGTCGACGGTACGCAATACCTCGCCGGCCAGCTCGACGATCGACTCGCCGGCCGGGGTCACCCGGGTCAGGTGCTTGCCGCTGCGGGCGAAGATCTCGACACCCAACTCGTCTTCGAGCAGACGGATCTGCTTGGAGATTCCCGGCTGCGAGGTGAACAGGCTCTGTGCCGTCGCCGAGACGTTGAGGTTGTGTCGGGTGACTTCCCAGATATAGCGTAACTGCTGCAATTTCATGCCGAATCCCTGATTGCTACTGACGGCTGCTACTGACCCGCGGGCGCCTTCTGCGTATCACGTATTAAATTCCGTAAGGAACTAAAACACTTTAAACCGATTACTTTATGGCATATAAAAGGCATCATAGTCGGCACACTAGCCGGCGGCAAGACGGAGCCACGCCCATAGCGTTCGCCTATCGATGCATACGGCAACGTGCATTTGCCAGCCCGAAGGCCGCCAGCTACCATCGGTCGACTACGCTAAGAGAAGCGCGCAAGCAATCTGGAGAGATACATGGCTAACAACGTCGATGTCACCACAGCCAACTTCGAGCAGGAAGTTCTCGGGGCCGACAAGCCCGTCCTGCTGAAGTTCTGGGCGCCCTGGTGCGGCCCGTGCAAGATGATGGCGCCAGTGATCGAGGAAGTCGCCGACGAGAAGGCCGACAACCTCAAGGTAGTCAGTGTCAATGTCGATGATGCGCCGGATATCGCCGCCGATCATGGCGTACGCGGCGTCCCCACCGTCATGCTGTTCAAGTCGGGTGCCAAGGTCGCCTCGCTGGTCGGCGCACAGTCCAAGTCGCAGCTGGTCCAGTTCATCGACCAGAACGCCTGATTCGGACTCACCCCTCTCCATCGCCCCGCTTCACGCGGGGCGATGGTTCCGTTACCACTCCGTTACCGTACTCGCGACGTCCACCCAGCATACGCGCCAGCCAACGCGTTTCAGGATGACTGTTCAGCGCTATCTTCAGGGTCATCGTCAGCGGCACCGACAGCAGCATCCCCACCGGCCCGAGAATCCAGCCCCACACCACCAGCGACAGAAAGGCGACCAGGGTCGATAGTCCCAGCGTCCTGCCCATGACCCGCGGTTCGATGAGGTTGCCGATCACGAAGTTGATTACCAGATAGGCACCGGCCAGGATCCCCGCCTTGGCCAGGCCGCCATCGGGCATCACCAACGTCAGCAGCACGGCGGGAACCGCCGCCAGGGCCGAGCCGATATTGGGAATGTAGTTCAGGCTGAAGGCCAGCGTCCCCCAGAGCAGCGGGAACTTTACCCCCAACAGCAGGCAGGCGCAGAAGATCAGCGCCCCGGTCACCAGACTGATCAGCGTCTTGATCGCCAGGTAGCGCTTCAGGTTGTAGCTGAACTCCTTGAACCGCCGCAGGCTCGGTGCCGGATTTTCCAGCGATTGCGCCACCTTGTTGCGAAAGTCCAGGGTCTCGAAGAGCATGAAGATCACCAGCAGGATGATCAGCACGCTCTGCGTCAGCAAACTGCCCAGGCTGTTGAGGAAGGTCGGCACCAGCTGTGTGGCGCCGGTCGGGTCGAGCCACTCGGACATCCGCTTGGGTCTGATGTACACGCCCAGGCCCGATAGCCAGTTGAGCAGGTTCAGATAGTGCTTGTGCAGCTGATCCTCGAGCTTGGGCAGGGCTTCCATGAAGGTCGCCAAGCTGCTCGCCAGCAGCGAGCCGAGTAGCACCAGGAAGATGCCGATGATAAGCAGAGTCAGCAACACGGCACTGCGCCGCCCCACGCCCATGCGATATAGCCAATGCACCGGCGAGGTGCAGATCACCGCGATGAATAGCGACAGGATCAACGGCACCAGCAGATCGGCGCCGAGCTTCATGCCGGCAATGATGATGACCAGTGCCGCCAGAGCCAGCGTCAGGTTGAGGGGAATGCTGCGCTTATTGTCGTCGACATCGTGATCCATGGGGCCATCCTGGCTTTTTTTCCGGTGCGCACATGATGGCCTGAACCGGGGTCGACGACAAACCGCGCCCGAGTCGTCCCCGCAACACATTGACTCTGACAGCCCGGCACGGGATGACCGACAGCCCGCATCAAGCGTCGCCGTCTAGGCCGCCGCGGTCGGTCGCAGGCCCGTCACCGGCGTCTCCCGAATCGGCCAGTGCAGCGCCATGGTCACCAGGCTCAAGGCCACTCCGGCCCACCACACCACGTCGTAAGTGCCGGTGGTCTCGTACAGCCAACCGCCCAGCCACACCCCGGTGAAGCTGCCGAGTTGGTGGCTGAGAAACACGACACCGTACAGGGTCGCCATGTAGCGGGTACCGAACATGGTCGCAACCAGCCCGGTGGTCGGCGGTACGGTCGCCAGCCATAGAAAGCCCATCACGCAACTGAACGTCAGCACCGTAGTCAGGCTCAGCGGCAGCAGCATGAACAGGGCGATGGCCACGGCGCGCCCCCCATAGATGCCGATCAGCACATGACGCTTGGGCACCCTGCTCGAGACCACACCGGCCAGAAAGGCGCCCGCCACGTTGAACAGCCCGATCAGGCTGAGCGACCAGGCGGCAATCTGAGGATCGAATCCGGCATCCATCAAGAACGGCGGCATGTGGACGGTGATGAACGCCAAGTGGAACCCGCAGACGAAGAAGCCGGCGGTCAGCAGCCAGTATGAGGCATGGCCGCGAGCGAGCTTGAGCGTGTCACGCAGGGCTTGAGGCGAAACGATTTGATCCGCGGAGGCGGCGGGCCGGTCGCTGGCCGCCAGTGGCATGGCTAGCAGCGCCATGGACAGCGACATCAGCGCCATCGCGTTGAGCGCGCCGCTCCACCCCAGCCAGTCGATCAGATTCTGGGCCACCGGGGCGAGCAGGAACTGGCCCATCGAGCCCGCCGCCGTGCCAATGCCCAGCACCAGCTGTTGTCGGGATTCGTCCACCGCACGCGCCATGGCCGGCAGCACGATGCCGAAGGCCGTGCCCGCCACACCGGCACCGACCAGCAACCCCGCGCCGGCATTCAACACCCACACCTGGCTGACACCGGCGGTCAGCCACAGGCCCAGCGCATACAGCGCCGTGCCGGCCAGGATGACGCGCACGCTGCCGAAGCGATCGGCCAGGCTGCCGGCGAGCACGGCGATCACGCCCCAGGCCAGATTCTGGATAGCCAGGGCCAGACCGATGACATCGCGCCCCCAGCCATTGGCTGCATCGAGCGGCTGCACGAATAGTCCGAAGCTGGAACGAAACCCGAACGAGAGCATCAGGATCGTGCAGGCGCTCAGGATCAGCCACCAGGTGGCGGCGGGCAGACGGGTGGGGGGCATGACAGCCATCTCCGTGTCGATAGCGGAATCAGCGCCATGCTCAGCGTTTTCCGATAAACCGGCAAGCGAGGAATTCGCACCCATGCCCGAGAAAAACTCACCGGCTTCCAAACTACAGCCCATCGGGGGCCGCCGCTTTTCGGCTTCGCATGAACCACAAAAAAGCGGGCCTAGGCCCGCCTGCAAGGGTCAGAGCGCCTGACCTAGAGACATCGTTTCACGCCAGCGCTTCAGATTTCGAAACCAAGGCCAAATTCCTCGGCACTCAACGCCATCAGCGAGGCGCCACCGGCACGAATCATCTCGGCATGACCGCGAGTGCGCGGCAGCAAGCGCTGGAAGTAGAAATCCGCCGTCGCCAGCTTGGCACGATAGAACGCCTCGTCACCGCTGCCCGCGGCGAGCGCCTGGCTGGCGGTATCCGCGGCACGCGCCCATAGATAGGCCAGCGCGACATAGCCCGAATAGAGCAGGTAGTCGACACTCGCCGCGCCGACCTCCTCGCGGTCGTGCATGGCCTTCATACCCACCGCCATGGTCAGCTCGCCCCACTCGGCGTTGAGCCTGGACAACGGCTCGACATACGCCTTGAGGGCGCTGTTTTCGGCCTGAGACTGGCAGAACTTGTGAATCTCCTTGGTGAATACCTTGAGCGTCTCGCCCTGGCTCATCAGCACCTTGCGGCCCAACAGGTCGAGCGCCTGGATGCCGGTCGTGCCTTCGTAGAGCCGGGTGATGCGCGCATCGCGGACGAACTGCTCCATGCCCCACTCGGCGATGAAGCCATGGCCGCCGAACACCTGCACGCCCTCGTTGGTCGCCTCGAAGCCCAACTCGGTGAGGAAGGCCTTGACGATCGGCGTGAGCAGGCCGAGCAGCGTCTCGGCACGCTCGCGCTCGGCGGCGTCGGTAGCGTGCTCGGCCAGATCGACCAGTTGACCGGTATACATCACCAGCATCCGGCCGCCCTCGGCGAGCGCCTTCTGGGTCAGCAGCATACGCCGCACGTCGGGGTGGACGATGATCGGGTCGGCCGGCTTGTCGGCGGCCTTGGTCCCCGACAGCGCGCGCATCTGCAGGCGATCCCGGGCGTAGGCCAGGGCGTTCTGGAAGCTCGCCTCCATCAGCCCCAACCCCTGAATGCCCACGCCGATACGCGCCTCGTTCATCATCGTGAACATGCATGCCAGGCCCTTGTGCGGCGGTCCCACCAGATAGCCCTTGGCGGCGTCGAAGTTCATCACGCAGGTGGCGTTGCCATGGATGCCCATCTTGTGTTCCAGCGAGCCGCAGCTCACGCCATTACGCTCGCCGACGTTGCCCTCGGCGTCAGGAAGGAACTTGGGCACCACGAACAGCGAGATACCCCGGGAGCCTTCCGGCGCGTCGGGCAGCTTGGCCAACACCAGATGGACGATGTTCTCGGTCAGGTCGTGCTCGCCCGCGGAGATGAATATCTTGGTGCCGGTGATCCGATAGCCGCCCTCGTCGTCGGGTACCGCGCGGGTCTTGATCAGGCCCAGGTCGGTGCCGCAGTGCGGTTCGGTCAGGCACATGGTGCCGGTCCACACGCCCTCGACCAGCTTGCTCAGGTAGGTGGCCTTCTGCCCGTCGCTGCCGTGATGGCGCAGCGCATCGGCGGCACCGTGCGATAGCCCCGGGTACATGCCCCAGGCCAGGTTGCTCGAACAGATCATCTCCGACAGCGCCAGGTTCAACGAGGCCGGCAACCCCTGGCCGCCGAACTCGGGCTCGGCCGCCAGACCCGGCCAGCCGCCGTCTACGTACTGGGCATAGGCCTGTTTGAAGCCTTGCGGGGTCTTGACCTCGCCGCCCTCCAGCACACACCCCTCTTGGTCGCCACGCTGGTTGAGCGGCAACAGCACTTCGCGCGCAAAGCGTCCGCCCTCCTCGAGGATCGCTGCGATCACGTCCGGCGAGGCTTCCTCGCCACCCGGCAGACCTGCGTAGTGGCCGGGGTAGTCCAGCATCTCATCCATTACGAAGCGCAGATCGCGCAGCGGAGCCTGATAGTCGGGCATGGCGAACACTCCTGAATACACGCCGGAATCGGTCGATCCTGCGGCCTGGGCCGCTCTCAAACATGCGTTTGAAATTATCCCGGCACCGAGTGCAAGTCAAGCGTTCGTTTGATTCCCGAAAGACGCGCCGTCGCCCTCCCGGACGGTGCCCCGAAACTATCCGGGGAAGCCGTCCGGCGGGCGGCATCACTGCATGCGGATGCCGCCGTCGAGGCGAATGGTCTCGCCGTTGAGCATCGCGTTGGTGACGATCTGCTCGGCCAGCGCGGCGAATTCCGTGGCCCGCCCCAGACGTTTGGGAAACGGCACCGCGGCCGACAGCGCGGCGACCGCCTCGTCGGGGATGCCGGCCATCATCGGCGTCTCGAACACGCCCGGGGCAATGGTCATCACCCGGATGCCGTAACGCGACAGCTCGCGGGCCAGCGGTAGTGTCATGCCCGCCACCCCAGCCTTGGAAGCGCTGTAGGCGGCCTGGCCCACCTGGCCGTCGAAGGCGGCGATCGACGCGGTATCGATGATCACTCCGCGCTCGCCATCCTCGCCCTCGGGTTCGTTGCGGGCCATCGCCGCCGCCACCAGACGCAGCACGTTGAAGGTACCCACCAGATTGATATGAACGGTACGCGCGAAGGCATCGAGATCCGTCGGCTTGCCGTCGCGGTCGAGCAGCTTGGCGACGCTGACCACTCCGGCGCAGTGGATTACCCCATGCAACCCGCCCCAGCCCAACGCGCGATCGACGACGGCCTGCATGGCATCGCCGTCGGTGACGTCGCCGCGACACGCCAGGGCCGCGCCGCCCAACCGCTCGGCGAGTGCATCGACGGCCTCGCTCAAATCGCAGAGCACCACGCGGGCGCCGCCGGCCACCAACCGCTCGGCGGTTGCCGCCCCCAGCCCCGAGGCGGCGCCGGTGATCAGAAAGGTACGCTCGGTCAATTGCATTCAGCGAGTCTCCGGTTGTGCGGCGGCCTGGGCGCGTAACTTGAAGCGCTGGATCTTGCCGCTGGGGGTCTTGGGTAGCGCGTCGACGAAATCGATCTCACGCGGGTAGGCGTGCGCGGACAGTCGTTCGCGCACCCGCTGGCGAATCTCCTCGGCCAGCTCGGCACTCGGCTCGTAGCCCTCGCGCAGTACCACGAACGACTTGATCACTTCACCGCGAATCGCATCGGCCATGCCCACCGCTGCCGATTCGGCCACCGCGGGGTGGGTCATCACGCTGTTCTCGACATCGCTGGGACCGACGCGATAACCCGAGGTGGTGATGATGTCGTCGTTGCGTCCGGCGAAACGGAAAGTGCCGCCGGGTTCGCGAATCACCACGTCACCGGTCAGGTAGTAGCCGTTGGCGAAGGGCGTCTTCTCCTGCCAGGTGTAGCCGGGGAAGAAGTGCATCGGCGATGCCTCGATATCCACGCCCAACACGCCAGGCTCGCCGTCGGGCAATTCGTTGTGATCGGCGTCCAGCACGGCGAGACGGTAGCCCGGCAACGGCACGCCCATGCCGCCGGAAGGTTCGCCATGAGCCAGCGCGTGATGATTGCAGCAGGTCATGCCGGTTTCGGTCTGGCCGTAGTGATCCTTCACCGGGCAGCCCAGGGCGCGCCCGACCCAATCGACCACCTGGGGGTTGAGCGGTTCGCCGGCCGAGCTCGCGACGCGCAACGACAGCCCGGCGGCCGCGTCGTCGAACAGCCCCGAAGCCTTGATCAGTCGATAGGCGGTCGGCGCGGCGGCGAAGTTACTGATGGCGTGGCGGCGCAGAAAGGCCAATGCACCCTCGGCAGCGAACGCCGCCTCGCAGAAATGCGTGGTGGCGCCCAGCAACAATGGCCCGGTGATGGCGTAATACAAGCCATAGGCCCAGCCGGGATCGGCCATGTTCCAGAACCGCTCCCCTTCGCGCAGATCGATGGCCAGCTGCATGTACAGCGCGAAGGCCGATAGTGCGGCCAGCGGTACGGCGACGCCCTTGGGCTTGCCCACCGTGCCCGAGGTGAACATCTGCAGAAATGCCGCCTGCGGGTCCAGACGGGGCGGCGCGGATGTCAGCGGCGCATGCGCGAGCGCCTGCCGCCATTCGGTGTCGCCCAGTCGCCCCTTATCCGTGCCGCCGGTATCATCGCCCACGCAGAGCAGTCGCGGACAACACTCGAGACCGGCGAACTTGCTCCTGTTGACGGTGTCGGTGATCACCAGGCGCGCATCGGCACGCGCCAGGCGGTATTCCACTGCATCGGGCCCGAAGGCGGTGAACAACGGCTGGTAGACGGCGCCGATCCGCCAGGTTGCGAGGACGGCGATCAATAGTTCAGGAGTGCGTGGCAGCATGCAGGCGACGCGATCGCCCTGCCCCAAGCCGGCCGCCTGCATCCAGCCGGCGAGCCGCGCGCTGGCGGCGTCGAGATCGGCATAGCTCCAGCGGCTGACATGACCGGCGACGTCCTCGTGGATCAGCGCGATCCGTGCGCCGTGCCCGGCGCGCAGATGCCGGGCGCAACAGCTATCGAAGGCATTCAGCCGGCCGTCATGGTGGTCATCCAGCGAGTCGACGACAGTATCCGGAGAGAAATCGGCGAGATAGCTGGCGTAGGCCGGTGGCGTTGTTGTCATTGTGATTCACCCTATCGTTAACGTAAACGTCACGCCGCGGATAAACCGAGCGAGCGCTTGGTTTACACCCTAGCCAGACCGTGCGGGTCGAACAAGCCACGCCGGCTGAGACCAAGGTCGCAATCATCGGCCGCGGCCGCGAGGACCGCGAAAGGCATCAGGCGCGGCCGATCGGCTCGGGCGCCGGCCCGGTCAGCATGGCGACGAGTTCCCGGGCCAGTGCTTCTGGGGAGCGCGGTCCCGCCGGGTCGTACCAGCGCACCGTCCAGTTGAGCGCACCGAGCACGAAACGCCGCACCAGCAAACGATCGCCATGGATCAGCCCGGCGTCCAGCGATTCGTCGACCACCTTCTGCCATAACGACTCGTAGGCGTCGCGCAGGTGGATCAGATGGTCACGCGAGGCATCGTCCAGGCGTCGCCATTCGTAGAGCGCCACGACATGCGCGTTGCGTTCGGTCAACAGCGTCTCGAGGTGCGCCTTCGCCAGCGCATCGAGACGCACCTCGGGCGAGCAGCCGGCTTCGGCCAGCGCGCCACGCGCCAGCGTCAGGGCGTGCTGCATGCCGGTCTCGATCACCGCGCAGAGAATCGCCTGCTTGTCGCTGAAGTGATGGAACAGGCTTCCCGACTTGATTCCCATCGCCTGCGCCAGCATGCGCACCGTGGTGCGGTCGAAGCCCTCTTCGACGAACAGACGAGCGGCAATCCTGACCAACTCCTTGCGACGGGGTGAGGCGTTCACTAAAGTCATCGAATTAACACGAGCGCTTGCTTGGTTTTTACCGAGCAAAGCATAGGGCCACCCTGCGGTCAACGCAGGCCAGGCCGGCCCACAGAACACGAACGTGGAGAACGCCATGTCCACTGCGACCGATATCGTCATCCTAGGTGGAGCGCGCACCCCGATGGGCGGCATGCTCGGCAGTCTGTCGAGCCTGACCGCCCCCGAACTCGGCGCCATCGCCATTCGTGCCGCCATCCAGCGTAGCGGCATCGACGCCGATGCCATCGACGAAGGCATCCTCGGCTGCGTGCTGCCCGCCGGAGTCAAGCAGGGGCCGGCCCGCCAAGCGATGCGCCAGGCCGGCATCAGCGATGCGCGCGGCGCGACCACCGTCAACAAGCTGTGCGGCTCGGGCATGAAGGCAACCATGTTCGCCCACGACCTGATCCGCGCCGGCAGCGGCGAGATCCTGCTCGCGGGCGGCATGGAGTCGATGTCCAACGCCCCGCACCTGCTGACCCGCGCGCGCGGCGGCTATCGTCTGGGGCATGGCGAGCTCAAGGATCATATGTTCCTCGATGGTCTCGAGGACGCCGAGAGCGGACGGCTGATGGGCGCCTTCGCCCAGCAGGTCGCCGATAGCCGAAGCTACTCCCGCGAGCGCATGGACGATTTCGCCATCGCCTCGCTGGAGCGCGCCATGGCGGCTCATGAGGCCGGTGAACTCGGCGGCGAAATCGCCCCGGTCACCGTCGCCTCGCGCCACGGCGAGAGCGTCATCGAACACGACGAGCAGCCGTTCGCGGCGCGTCTCGACAAGATCCGCACGTTGCGCCCCGCTTTCAGCCGCGACGGCACCATCACCGCCGCCAATGCCAGCTCGATCTCCGACGGCGCCTCGGCACTGATCCTGGCCAGCCGTGGCGCGGCCGAAGCCGTCGGCGCCACGGTGCAGGCCACGATTCTCGGCCATGCCACGCACTCGCAGCATCCCAGCGAGTTCACCCTCGCTCCGGTGGGTGCGATCGGCAAGTTGCTCGAACGCCTCGACTGGTCGGCCGACGACGTCGATCTCTACGAGATCAACGAGGCCTTCGCGGTGGTCACGCTGATCGCCATCGATGAGTTAGGGCTGGCTCACGACAAGGTCAACGTATTCGGCGGCGCCTGCGCCCAAGGCCATCCGATCGGCTCCACCGGTTCGCGGATCATCGTCACGCTGATCAACGCACTGCGCCGGCGCGGCGGCAAGCGCGGCATCGCCAGCCTGTGCATCGGCGGCGGCGAGGCCACGGCGATCGCCGTCGAACTCACCGACTGACGCGACCAGCGCGCGCTGGCCACCTGCCCTGCCCAACAGAATTTGTCATCATTGCCAGCAGCCGGCCGCAGCGCCGGCTTTCCCCACGCCTCCTACTTCAACAGGCTTACTAGCTGGCGCAGCGCCGTGAACGTGGCGATGCCCAGCGCGGCCATGCCCAACGAGCCGGCGACGTGCAGGGCGATGCCCGCCAGCGTCATGCCCCACCGGCCCGCCTGGATATTGGCGAGCATTTCGATGGAAAACGTCGAGAAGGTGGTCAGCGCCCCCAGAAAGCCGGTGACCGCGAACAGCCGCCACTCCACCGACAGGGACGGCAGCTGATCGAACGAGGCGAAAGCCACGCCGATCAACCAGCTGCCCAGCAGGTTGGCGAGCAGCGTGCCGGGCGGCAGCGCGGGGAACAGTGCGTTCAGCCAGACACTCAGTAGCCAGCGCAGGTTGGCACCCAGCGCGGCGCCTGCGCCAATGGCGAGAACCGATAACCACATAGCCAGTCGTCCTGTTGTCTTGGCGAGTCGTCTGTACGAAGGCAATGCGACACGGACGAGGAGGAAGGACACAGGATGCCTGCTACGCCCCCGGCGTATCGCAGGCATCATCAACCGCTCTATCAGCGGTGGTTTGGCAACGGCCGCGACACTCGAGCGCTGCCGGGAGGCATGCCATCTCCCGCGGGAACAAGATTTAGCACGCCTGCCGGGCAACCTTCAACCGGTCGACGGTCGACGCCGGGTCAACCGTAACGGCCGGTGATGTAGTCCTCGGCCTTCTTGGTATAGGGGTTGGAGAACATCATCTGCGTATCGTTGTACTCGATCACCTCGCCGAGGTGGAAGAACGCCGTGTAATCGGCGACACGCGCAGCCTGCTGCATGTTGTGGGTGACCGTGACGATGGTGAACTGCTGCTTGAGCTTGTCCATCAGGTCCTCGATGGTCGCCGTCGAGATCGGATCGAGCGCCGAGGTAGGCTCATCCATCAGGATCACGTCGGGCTGCACGGCGATCGCCCGGGCGATGCATAGCCGCTGCTGCTGGCCGCCGGACAACGAAGTGCCGGGCTGCTGCAACTTGTCCTTGACCTCGTTCCACAGCCCGGCGTCGGTCAGCGCTCGCTCGACCAGCTCGTCCTGTTCGGCCTTGCGGCTGACCAGGTCGTGCATGCGCGGCGCGTAGGCGACATTCTCGTAGATCGACTTGGGAAACGGGTTGGGCTTCTGGAAGACCATGCCTACCCGGCGACGCAGTGCGACCTCATCCATCCTGGCTTCGTTGACGTCGTGACCGTCCATCTCCACCAGCCCGGTCACGCGCACGCCCTTGATCAGATCGTTCATGCGGTTGAGGCAGCGCAGGAAGGTCGACTTGCCGCAGCCCGACGGGCCGATCAGGGCGGTCACGTTGCGCTGATAGATATCGATATCGATGTTCTTCAGTGCCTGGTTGTTGCCATACCACAGGTTGAGATCGCGTACACGGATGCTCAGTTCGTGATTGGCCTTCTCGTTGCGGCTCACCGGCTCGCCGGGTGCCGGTTGGCGCTGTACGCCACGCGGTTTTTCGCGACTTTCGACAATTTGCTCGTTCAACATGATCTTGTCCTATAGAAAGTGGTGACTTACCAGCGCCGTTCGAATTTCTTGCGCAGCCACACCGCCGTGGCATTGAGCGAGATCAATACCGCCAGCAGCACCAGGATGCCGCCGGCCGTCTTCTCGACGAAGGCGCGGTCGGGCTCCCCGGCCCAGGTGAATATCTGCGCCGGCATCACCGTCGCGGCGTCCGTGAAGGAGCCGCCGACGTCGGGGATGAAGGCCACCATGCCGACGATGATCAATGGCGCGGTCTCGCCCATCGCCTGGGCCATGCCGATGATCGAGCCGGTGAGAATGCCGGGTAGCGACAACGGCAGTACGTGGTCGCGCACCACCTGCCAGCGCGAACAGCCGACGCCGAACGCCGCCTGGCGGATGCCGTCCGGCACGCTGCGCAGTGCCGAGCGCGTGGTGATGATGATCACCGGCAGCGTCATCAGCGCCAGCGTCAGGCCGCCGACCAATGGCGACGAGCGCGGCACGCCGAAGAAGTTGATGTAGATCGCCAGGCCCAGCAAGCCGAACAGGATCGACGGTACCGCAGCGAGATTGTTGATGTTGATCTCGATGAGTTGGGTCAGCCGGTTGTCCGGGGCGAACTCCTCCAGGTAGACCGCCGTCATCACGCCCACCGGAAAGCACACCAGCATGGTCACGATCAGCGTCAGGACGGTGCCCACCGCCGCCGAGGCGATGCCCGCCAGTTCCGCCATCTTGGAGTCGCCGTTGGTAAAGAACGTGGTGTTGAAGCGCAGCTCGGCGCGCCCGGCCTCGACCAGCCGTTCGACCACGCGGGCCTCGCTGGCGCGCAGGGCGTCCTCGGTGCCCTTGAGATACTGATCCACCGAACTGTCGGCAAGCACCCACTCCATGCGCGTGGTGCCCAGCAGCTCTGGGTTTTCGCGCATGCGCCCGGGAATCAGGCGCAGATAACCGCGACTGACCAGCGGCCGCACGTCCTCGCTCACCGCCGCCGGCGGGATCTGACTGGCCTGCTCGCTGTAGTGGACCTCGACCTGGATCTGCGCTTGCTGGAAGGCCGGCAGGCCCTTGATCAGCATGTCGCCGATGAATACCAGCAGAAACGCCGCCGCCAGGATCAGCGCCCCCATCGACATGTACTTGAGGCGCGCCGAGCGGCGGTGGCGCCGCTTGAGCTGGGCGGTGATCTCGTCAAAGGATTGGCTCATGAGCGCAACATTCCTCGTCGTGTCACAGGGTGTTGGTGCGGTACTTGTCGCGGAAGCGACGGATCATCAGTACCGAGACCATGTTGAGGATCAGCGTGACCACGAACAGCACCAGCCCCAGCGCGAACGCCGACAGGGTTTCGGCGCTTTCGAACTCCTGGTCGCCGGTCAGCGCCGCGACGATACGTACCGTCACGGTGGTCATGTCCTCGAGCGGGTTGGCGGTCAGGTTGGGGCGCATGCCGGCGGCCATCACCACGATCATGGTTTCGCCCAGCGCCCTCGACACCGCCAGCAGCGAGGCGGAAATGATCCCCGGCAGCGAGGCCGGCAGCACCACGCTGCGGATGGTCTCGCCCTTGGTCATGCCCAGCGCCAGCGAACCTTCACGCATGCTGTCGGGCACCGCGTTGATCACATCGTCGGAGAGCGACGAGATGAACGGGATGATCATGATGCCCATCACCACCCCCGGCGCCAGCGCGTTGTTGTAGGACGCATCGAGGCCGAAGAAACCGGCCACGTCGACGATGATCGGCGCGATGGTGATCGCCGCGAAGAAGCCATAGACCACGGTGGGGATCCCGGCGAGCACCTCGAGCACCGGCTTGGCCAGGTCGCGCACCCGCGGCGGCGCGAACTCGGCCATGTAGATGGCAGCCAGCAGTCCCACCGGGATCGCCACCAGCATGGCGATCAGCGAGATCAGGAAGGTGCCGGCGAACAGCGGCACCGAGCCGAACTGTGCCCCACCCGTGCCTTCGCCGGCCCGCCCGGCGGAAGCCAGGAAGCTGTCGCCCGGCGCCCAGGTGGTACCGGTAATGAAGTCCCACAGGCTTTGCATCTGGAAGAAGCGGATCGCCTCGGAGACGATCGACAGCAGGATGCCGAACGTGGTGACGATCGACATCAAGGCCGCCGTAGCCAACGCCAGGCGAATCACCTTTTCGATCGCCTGGCGGGCATGGAAGTCGGGGCGCACCTGCATGAGGCCGACGAACAGGCCGATGGCGGCAATCACTATGCTGGCCGCCAGCAGGTACACGACGGGGATCTCGGCGCCCAACAGCAGCATCACGAAGGCACCCAGTGCGCCGGCCAGAATCGCCGGGCCGGCCGTGGCGAGCACCGAGAACCAGGCGTACTGATCGGGCTGGGCGAACATCGCCGTGCCCGAGGCGCGTGTGCGGGTCGCCTTGGTGCGCGCCACGAAGAAGGCAATCAGCCCCAGCGTCAACAGCGCGCCACAGAAAAGCAGATAGATCAGGTTGGTCGACATAACGTTCTCTTGGCAGGAATCGGCCCCATCAGGGGCCACCCTGCATGCATGCGGGCCGGCGGCTTGCGCCACCGGCCCCACCGTTTCATGCAGCGACGCGATTACTTGAGATCGGCCAGTTCGAGCTTCTCATGGCTCTCGACCGCCTGACGCTGTTCGCTACGCATCTCCTCGGGAAGCGGAATCAACCCCAGTCCCTTCAGATAACCCATCGGCCCGATCATCTGCTCGGTCATGAATAGGTTGGCGTATTCGTACATCGCCGGCACGGACTCGGCGTGCTGGTTCTTGACGTAGAAGAACAGCGAGCGGGAGACCGGGTACTCGCCGGAGCTGATCGCTTCCGGGGTCGGCTCGACGCCGTCGATGCTGGCCCCGATCAGCGTGTTGGAGTTCTCCTCGAGGAACGAGTAGCCGAAGATGCCGAAGGCCTTGGTGTCCTCGGCCAGGCGCTGAACGATCAGGTTGTCGTTCTCGCCGGCATCGATGTAGGCGCCATCGGAGCGAATGTCGGTGTAGCCTTCGCCGCCATAGCCTTCCATGTCTTCGGAAGCGGCTTCCATGACCAGCTCTTCGAAAGCGTCACGGGTACCGGACGTGGTGGGCGGGCCGTAGACGGAGATCTCGCGATCCGGTAGCGAAGCGTCGATGTCGCTCCACTTCTGATAGGGGTTGTCGACCAGCTTGCCGTCCTGCGGCACCTTGGCGGCCAGCGCCAGGAAGATCTGCTCGCGGGTCAGGTCGATCGGCTCGTTGCTGCTGGATTCGGCGAAGGCGATGCCGTCGTAGCCGATCGTCGCTTCGGTAATGTCGGTCACGCCGTTCTGCTGGCAACGCTCGAATTCGGAAGTCTTCATGCGCCGTGAAGCATTGGTGATGTCGGGGGTGTCCTCGCCGACACCTTCGCAGAAAAGCTTCAGGCCACCGCCTGAACCGGTGGACTCGATGACCGGCGTGGAGTAGTCGGTGGTGGCACCGAACTCTTCCACCACATAGCTGGCAAACGGGTAGACCGTGCTCGAGCCGACGATGCGCAGCTGCTCTCGCGCCTGGGCAACGCCCGCAACGCCCATCACGGCAGCGGCGATCGCGGTAGTCTTCAAGACACGGCTCTTGAGGATGCGGTTCATTGCGGGTAACTCCTGTCGATGAGAGTGTTCAACCTTCGCCCGACACAAGATGCCTAACGAAGATGACAGCTTCATGACATGGTCAGCCGACCGGCCTCGAGCGCGGCTAGGCCTCCCCAGCCGACAGTGCTTGAGCGCGCAGTGCCCGCCCCGAGAGTACCCGCACTCCCAGGTTACCGGCGATCGAGGCGCCGACCATGGTCAGCACCATCGGCCAGGCGCTGGGGATCTCGAAGGCCCCGACCAGCACGCCGGCCAGCGCCCCGCAGGAAAACTGGATGCTGCCCTGCATCGCCGTGGCCGTAGCGCTCATCCTGGGGAAATGGTCGAGCATCGACGACATCGCATTGGGCCCGATCAACCCCTGCATGCCGACGAACACCATCAGCAGCGGTGCGACCGTATAGAGCGAATCCAGCCCGGTGGCGAACGCCAGCAGCAGCAGCAGACCCGAGGCAAATTGGATGCCCAGTCCCCACAGCAGGTTGCGCTGAGGCGACGAACGCTTGAGCAGACGGATGTTGATTCGGTTGGATCCCGCCATGATCAGGATATTGGCACCGAAGATGAACGGATAGACCGCCGGCGACAGCCCGAAATACTCCATGTACAGGAACGGCGAACCGGTGATGAAGGCGAACATGCCGGCAAACGACATCGACACGGCGCAGATGTAACCCATCGCCTCGCGATGGCGCAGCACCGTCAGGTAATTGGCCAGTACTTGCGTGAAGCTCGGCGCATCGGGATCGCGGCCGTGGGTTTCAGGCAGATAGCGCCCCAGCAGCCACAGCACGAATGCCGCATAGAGCGCCAGAAAGGCGAAGATCAGCCACCAGTCGGCGAGATACAGCAGCAGGCTGCCCAATGCCGGCGCCACCAGCGGCGCCAGCATCAGGATCATCACCATGGTCGAGAGCACCTTGGCCGCCTCGCGTCCACTGAAGCAGTCGCGCACGATCGCCGCCGAATTGACCACCGAAGCCCCGCCGCCCAGTGCCTGCACGAAGCGCAGCGCCCACAGCGCCTCGAGGCTCTCCACCTGGGTGATCGCCAGGCTCGACAGCAGAAAGACCACGATGCCGCCGAGCAGCACCGGCCGCCGACCCAACCGGTCGGACAACGGGCCGAAGATCAACTGGCCGACCGCGAATCCGAACAGAAACAGACTGACCGACAGCTCGGTCAGGTGCACGCTGGCGCCGACCGCTTCGGCCAGCGCCGGAATGGCCGGCAGATAGGCATCGATGGCGAGTGGCGCAAGAGCCGTGTTGGCCGCCACCAATAGCGCAACGCGGCGCGCATTGAGCTGCAACATAACGCTCCTTGTAATGGACACTGCCCCAAGGGGCGATAAGCTGGGACCAAGGGGCGCTAAGCCGAAAGCAGTCCCAATAGGCCGCTAATGGTAGCAGGTATTGATCTAACCGTCGGACGCCTCGGCGGATGATGCGTCATCGCCAGCCGAGGCGCCGGGAATCAGGAGGGAGAGCGGGAGGCGAGAGGGGTCAGGAGTCGCTGCGCTGCTGCTGGGCCTCGAGCAGATCGACCAGCGGCTGGAACTCCTCGCGATTGTGCTCGTTCATGCGCATCAGGATGCGATGAGCCTCGATGATGCGCTCATGCAGCCCCTCCTCGTCGGCCTGCACCGCCGGCAACTCGGCCAGCCCGCCCGGCTCGGCGATCGGCGCCTGCATCAACGTGAAGTAGCGCGAAAAACCCATTACATCGAGCATCCGGCGCACATCGGGATGATCGACGACGATGGTCGGTGGATGATCGAGACGCCCCTTGACCGCCAGCGCAACCTTGGCCAGGAAACCCAGTGCCGTGGAGTCGACGTTGGTCGCCTCGCGCAGATCGACGATCACCGTCCGCAACCCCGGCATATCCGCCAGCCGCTGGGCTTCGTTGTCCAACGTGGCACACAGGGTCAAGCGAACATCCCCACACAACTTGAGCACGAAAACGCCGGCATCGAACGCCGCCTTCAATCGCCCATCATGCGTTGTCATGATCGAATCCGCTTAGCGTCATAATAGTTAGATCATCCGGTCGTTCTTCGCCACCCGTGGTGGCACCCTCCTCGCCCGCCGTCAAAGCGGCGCGCAAGGTAGCCAGATCGTCGCAGGCGACGATGCGTCGCTTGAGGTCGTCGAGTCGCGCCGTCAACGTCCCGCCCGGCAGGCCTTCCAGCACCCCGTCGGAACACAACCACAGGCGAAAGTTCGCCGGCAGCGACACGCGATAGGCGGGGTATTCGACATTCGGAAACAACCCCACCGGCATGCCCTCGCCGCCCAACACCTCGACCTCGTCCCGGCTCCTGTCGACCAGCAACGGCATCGGCAGTTGCGCGCCCAGCGAATAGTGCAATTCACGCCGATCGTGGTCGATCACCCCCACGAACAGCGTCACGTGCTTGCCGATGCCGGTGTCGAGCAGCTCGCGATTGAGCTGCGCCAGCCAGCGAGGCGCCAACTCCTCCGCTCGCTGCCCGTCCCACTCGCCCAACCAGCGGTTGCACAGATAGCGCAGCAGTACCGTGACGAAGGCCGACGACGCACCATGCCCCGAGACATCGGCGAAGTAGAACACGCTGTAACGCTCATCGAAACGCTGATAATCGAGGAAATCCCCCGACAAATAGAGCGATGGTGCCAGCCAGTAGTCACAGGCCACGCCATTGATCGAAAGCGGTTGCGGCGGCAGCATCTTGCGCTGGATATGCCAGCCGGCCTGCTGGTCGAGACGCAGCAGCGCCAGGTGGGTTTCCAGGTTCTCGTTGAGTTCGGCCAGTCGCGTGCGGTCCTGGGCATGCTCCTCGGCAAGCTGCTGGTGCTCCAGGGCCCTGACCACCAGGCGCCTGAGCACGTCGGCATGGCGCAGCGGCTCGACCAGATAATCGACCAGGCCGGCATCGACCGCCGGCAGCAGGTCATCGTCGATGCGGGTTTCGGTGACCACGATCGTCGGCAGCCGGCGCGCCAGCAGCGGCCAGTCGTCGCTGCCCACCGCGCGCACGTGCGCGACGATCAGTGCGGCCTCCTCGGGCAATTCCTCGAAGCGCTCGGCAACGGCTACCGTGAAGGTACCCAGACCGAGCGCCGCGGCCAGCGCATCGCGCGCCTCACCGGGGCGGTCGAGGAGACCGATCAACGTACGAGACTTGACCATGGAGTCCGGTTCTCACTCTGCGAAGGCATCCGCATCGAAATCGAAATCGTCGTCGGCGAAGGTGTCGCGGCCCTGCTCGCCGTCGTTGATCTTGAAGCGCCGCTGCTGCAGATAGGTATCGCGCAGGAAACTGTAGCGATCGCCCTGGATCAACTGCTCCTGATCGAGAACGCTGGCCCGGTAATTGATCAGCTCGAGCCCGCGCAGGCCGTAACGGGTGGCGTCGTCCTCGACGTAGGTGACCGGATCGGTGTACCAGTCCGCCGGCAGCCCACTGGCATGGCGCAGGGTGCGCCCGCCGAGCAACGGCAAAACCACGAAGGGCCCCTCGTTCACGCCCCATACCGCCAGCGTCTGACCGAAGTCCTCTTCATGCTCGTTCCAGCCCATCCGCGTAGCCGGGTCGAGGACGCCGCCCAGCCCCAGCGTGGTGTTGACCAGAAAGCGCCCCGAGGCGACTCCGGCATTGGCCCACTTCCACTGCAGTGCGCTGTTGACGATCGTACGCAGTTCGCCGAGGTTGCTGAAGAAATTGCCGACGCCTTCCTGTACCGGCTGAGGGGTAACGAAATCGTAGCCCTGCGCGACGGGCTTCAGCGCGTAGCGATCGATGGTCTCGTTGAAAGCGAAGACGCGACGATTGAAGCCTTCCCACGGGTCCGCCGGATTGGCGGCCGACGGCGAATGGCTGGCACAGCCGGCGAGCGTAGCCGCGGCAACGAGTCCCAGGGTCCCCTTACCTAACTTTTCCATCAGCTCACCTTCCGTAACATGATACTGCCGGCACTGTATCCGGCTCCGAAGGAACACACCACCCCCAACGCGCCGGCCGGAAGATCGTCGCGGTGCAGATGAAAAGCGATGATCGAGCCCGCCGAACTGGTGTTGGCGTAGCGGTCGAGGATTATCGGCGACTGGTCGACATCGGGGTCCCGCCCGAGCACGCGCCGCGCGATCAGGTCGTTCATGTGGCGATTGGCCTGGTGCAGCCAGAGTCGCGACAGGTCATCGGCGGCCAGCTCCAGTTCGTCGAGGTGATCGGCGATCAGCTGTGCGACCAATGGACAGACCTCCTTGAAGACCCGACGTCCCTCCTGCACGAACAGTTTGTCGCCCGCCAGCGGGTCGCTGTCGGTGATGCGGTTGAGAAAGCCCGAATTGTTGCGAATCGCGTTGGAGTAACGGGTGGTCAACTTGCTACCCAGGATTGCGAACCGCGAGTCGGCGCGAGCGACGTCATCGGCCTCGACCACCAGCGCGGTGCAGGCGTCACCGAAGATGAAGTGGCTATCGCGGTCGCGAAAGTTGAGATGCGCCGAGCAGATTTCCGGATTGACCACCAGCGCGCGCCTGGCGCCGCCGCTACGCACCGCATTGGCGGCCACGTCGATGGCGAAGGTCGCCGAACTGCAGGCGACGTTCATGTCGAAGGCATGGCCACTGGCGCCGAGCGCGGCCTGCAACTCCACCGCGACCGCCGGATAGGGGCGCTCCAGGTTCGAGCAGGCGACGATCACCAGGTCGATCTCGCGGGCCTCGACCTGGGCCCGCTCGAGGGCCTCGTGGCTCGCCGCCAGGCCCATCTCGCACTGGATCGAGTGGGCGTCGTTGGCCCGCTCGTCGAGACGCGGACGCATGCGCCCGGGATCGAGAATGCCCTCGGCATCGAGCACGTAACGGCTGTAGATACCCGACGCCTTGACGATGAACTCGCTGCTCGAATGCAGCAGCGGCTCGCGGTCGCCACGCTCGATGGCCTCGGCATGGCGGCTGTTCTCGGCATCCACCCAGTGGTTGAAGGCGGTCACCAGCGCCTCGTTGTCGATGGCGTGGGGTGGCGTGTACAGGCCCGTGCCGGTAATCACGGCGTGTGTCATGGGATTCTCCTCACGGCGGCTGAGCCGCTTCTCGTCTGATTGAGCACTCAGGCCTCACGGCGGCCGGTGATCTCGGCCCAGCGGCGCTCGAGGCGCTTGGCGGATACCGGCATGCGCGTGCCCAGTTGCTGGGCGAACAGCGACACGCGCAACTCCTCGATCCACCAGGCGAACTCGACCAGCGCCGGATCCTCCCAGCCATCGCGACGCTCGGCCTGACGACGGTTGGCCAGCCGAGCCTCGAAGTCCTGGACTTGCTGCATCAGCATCTGATCGCGCATGCGTTCGCGCGGGGCCTTCTCGAGACGAATGCGTGCCGCCTCCATATAGCGTGGGTACTCCTGCAGCCATTCACCAGCTTCGCTGACGAAGCCGGGATGGACCAGTCGCTGCATCTGCGCCTTGAGATCGCCGTAGACCAGCGCCAGCGACAGGCTCAAGTTGCCCTTCAGCGCCTGGGTCACCGCCAGATGGCCCTCGAGCGCGCGATGCAGCGTCGTCACCAGGCCCTCGCCATAGGCCACCAGCTCGCCGCGACGCTCGTCGAGGCGCTGGGTCAACGCCTGCCGCGAACGGGGCAGCGGCTCGAAGGCGATTTCGTGGAGGAATACCGCCGCCACCAGGTCATCGGCGAGCTGCGCCTTGCTGCCGACCTTGGCGAACAGCAGCGCACAGCGCTCGAGCCCCGGCAAGCGCTTGAGCGCCTTGACCTGATCGGGCAGGCGCTGCATCGCCAGACGCTTGACGCCGTGACGATGCGCCTCGTGTGCCTTGGCCGGATGATCGAAGAGCTCCACCGCCAGCGCTGCGGCGCTCGCTCTGTCATCGTGCTTGGCTTTGGCGTCGCTCTGCTCGACCAGCGCCGGGTAGGCGGCGACCCGAATGCCCGCCTGGGTCGTGCTGCGCGACTCGGCCAACGGCGTCTCGGGCAGATCATCGACCGCCTGGCGCGTATCGCCGGCCGCGTCCAGCGCCTGGGCGCCGGCATTGGCGGCCGCGGCGAAGCGCCGCTCGAGCGCCGCCGGATCGCGGCCCTGACCCAGCTCCTTGCCTTCATGATCGACCACCCGCAGGTTCATCACCAGGTGCGGTTCGAGCTGCTCACTGCGCCAATCCTCGCGGCTCAGCCGCAGCCCGGTCTTGACGCGCAGGAACTCGCCGAGCGCCTCGCTCAACGGCACGTCGTCGGGGCTCAGCGTCTCGAGCGCGGCATCCACCCAATCGGGGATCGGCACCACCTGGCGGCGCACCGCTTTGGGCAGCGACTTGAGCAGGGCGATGCACTTCTCGCGTAGCAATCCCGGCACCAGCCACTCGAGGCGCTGACGCGGCAGTTGCGAAAGCATCGCTGCGGGTACGGTCAGAGTCACTCCGTCATCCTCGGCACCCGGCGCGAAATGATAGCTCAACGGGTAGCGCACACCCTTGAGAGTCAGCGTGTCCGGGTAGTGCTCCTCGCTGACCTCATCGGCCTGGCGGGCCATCAGGCTGGCCTTGTCGAGCTCGAGTATCCGCGGGTCGTCGCGCTCCGCCTGGCGCCGCCAATGCTCGAAGCCCTTGCCGTTGACGATGTCGCTCGGCAAGCGCTGATCGTAGAAATCGAACAGCGTTTCCTCATCCACCAGAATATCACGCTTTCGCGCCCTGTCCTCCAGATCCTCGACTTCGTCGATCAATGCCCGGTTGTGGGCGAAGAACGCCGCCTGGGTACGGTACTCGCCCTCGACCAGCGCGCGGCGGATGAACAGCTCGCGGGCCTCGACCGGCGCGATGGGCCCGTAGTGCACCTTGCGCCGGGCGACGATCGGCAACCCGAACAGCGTGACCTGCTCGAAGGCCACCACCTGGGCACGCTTCATCTCCCAGTGCGGCTCGCTGTAGCTGCGCTTGACTAGGTGGCTCGCGAGCGGCTCGATCCATTCCGGCTGGATGCGCGCCACGTCGCGGGCGTAGAGCCTCGAGGTCTCGACCAGCTCGCCGGCCATCAGCCACTTGGGCGATTTCTTGGCCAGCCCCGAGCCGGGATGGATGAAGAACTTGCGGTTGCGCGCGCCCAGATACTCGCGGTTTTCGGTGAGCTGGCCGATGTTCGACAAAAGGCCGCTGAGCAGCGCCTGGTGAAAGGCCGTCTGTTGCCGACGCACGGCTTCGCGCGTGGTTGCAGGGTCCGCCTCGCCGGCGCCAGCGGCCTGGCTGCCAGCAAGAGCGATCGGGGCGGCGGCCGGCACTTGGATGTCCATGTCGCGCAGCAGCTGACGCAACTGCCTGAAGGTATCGTGCCACTCGCGCAGCCGCAGGTAGTTGAGGTACTGCTCGCGACACCAGCGCCGCAGCCGGTTGCCCGACAGCGCTTCGCGAGCCGCCTCGAAACCGTTCCACAGGTTGAGCCAGGCGGCGAAGTCGGAGTCCGGATCGTTCCACTGCTGATGCTTCTGGTCGGCGGCCTGGCGCTTGTCGGCGGGACGCTCGCGCGGGTCCTGGATCGACAGCGCGCTGACCACCACCAATACGTCGCGCAGGCAGTCCTGATCGGCGGCGGCCAGCACCATGCGCGCCAGGCGCGGGTCGATGGGCAGCCGCGCCAGCCGTCGGCCGAGCGGCGACAGACGATTGCCCTCGTCGACCGCGCCGAGCTCGAAAAGCAGGCGGAAGCCGTCCTTGACGAAGCGCGAATCCGGCGCGTCGACGAACGGGAAGGCCTCGATGTCGCCGAGCTTCAGCGAGAGCATCGACAGGATCACCGAGGCCAGGTTGGTGCGCTGGATCTCGGGCTCGGTATAGGCCGGCCGGGCGAGATAGTCCTGCTCGCTGTAGAGGCGGATGCACACGCCCTCACTGATGCGCCCGCAGCGGCCCTTGCGCTGGTCGGCGCTGGCCTGGCTGACCGGCTCGATCGGTAGCCGCTGGATCTTGGCGCGATAGCTGTAGCGACTGATGCGCACCAGCCCCGGGTCGACCACGTAGCGGATCCCGGGCACCGTCAGCGAGGTCTCGGCGACGTTGGTGGCGAGCACGATGCGCCGCCCGGTGTGGCTCTGGAACACCCGATTCTGCTCGGCGTTGGAGAGCCGTGCGTAGAGCGGCAGTATCTCGGTTCCGCGCAGATCGGCGCGGCGCAGCGTATCGGCGGTCTCGCGGATCTCGCGCTCGCCGGGCAGGAAGATCAGCACGTCGCGCGGACCGCTGAACCAGCGCTTGTCGCGCTCGATGGCCTCGATCTCCTCCACCGCGTGGAGGATGCCCTCCTGCAGGGTACGGTCCTCCTCGTCGTCGGCGTCGCGCACCAGCGGCCGGTAATGCAGCTCGACCGGGTAGGTGCGCCCCGAGACCTGGACCACCGGCGCGGGGCGCGGTTCGCTGTCCCCATGCTCATTATCGTTACCCGCCGCCGGCTGGGCGAAATGCCGCGAGAAGCGTTCGACGTCGATGGTCGCCGAAGTGATGATCACCTTGAGGTCCGGGCGGCGCTGGGTCAGCCGCTTGAGATAGCCGAGCAAAAAGTCGATGTTGAGGCTGCGCTCGTGGGCCTCGTCGATGATGATCGCCTCGTAGCGCTCGAGGTCGGGATCGTGCTGGGTCTCGGCCAGCAGAATGCCGTCGGTCATCAGCTTGACCAGCGTGGCGTCGTTGGTCTGGTCGGTGAAGCGCACCTGGTAGCCGACCTGGGCGCCGAGCGGCACCTCGAGTTCTTCGGCGAGGCGCGTGGCCACCGAGCGCGCCGCCAGCCGCCGCGGCTGGGTATGGCCGATCAGCCCGCGCCGCCCCAGGCCCAGCTCCAGACACAGCTTGGGTAATTGGGTCGTCTTGCCCGAACCGGTTTCGCCAGCGACCACCACGATCTGATGCTCGCGCAGCGCGGCGAGAATGTCCTCGCGCTTCTCGGCGACCGGCAACGACTCGGGGTAGTTCAGCGTCACCGGCTGCGCCCGGCGCTTCTCGAGCAACGCCTGCGAACTCGCCAGGCGCGCATCGATCTGCTGCAGCGCATGATCGATCGGCTTGCCGGCCTTCGCCCGCTGACGCAGCTTGGCCAGCCGCCGCCCCTGATCGCGGGCGTCGCGCAACAGGCAGGCGTCGAGTTGGGCCTGGCGACCCTCCAGGGCCTTTAAAGCATCGGGGTTCGAAGCGGTAGCGCGCAAATCGTCCTCGCTGAATTCAATAAACGACCGGCCCGCCACGGTCGTGCCGTGGCGGGCCGGTTATTGTATCGCTTTGCTGCACCCGCGAGCCAATCGTCACGGGCGCTCTGTCGAGCGATGCCGTTCAGGCGTCGCGCAACTCGCGGCGCAACACCTTGCCGACATTGGTCTTGGGCAGTTCGTCGCGGAACTCGACGAACTTGGGCACTTTGTAGCCGGCCAGTTCCTTCTTGCACCAGCTACGCAGGGTCTCCGCGTCCAGCGACTCGTTACGGGCGACGACGAACAGCTTGACCGCCTCGCCGCTGTCCTCGTCGGGCACGCCGATCGCCGCCGCCTCGATCACGTCGGGATGACCGGCGACGACGTCCTCGATCTCGTTGGGATAGACGTTGAAACCGGAGACGATGATCATGTCCTTCTTGCGATCGACGATACGGATATAACCGTCTTCCTGGAGGACGGCGATGTCGCCGGTGCGCACCCAGCCCTGGGCATCGAGCGCCTTGGCGGTGTCCTCGGGGCGGTTCCAGTAGCCCTTCATGACCTGCGGCCCCTGAACGCACAGCTCGCCGGCCTCGCCCAGCGCCAGGTCGTTGCCGTCGGCATCGACGACCTTGACCGAGGTACCCGGCACCGGCTTGCCGATGGTACCCAGTTGGATCGCCGACGGCGGATTGAACGAGACGATCGGCGAGGTTTCGGTCATCCCGTAGCCCTCGGCGACCGGGCAGCCGGTGACCTCTTCCCAGCGCTTGGCCGCGGCCTTGGTCAGCGCCATGCCACCCGAGATGGTCAGCTTGAGCGAGGAAAAGTCCAGCGCCCTGAAATCGTCGCGATTGCACAGCGCATTGAACAGCGTGTTGAGCCCGACGAAGCCGGTGAAGTGGATCTTGCTCAACGTCTTGACGAAGCCGTCGATGTCCCGCGGGTTGGTTATCAGCACGCTGTGATTGCCGGTTTCCATCAGGAACAGGCAATTAACCGTGAACGTGTAGATGTGATAGACCGGCAATGGCGCAATCACCGTCTCGCAGCCTTCGCCGAGCACATCGCCGATCACCGCTCGCGCCTGCAGCATGTTGGCGACCAGGTTGCGGTGCGTGAGCATGGTGCCCTTGGCGACGCCGGTCGTACCGCCGGTGTACTGCAACGCGGCGATGTCGTCACAATTGCGCTCGACCGGGCGATACTGTCGCTTGGCGCCGCGCGCCAGTGCATCGCGGAAGCCCAGGGCGCCGGGCAACGAGTAACGCGGGACCAGCTTCTTGACGTAGCGCACGGCAAAGTTGATCAGCGCGCGCTTGGGAAAGCCATGCAGGTCGCCGAGTTCGGTCACCAGCACATGGCGGATTTCGGTCTTGTCGATCACCCGCTCGAGCTTGTCGGCCATGTTGGCGAGAATCACGATCGCCTTGGCGCCGGAATCGGCGAACTGATGATGCATCTCGCGCTCGGTATACAGCGGATTGGTGTTGACCACCACCAGCCCGGCACGCAGCGCGCCGAACACCGCCACCGGGAACTGCAGCACGTTGGGCAACTGGATGGCGATTCGGTCGCCCGGCTCGAGTTCGGTCTCGTGCTGAAGCCAGGCGGCGAAATCCGCCGCCAGGCGGTCGACGTCGTGATAGCGCAATACCTGGCCCATGCAGCTGAACGCCGGCTTGTCGGCGAAACGTTCGACCGAGGCCGCGAAGACATCGGTCACCGTGGCGTAATCCTCCAACCCCTGCAGGGGCGGACCGGATACGAGAGGCGCAGTGGCGTGCTGGCTCATGAGCTGATCTCCGCTGTTGCGTTCGACCGGGGTCGACGGGCTTTCTTATTGTGCTACTCGGCAAGCGACTTGCCGGTGCGTTGTTGCGGCCGGAAGTCCACGGTCGGCCAGTTCGGCTGCTACCATAGCAGACCGCCCTCGACCGTAAAACGATCGATTCAAACTAACGTTCACTTGCTCGTTCGGGACGGTCATTCGCACTGTAGCGGGCCTGAATGTCGCCGTCGCGCCAGACCAAGAGCTCTCCCGGCCGCATGGCGGTCCAATCCTCGTTGGCCGTCAAAGGTTCGGTGGCCATCACCGAGACCACGTCGTCCAGCGTGGTGTGCTCGCGAAAGTCGACGCTCATCTCGGTGTCGCTGAGATGGGCCCGGCCAAAGGGCGCCCGGCGGGTGAGATGCACCAGCTTGGTCGAACAGTAGGCATAGAGATGCACCCCGTCCGAGAGCAGCAGGTTGCACACCCCCAGGCCGCGCAACTGCTCGCACAGCGCATGCAGCGTCGCCCACAGCGGGCCAGGCTTGGCGGGCGGTTCGGGAAAGCGTTGGCGCAGTTCGCCGAGCAGCCAGCAGAAGGCATGTTCGCTGTCGGTGTCGCCCACGGGGCGATAGAAGGACAACCCCAGCGCGTCCCAGCCCTGCAGTTGCCCGTTGTGGGCATAGCACCAGGGGCGCCCCCACATTTCGCGGGTGAAGGGATGGGTATTGGCCAGGCGCACGTTGCCGACATTGGCCTGACGGATATGGCTGATCACCACGTGCGACTTGATCGGATAGTCGCGGATCAGGCGGGCGATCGGCGAATCCGCCGAGGGGCTGGGATCGCGGAAGTCGCGATAACCGCCCTGCTCGTAGAAAGCGATGCCCCAGCCGTCGCGATGCGGCCCGGTACGCCCGCCGCGATGCAGAAAGCCGGCGAAGCTGAAGCAGATATCGGTGGGCACGTTGGCGCTCATGCCCAACAGCTCACACATGCGGCTCCTCCCGCTCGACGTGGTGCCGTTGCCTACGCGACCGATGCCGGCGCCGCTGGGCGCTGCGGCGCCGGCGCCAGAGCAGCAACAGCACGAGGAGCGCAGCCAGCAGCCACCACAGCGGATGCTGACGTGTTTCGCGGGCGGCCTGATGCAGGCTCGCCGGCGCCTTCTCCCAGAGCGACTCGACCCTGGACGGCAACGACCCCAGCCATTGGCCCAGCTCATTGCCCAGTGCATCGAGCGACGAGCCGGACTTTGCGGGCTCCTCCTCTTGCCCGCCCCCCTCAAGGACCTCGACCTCGGGCCGATCGAGGCTGGCACCGCGCAGGCCGGTATCGGCCTGCGGGTTGAGTATCAACGGCGGCAGTTCGATGGTTCGCGTCTCGCCGTCAAGTGTCACGGTGGCCGTCAGCGCCAGCGGCAGTGAAACCGACTCGTCGACCTCGGGTAGTGCGATCCGCCAGGTCTTGTCGTCCTGCGCACGGACCGACAGTGACTCGCCCTGCAGTGTGGCGGCGATCTGCGTGTTGTCGCTATTCAGTCGCGGGTGCTCGGCGTGCAGCTTGACGTTGCCGCCCCCGCCATCCAGCTCGGCGCTGATCGGCGCCAGCACATTGACCGCCTGGCGCCGCTCGCGAACGAACCGATCGTTCTCCGCGACCACCGCCAGGCGTGCATTGCCGACCTCGCGCGGCGGCGCCAGGACACCGCGAAAGCTGTCGCCATCGCGCTCGAGGGCGACCGATTGGCGCACCCGGCCGTCGATGTCACGCAGTTCGGCGCGCATCTCGAGGCCGGGCGGCGGCGCGTCGGACGCCGCATCCGACTGGCTCAGGCCGGCCTCGATGGGCGTTGCGAACCCCTGGTAGAGAGTCGTCGGCAATTGCGGAACGCGCAGTGCCAGGTCCGACTCGACGCTGACCCGGCTGTCGGGTCCCACGTCGCCCTCGATACGCCACTGCCCCGCTTGCGGCCGCGGAACGTGGATGATGTCGAAGCGCGGCTGATGCTGCCAACGGATCGCAGGCGAATGCTCCTCGAGCGTGTGGCGCTTGCCGTCGGGGCCGATCAGCACCGGTGCCGGCGAGTCGGGGCCGTGGAACAGCAGTGCCGAGAACGCATCGACGCGTTCGTCGATTGGAAAGCTTTGTGCGTCGAGCGGCACCTGGTCGCGCGGGAAAATGCGATCGAACACATCGAGGAAAGCCCGCAGCAGCGCCTCGGGATCCTCGGCGACCGCATTGAGGCCATCGGTCTCGCGGGACAGGCCCTCGAGCAGGCTCGAATCCACGCCCGAGGAAAAGGCAATGGTGTGGATCACCACCGACTCGTCGGCCAGGGTGGGCGCCAGCTGCTCCATCAGGCGTCGGCGAGAAGCCTCGTTGCGGACACGCTCGCCGCCGCTGCCGGGTATGTCGATCATCCCGTCGGTGAGTAGTATCAGGTGCCGCTTGCCATCGGCGGGGGCTGCGTTGGCAGTCTCGCGCACGGCCTGCTCGATATCGGTATATTGCTGATAGTCGGATAGCGCCGGTTTCAACGCCAGCGCCCGTTGGCGCCAATTCTCGTCGACCGTCGCGCTAGGCAGTGGGTTGGCCACGCGGCTGCCGAACGTCCACAAGCCGCCACGCGCGCCTGCAGGCAACAGCGTCACCATCAGTTCCAGCGCACTGTCGCTGAGACGGTTGGGATCGTTACGCTTCATGCTCCCCGATACATCGAACAGCAGGCGTACGTCGGGGGGAGCCGACTCCGCAGCCTGCAGCGTCCCGCACAGCAGTAGCGTCAAGGCCGCAGCAATCAACCCTCGCATGGCGATTCCTTAGGCCTTAGCCAATGACCGGTTCACGGCGCGGAGCCGGCGCCTGGTCGCGATCCTCGCCCGCGTCGTCGTCGTGTTGGCTAGCGCGGCGACGCAGCCCCCACCAAGCCAGCACGCCGAGCGCCGCGCCCAGCGCCATACCCAGCAGCAACAGCATGGCGGCTCCTCCCAGCGCAGCGACGTCGTGCTGCAGGAAGGCGATGCCGGCTACCACCACCGCCGGGGCCATGCCATGATAGGTCGCATCCGCATCAAGCAGCGGCAGGGTGAAACTACAGGGCATCCAGATCAGCCCCGCCACCACACCGGTGACGACGAACCGCGGCAACCTGGGCAACCAGCGTATCGCCAGGTAGCCCGTGATCAGCACGACCAGCGACAATGCCACATAGCTGCACCAGAGAAGTGGCATCGAGTCGGAAATCAGCATTGCTCTAGGTTCTCCCTCTACACGTTTTGTTCATCATGGTACACCGCGTCCAATGAAAGCACAGCAGCCCATTCCAACGTCGCCCGACGCCCCGATTACGCGCTTCAGGCGCCCCGCGGATCTTTACTGGCACTGGCTCGAACAGCGCGACGATCCGCAGGTAGCGGCTTTCCTCGAAGCCGCCAATCGTGAGTGCGACGACTGGTTCGAGCCGCTCGAGCCACTGGTCGAGGCGCTCTACCAGGGCCACCTGGCGCGCCGGGAGCTCGCCGTCAGCGGCCTGCGCACGCCCCTCGAACGCTACACCTACTGGAGCGAGACGGCCGCCGACGCCGATTACCCGGTGTGGTGGCGCCACCCCAATGACCACGCCGAACGCCAAGAGTGCCTGCTGAATCTCGAGGCGCGTGCCGGCGAACGGCATTTCCTCGAGCTCGGCGACCTGGCGATCTCTCCCGCCGAGGACCGCCTGGTCTGGACCGAGGACAGCCGCGGCGACGAATACTTCGATCTGTATCTGCGCGTCCTGCCCGACGGCGAACCGCGCCTGGTGCTCGAAGGCATCGGCCCCGAGCTGACCTGGGCCGAGGACGACCGCACCTTGCTGTTCACCCGCTACGACGCCACCCAGCGCCCGGCCAGCGTGTGGCGGCTGGACATCCATGGTGGCGAACCCGTCATGCTGTTCGAGGAGCCCGACGTCGAATTCTGGGTCGGCCTGGGCAAGACCCGCTCGCGTACCTGGCTGGTACTCGAGAGCGCCTCCAAGGACACCTCCGAGTGCCATCTGATTCCCGCCGCCGCGCCGCATACCCGGCCCCACTGCGTGCGTCCCCGGGAAACCGGCGTCGAGTACGCGCTCGAGCATCGACCGGGGTATTTCTACATCCTGCACAACCGTGAGGCGACGCACTTTTGCCTCGATGTGGCCGACGAGGACAACCCCGAACGCTGGCAACCGCTGATCGCCCATCGCGACGACCAGACCCTGGAAGGCGTCGACGCCTTCGCCTGGGGCCTGGTGATCACCGAGCGCGATCACGACCAGGCCCAGGTTCAGGTGCGCGTCGTCAGCCTCGACGACCGTCACGCCATTACCGGCGACCGTCGCCTGCCGCTTCCCGAGGCGCCGTGCAGCGTGGCGCTCGGCGACATACCCGACTTCGCCACGCGCCGTCTGCGCCTGCGCGAGGAATCGTTCACCCTGCCGCCACGCTGGATCGAGCACGATCTGGACGGCGACAAGCGGCGCCTGCTCAAGACCCAGCCGATCCATGGCGACCTGCCGCCCGAGCAACTGGTCTGTCGGCGCCTGTGGGCGACCGCTCACGATGGCGAGCGCATCCCGGTATCGGTGATGGCGCGGGCCGACCGGCTCGGCTCGGAGCCGCTGCCCACGTTGCTTTACGGCTACGGCGCCTATGGCGCGGTGCTCGACCCATGGTTCTCGGTGGCGCGCCTCGAACTGTTGTCGCGCGGGGTGGCCTTCGCCGTCGCTCACGTCCGCGGCGGCGGCGACCGCGGCGAACCGTGGTACCTGGCCGGCAAGCTCGAGCACAAGGAGAACAGCTTCCGCGACTTTCTCGCCGCCCGTCAGGCGCTGGTCGAGGCCGGTCTCGCCGACGAGCGACGGATCGCCGCCTACGGCGCCAGCGCCGGCGGCCTGCTGGTGGGGGCGAGCCTCAATCTCGATCCCGGCGCCTTCTGCGCGGCGGTTCTCGACGTGCCGTTCGTCGACGTGCTGCGAACCATGGAAAATCCCGACCTGCCGCTGACCACCGCCGAATACACCGAGTGGGGCAATCCCGACGAGCCCGATGCGCGGCGGCGCATTCGCGACTACTCGCCGCTCGACAACCTGAGCGACCAGCCCTACCCGGCGATCTTTCTGCAGGGCAGCTGGCACGATTCGCGGGTGCCCTACTGGGAACCGGCCAAGCTCTATGCGCGGCTCAACGAGCTACGCGCCGCGCACCAGAACGCCGAGGGGCACGCCCCTGCGGCGGAGCTATCGGAGAAGCGCCCGACGGATCGCCGTGCGGATGGCCGCCCGACGGAGGGCCGCCCCGCGGATCGCCGCCCCATCCTCCTACGTAGCGACATGATCTCGGGACACGGCGGTGCCTCGGGGCGCTTCAAGGCGTGGAAGGACAACGCCCGCCAGGACGCGTTCCTGCTCTGGGCGTTGGGCCTGGCGGAGAATCGCGGCTAGCCCAGCGAAATCACGGCTCGTCGATCGACAGGATGTCGATGATGCGGTCTTCCCAGTCGGCTTCATCGATGGCGTCCTCGGCGATCGCGAAGCTGGCCACGCCGATCCCGGCACGCTGTACGCTACCGGGATCGCCCGAGATCAGCGGATGCCAATCGGCCAATCCTCGCCCCTCCTCGAGGCGGCGATAGGCACAGCTCGACGGCAGCCAGCGAAACTGCGCGACGAGCTCGCGGGTCAGCGGCACGCAGCCGGGTACGCGTGCACTGCGGTTGGCATAGTCGCCGCATCGGCACGCCTTGATATCGAGCAGTTGGCAGGCGACATCCAGCGTGGCGATGTCACCGCTCTCCTCGTCCTCCAGCTTGTGCAGGCAACAGCGCCCGCAGCCGTCGCATAGCGCTTCCCACTCCTCGCCGGTCAGTTCGGCGAGCGGGTAGCGCTCCCAGAAACGCTCTCGCAACTCATCACTCCCGACCGGATGCTAATTCCGGCCCTACTGGCTAGTCAGGCAATTCGGTGGGCACCCGATACAGATCGAGCAGATAATCTTCCTTGCCCGGCGGCATCTGCAGGTAGTAGCCCTTGTCGGCGATGGCCGCCAGCACCTCGCTGGCATCGGCCCGCGCCAGTCGGCGTCCGGGGCCCAGCAGCAGGGTCAATACCGGCTGCGGCTTGCCGAAGCGCTCGAGCAACGCCTCGGGCACCGCGTCGAAGCCCTGGCGCTTGTCGACGAAGAGATACATCTCGTCCTTGCGCGGGCTACGGAATATCTCGCATAAACGCTTGTCCATCGTGGCGATCCTCGTGGCCCTGCTATACCGTCCCCTGGGCATCGACAGCGGCGCCATCGAGCGCTTGGCGCAGCTGCTCGGCGAGCAGTTCGCCGCGCCAGCCATCGGGCAGCGGCAATGCCCGGCCCTCGAGATCGGCGGCGACCAGCGCTTCCAGTTCGCGGCGCCGGGCCAACACCTCGGGTGCCACGCCGAGTCGCTCGGCAGTCTCGCCGACGCAACGCTTGAGCAGTTTGAAACGCTTCTTGAAGGGCCCCGACAGCGGCGAAGGCAGGGCCGGCGGCAATTCGGCTTCATCGAGCTGCGTCGCTGCGCGGACCAGCCCCAGCAACACATCGCCCTCGCGCTTGACCAGGCTCGGCTTGATGCCCTCCACGGCCGCCAGTTCATAGCGGTTGGTCGGCATGCTCTCGGCCACGGCGAACAGCACCTTGTCGCTGACCAGCCAGTTGCGCGGCAGATTGCGGCTACGCACCTCGGCTTCGCGCCAGGCGGTCAGGCGCTGGTAGGCGGCGATCGAACGCGGCGTGAGCCGCCATAGCTGGCGATGGCGGCGAAACCATTCACCGTCGCTGTCCAGGCCGCGCTGCGCCTGGTTCACCAGCGCGGCGCAGTCGGCTTCGAGCCAGGTCAGCCGCTGGCGTTCGAGCAGTGCCTCTCGCTGCGCCTCCCAGAGCGTCGGCAGATAGATCACGTCGAGCGCGGCATAACGACACTGGGCCTCGCTGAGCGGTCGTACCAACCAGTCCGAGCGAGTCTCGTCCTTGGGCAGGTTATCGCCGGTCCAGTGCTCGACAAGCCGTTGATAGCCGATCGCCGGATCCTCGGACAGCAACCCCTGGGCCAGTTGGGTATCGATCAGCGGCTGCACTACCACCCCGCTCCAGTTGAACAGCACTTCGAGGTCCTCGCTGCTGGCGTGCAGCAGCTTGACAGGCCCCTCGGGGCCCAGCAGCCGGCATATCGCCGGCGTCGCGGCGAGTGCCTGCGGGTCGATCAGGTAGGCGTGCTCGCCGGCCGAGAGCTGAATCAGCGCGGCCACCGGATGAAAGCTGGACTCGCGGAAGAATTCGGTGTCCACGGCCAGCCAACGGGCGTCGGCGAGTTCGTCGCAGATCGCATCGAGGGCATCGGGGGTATCTATCCAGTGACTGATCGGTTCCTGGGGCATGAGCGTCCTGCGGTGGATGAAACGGAAAGCGGTCAGTCGCCCTGGAAGGGCAAGCGACCGTTGAAGGCGCGGCTGAGGGTGCCGCCGTCGACATATTCGAGCTCGCCGCCCATGGGCACGCCATAGGCCAGACGCGACAGCCGCAAGCCGCGCTCGCGGATCTGTTCGGCGATGTAGTGTGCGGTCGCCTCGCCCTCGACCGTGGGGTTGGTGGCGAGGATCACCTCCTCGACGCCGCCCTCGTCGAGCCGGGCATCGAGCAGCTCGAGACCGATGTCATCGGGCCCGATGCCATCCAGTGGCGAGAGATGCCCGTGCAGCACGAAATAGTGGCCGTGATAGCCACCGGCATCCTCGATCGCCAGCATGTCGGCCGGCGATTCGACGACGCACAGCAGCGCGCCATCACGCCGCGCACTGCGACACAGCACGCAGGTCGGCTCCTCGGTGAGCGTCCGGCAGCGTTGGCAATAGCCGACTTGCTCGAGCGCCGTGCCGAGCACCTCGACCAACCGGCGTCCGCCGTCCCGCTCACGCTCGAGCAGGTGCAACGCCATACGCTGCGCCGTTCGCGGACCGACGCCCGGCAACACTCGCAACGCTTCCAGCAAGCGATCGACCAGCGGTGAAAAGCTCATTAGAACGGCATCTTGAAGCCGGGCGGCAGGTTGAGCCCCTCGGTGGCTTCCTCCATCTTGGCGCGGGAACTGGTCTCGACCTTGCGCACCGCGTCATTGACCGCGGCGGCCAGCAAATCCTCGAGCATCTCCTTGTCCTCTTCCATCAGGCTCGGGTCGATGACCACCTTGCTGACGTCGTGGCGCCCGTTCATGGTCACCGAGATCATCCCGGCGCCGGCTTCGCCGGTCACCTCGGACTTGGCGATCTCTTCCTGGATGCGCTGCATCTTTTCCTGCATTTCCTGAGCCTGCTGCATCAGGTTGCCCATTCCGCCCTTGAACATGGCGATCACCTCGTGGCTGTCGGTTGACGTGGTTGGCACTTCGGGTCGTGGCGCCGTACTTACTGGGCCGCCGGTGTCCCGGCTTGAGCGGTCTGCGGCGCGACGGTCTGTTCGAGCAGTCGCGCGCTGAACGCCTGCTCCAGTTCCTGGATATGCGGGTCACCGCGCAACGCTTCAACCGCCCAGGCATGACGTTCACGCGCCTCGCGATCGCTACGCGACTTGGGGGTTTCGATAGCCCCCGGCAACTCGGCGGGCTCGATGCTGACCCGCCGCTCGATGCCTGCCGCCGCCAGCGCCTTGCGCACCCGCTCGACATGAACCTCGGCGTTCATCGCCGCCTGGCCGGGGTCGAGACGCAGCTGCAGCGCCTGGCCATCGTCGTGCTCGACCATGCAGTGCGCAGCCAGGTTGCGGGTCAGCCCGGAAAGCGAAAGGCTCGGGAACAGTTCGAGCCAGTCGGCATGGTCGAAGGCACCCGGCTCGGCCGCGACGGCGGGCGCATGGGCCTGGGCGTAGCCGACATCGGCCTCGTCCGCCGAGACGGCTGAGGTGTCGGGTGGCAACGCCACGTCGGCACTCATGTCCGGTGCCGTCAGCGTATCGACGACGGACTCGCTGGCCAGACCCTCGCCGGGCGCCGCCTCCCCGGTATCGAGCCATGCTTCGCCGGGTTCCGATGCGTCGCTGGGCTCTGGCTCCGCGTACTCATCGCCTAGGTACGTTTCAGCGTCTTCCAGAGCCGCGACATCCGATCCTTCAGGGCGCAATGGAGCGGCCTCGTGGGAGCCATCGGCCTGGTCGAACGCGGCCTCTTCGCGTGGCTCGGGATAGCCCGGATTGTGCGCTATCGCCGGCTGAGGCTCGGTCGGTTGGGAGGCCGCGGGTGCCTGCGCGACAGGGACCTGATCAGGCACCTGCTCGGCAGTCTCCCAGGGCGGACGCTCGGCAACCGGGCCGCTGGCGGGCGGCCCGGCGGATGCCTGAGGAGATTCGCTCGGCGCGTCCGGCGTCGAGCGTGAGGCTGACGTGCGTTCCCGCCGACTGGCTGACGACTGCGCCATGCTCCCCGCGTCCGCCTCGACGGGCGTCGACTCGCCGGGCGACGGCTCGCCGTTAGCCTGCGGGGTCGAGTCGCCACGCAACGGCAATGGCGTCTGCGGCGGCTTGGGCACGCCCTGCGGACGAAAGGCCAGCATGCGCAGCAGGGTCATTTCCAGTGCGGTGCGCGGCTCCGGCGTACTGTCCATGTCGCCGCGCCCCTGCAGGCCGATCTGGTAATAGAGCTGAACGTCCTCGGCGGTGAACCGTGCCGCCAGCGCCAGCAGGGTGTCACGATCGCCATGCCCGTTGTCGAGCGCATCGGGCACCATCTGGGCGATCGCCAGGCGATGCAGGATGCCGGTCAGGTCGTCGAGCACGCCGGCGAAGTCGGGCCCCTGCTCAGCCAGGCTGGCGATTTCGGCGAGTACCCGCGCCGCATCGACCTCGGCCAGCGCCTCGACCAGCGCCACTAGGTGACGGTGATCCAGCGTTCCGAGCATCGCCGCCACGTCGTCGTGCTGGACGCGGCCCTGACCGAAGGCGATCGCCTGATCGGTCAGGCTCATGGCGTCACGCATCGAGCCCTCGGCGGCCTTGCCCAGCAGCCACAGCGCGGGCTCCTCGAAGGGCACCGACTCGGCCTCCAGCACTTTGGCCAGGTGCTCGACGATCCGTTCGGGCGGCATGTTCTTGAGCGCGAACTGCAGGCAGCGCGACAGCACGGTCACCGGCAGCTTCTGGGGGTCGGTCGTGGCGAGCAGGAACTTGACGTGCGGCGGCGGCTCCTCGAGCGTCTTGAGCAGCGCATTGAAGCTGTGCGTCGAAAGCATGTGCACCTCGTCGATGAGGTACACCTTGTAGCGTCCCTGCGACGGTGCGTATTGCACGTTGTCGAGCAGCTCGCGGGTATCCTCGACCTTGGTCCGCGAGGCCGCATCGACCTCGATCAGGTCGACGAAACGCCCGTCGTCGATATCCCGGCAGGTCGAGCATTGGCCGCATGGCGTCGAGGTTACGCCACCCTGGCAGTTGAGGCACTTGGCGAGGATGCGCGCCAACGTGGTCTTGCCGACCCCGCGCGTGCCGGTGAACAGATAGGCATGATGAAGACGCCCCTGGTCGAGGGCGTTGATCAACGCCCGCTGGACGTGC
The DNA here is from genome assembly GCF_033446685.1 of Halomonas sp. HP20-15. NCBI lineage: Bacteria > Pseudomonadati > Pseudomonadota > Gammaproteobacteria > Oceanospirillales > Halomonadaceae > Halomonas > Halomonas sp. HP20-15. The sequence goes on along the minus strand of NZ_JAWQLY010000004.1, from coordinate 163,262 downwards.
TCCTGACCAACCAGTTCATGGAAGGTGCGCGGCCGCCATTTGCGGGCCAGTACCTGATAGCTCATGCAGCGCGGAAGTCCTTGCGGCTAGGTCGGGCGGCCTTAGGCCCCCAAAGATAGCGCGAACAATGTGGCGACGCTTGGCGACGATGTATTCGCGTCGAATCGACTTATTCTAGCGGTTCGCCGCAGGGGGGAAAAGCGAGGTTTCCGGGGCCGGAAATGGAGGCGGCCCCATCAGCCACATCCCGGCACACGCAGCCACCACTACCGTTGCTCCCTTCCGGGCCTGGCGGGGTTTGCGGTTTAGCGTTGCGGGAGGACCGATAGGGCCACCATAGACGACTGATCGAGGGGCCTGCGGAATACCTGCACAACCCTTTCGTCAATCCCGCGAACCGGCAGTCTGTTCAAAGACTTGCCTGAACGCGAGGCGCACTATAACAGTGGCCTCTAGCCCTCGCAAGGGTAAACCCGAGACGAGCAAGAGGCATGCTTTGTAGTCTAGGCTAGGGGGAACGAACATCGTCAACGAACAGCCCACGGAGGGCATGGACCATGGATAAGAACCCGAACAAGGGGTATGTCGCATTGCTTGGCTGGAGCCTCAACGCCGTCGAGGCCGCCGACAACTTCGATCGGCGTTACGTGGTCGTCGCACCGGAATGGGCCGAAGACTACTGCAAGCAGCACGACATCCCCTATGTCCCCTGGAACTTCGAGCGTCTCAACGATCGTTCGATGGAAATCGCCGAGACGCTCAAGGAGATGGGCGTCGACGTTGCGATACCGCTCTATGAGGAAACCGTGGAGTGGGCCGGGGCGATCAATTCGGTGTTGCTCGACAATCCGCGCCTGTATGGCCAGGCTCTGCTGTTGCGCGACAAGGCACTGATGAAGCGGCGCGCTCAACTGGGCGGCATCCGCGTGGGGATCTTCGAGGAAGCGCACGACCGAGACGACGTGATCCGCTTTCTCAAACGCGTCAATCAGACGCTGCTCAAGCTCGACGGCGACCCCAACGACCCCATCCACCTCAAGGCCTTCGACAAGGCCGGCTGCCTGGGGCACCGGGTGATCCGGACGCCCGACGAGGTCGATACCATTCCGGACGAGGAATTCCCGGTACTCATGGAATCGCATCTCGATGGCTGGGAATTCGCCGTCGAGGCGTGGATCCACAACGGCAAGATCCGCTTTCTCAATATCTCCGAATACGTGACCCTGGGCTACTCGGTGTTCGTCCCGGCAACCCCCGAGCTCGAGAAGTACCGCGAGTCGATCACCCGGCAGATCGAGAAGCTGATCAAGACCTTCGACATCGACTTCGGCTTCGTCCACCCGGAATACTTCGTCACCAGCGATGGCGAGATGTACTTCGGCGAGGTCGCCTACCGTCCGCCCGGCTTCAAGGTCTTCGAACTCCTCGAACGGGCCTACGGTTTCAACGCCTACCAGGGGCTGATCTTGTCCTTCGACCCCAAGACCACCGAGCAGGAGATCACCGACTTCTTCCCCCGCGAAGTGGTCGATGCCAAGGGCGTCGCCGGCTGTTTCGGCGTCTACCCGCGCCGCCGCGTGGTCAGCCGTCTGGAGATGCCCGAAGAGACCGAGGATCACCCCTACTTCGAGTCCCATGAACTGACCGCGCCGCTCGAGGAAACCGTCACCAAGCGGACGGCGTTCGGCACGCACTGGGGCCTGCTGTACTTCTTCGGCGACGATCCGCACACCATGCGCGACCTGCTCAAGCGCCAGGAAGAGCTGGATTTCTATGTATAATCGCGCCCGTACCTCTGGGCACAAGGAGCCCTTGTGACGAGCCACGACGAACATACTGCGGACAGCGCCAAGCTGGACGATCTGCTGGCGAAACTCGACGAGGCCATCGAGATCCTCGCCAAGGCGCGTGACTTCGCCAAGCCCGGCAAGGTACGCCGGGTCTTCGACAGCGCCCGCAAGGTGATGCTGCAACCCGGCGGCTGTGCCGCCATCGAGGCACGCGCCCAGGCGATCGAAGCGGCCGGCGTCTTCAACGGCTCCGACTGGGCCCAGCCACAGATCCTGGTGCCTTCGCTGACCGTGCATTCGCTGCAGAGCGGGGCGAGCGATACCGTGGTACTCGAGGCGCTGAGCGAGTTGCGGCTGCTGGCCGTGGCCCATGGCCGCTACGAGCACTCGCTGATCTCGGCCGAACAGGCCCACCACTATCTGACCCAGGTATTGGCGATCAACCTGGAGCTGCTGTTCACCGCGCCCAGCGAGGTCGAGCGCGAGACCCAGGGGCGACTGGCACTGCTGACTCGGGCGCTATTTTCGTACCTGGCCGAATCCATCGGCTACGAGCATGTCATCGACCAGTTGATCGACGAGATCTGGCGCATCCTTCAGCAGCGCCCGATCCAGGTCGACTCGATCAAGCGCATGATCACCCAGATCGCCATCTGCCAGGCCAACCCCGAGATCGATCTGGGCAACAGTGGCCAGGGCGCCGACCGCCTGGTCAGCAGCCTGTTCGGCGCGACCCAGGCGTCGCGCGAGGACCCCGGGGTCGAGGTCTACCTCGAGCGCCTACAGGCGATGGATAGCGGCGCCCTGCAGTACGAGGCCACCGGTTTCGCCCGCGCCATGCACGATACCGGGCTGGTCTCGGCCTATCATGCGGTGCTCCTGCGGCACCTGCTCGAGCATGGGGATCACTTGCTGTCCGAAGCGCTGGGACTTTCGGCCACCGGCCGCGACTGCCTGCTGTGCTATCGCCAGCTGATCCAGGCCCTGATCGAACAGAGCGTCTTTGCCGCCACGCCGCAGGCGGTCTACGGCCTGGCGCTGATGCTCGAACGCGGCATCCTCTATCAGCCACCGGTCGCTCCGGCCTTGTGGCGCCAAATCGGCCTGCCGCTCTCCGCGTGGTCGCAGGAGCGCATTCGCATGGCCTATGGCGATGAGGTACCGCCGCGCGCGCGTCTGCTCGAGGGCGTACTGTGCATGCTCGGCCTGCCGCTGGGCGTCGGCCAGGGCAACAACCCGACCTGCCAGTCGGCGCGGGCGCTATCGATGTGGGCCTACAACGACCCCGACTATCTACTGCAGATGGTCGCCTGGGCGGCCCGCGATGACGAGATCATCATGCACTTCGAGGGCATGCCGCTGTCGTCGATGGCCAGTCTGTCCGGCGTGGCCTCGAACCTGCCGCTGGATCTCGACCCGGTGTCGCTGATCGTCGTGCCGCATCTCGACCGGATTTATGCCGAGATGGGCCGGCGCTGCATCGGCCGCGAGGGCGATCCTCACCGTTGGGTCAATCCCGAATTCCATGGCTGGTGGGCCGGTCGCGGTTTCCGCATCAACGTCGACGTGGAAACCGGGCAGCTCCATGATCTCGAGAAGTTCCTGCGCCATTTCTATGCCAGCTATCACCCCTATTACAACGGCAACCAGCCATTAATCCATCCGCAGCCTGCCGGCATCGCGGTGACCGACAGCGCGGCGCGCTTCATCGGCTGGCACGCCATCACCCTGCTCCGGGTCAACCTGGATCCGCAGGATGTGATGCGCGCCTACTTCTTCAATCCCAACAACGACAGCGGCCAGGACTGGGGCGACGGCACCAAGGTCAGCACCTCGGGCTGTGGCGAGCGCTTCGGCGAGGCATCGCTGCCCTTCGAGCAGTTCGCCTCGCGCCTGTACATCTTCCACTACGACCCGCTGGAGCATGGTGAGCTGGCCAACATTCCCCAGGAGCAGCTCGATCGGGTGATCGGGCATGTGTATCGAAGCTGGGGTGCCGACCGGGTTCCGGCCGTCGAACTCCAGGCGCACACCAGCCCCGGATGAGTTTTCACCGAAGCGCCGCTCGCTCAAAGAGGACTTATAAGAGGTTTCGCGAGCGGCGCTTGAGGTGCTTTGCCCAGAACGGTGCCACGATCATCAGCGCCACCATTCGCAGCAGATGGTGGAAGGCCACAAACACCGGATCCAACCCCAGCGCCACCGCAACGATCGCCATCTCGCCGATCCCGCCCGGCGCCAGCGCCAGCAGCGCCACATCGAGCGGCACGTCGACGGCCCGGTGGATGAGTTCGGCGAAAATGCCGAGCACCGCCAGCGCCAACGCCGTGGCGACACCTGCTTGCAACGCGTAACGCCCCAAGCGCTTGCCGGTCAGCCCCTTGAAGCGTGCGCCGATCGAACTCCCCAGCACCCAGAGCATGCCATTCATCGCCCAACTGGGCAGATTGAGATTGCCCAGGCCGGCCACGCCGAATGCCGCCGCCAGCAGCAAGGGCGCCAGCAACGCGGGCGTGGGCAGTCGCAACAACCGACCCAGCGGAATCGCCAGCGGCAACGTGAGCAATAGCCACAGGTCCTGCGCCGAACCGCCACGCGCCGCCATCGCCGATGTCCCGGCGTCTTCAAAGATCCAGAACAGCGGCGGCAGCAGCAGGATCACCATCACCACTCGCAGCGACTGAGCGATGGCGATGCGTTGCGGATCGCCGCCCACCTTGTCGCCGAGCAGGATCATCGCCGTCATCGCGCCCGGCGCCGAGGCGAACCAGGCGCTCACCGGATCGAAGCCGCAGCGCCGATACCAGGCGGCGGCCAGCGAGGTCGACAACGCGACGCCGACGAGCAGCAAGCCCGCCGAAACCGGCCAGTCGAGCATGCGATGAGCGAGCTGAGGGGTGACCTGGCTGCCCAGCACCAATCCCAGCATGCCCAGAAAGACTTGTCGGAATCGCTCGGGAACGCGCACATCGACGCCCCGCGCGGAGACCACCAGGTTGGCGACCAGCGGCCCCAGCATCCAGGCCAGCGGCAAACCGGTCAGCTGGAATGCACCGCCACCCACGGCGCCGACCGCCAGCGAGCGCAGCAAGGCGATCGATACGATCCTATCCACCCACTCTCCTTCTTCGTGCGTTGATCTATACGCAAAACCCCCGGCAGCGCGGGGCTGCCGGGGGTTTTGTGCATCCTGATCCGGTACTCAGCGCGCCATCTGGCGCGCCGCTTGGATCAATCCGGTTGCTTGGCACGCATCCGGCGACGCAGTATCGGCCCCACGATGACCGGCAATATCAGGCCGACGATCGCGACCACCCACAAGGTGATGGAGAGCCCGCTGCTCCACAGAATCGTCCAGTCGCCATCCGAAATCTGCATTGCATGGCGCAGGTTCTTCTCCATTTCCGGCCCCAGCAGCAGCCCCAGGATGACCGGGACCAGCGGGATCTCGAGCTTGCGCAGAATATACCCGCCGACCCCGAAGGCGACCATGAAATACAGATCGAAGACCGAATGACTGATCGAATAGACGCCGACGAAGGCGACCATGGTCACCACCGGCAACAGAAACATCGGCGGTACCGAAAGCAGCTTGACGAATACCCCGACCAGCGGAATGTTGAGCAACAGCAGCAGGAAGTTGCCGATCAATAGCGCGGCGATGACACCCCAGACGATGTCGGCGTTCTGTGTGAACATCAACGGCCCGGGAGTGATATTGAAAGAAATCAACATCGCCAGCAGTACCGCGGTGGTACCGCTGCCCGGCACGCCGAGCGTCAGCATCGGCACCAGTGCGCCACTCGAAGCACCGTTGTTACCCGCCTCGGGGGCCGCCACGCCGCGCGAATCCCCTTCACCGAACGTAGCCTTGCTACCCAGGTATTTCTTTTCCAAGGTATAACTGATGAAGCTACCCAGCGAAGCGCCGGCCCCCGGCAGCACCCCGGCGATAAAGCCGATCACGCCACCACGTACCGTCGTCGGCAGGATGCTAGTAATATCTCGCCAGGAGAGCTTGAGCTTGTTGACCTTGATCATCTCGCGGCCGGCACCGGCCTTTTCCTCGATGAACACCAACAATTCGGATATCGCAAATAGGCCGACAATGGCGATGATGAAGTCGACACCCTCGTAGAGCTCCAGCGTACCGAACGTGAAACGCTGCACCCCGGTCGACATGTCGATACCCATGGTGGCAATGATCAAGCCGATCGCCGCAGCCAGGATCGTCTTGACAGGATTCTTGCCGGTAATCCCGCCCAGGGTGGCGAAAGCCAGCACAAACAGCGCAAAGTACTCGGCCGCGCCGAAGGTCAGCGCGAACTTGGCCAGCAGCGGAGCCAGCAAGATCAACCCGACGGTGGCGATGAGGCTGCCCATGAAGGAGGCAACCGCGGATATAGCCAGTGCCTCGGCGGCCCGACCATTCTTGGCCATCGGATAGCCATCGAGACATGTCATCATGGCCGGCTCGTCGCCAGGTATGTTGAGCAGAATCGACGAGATACGTCCACCGTACATGGCACCGGCGTAAACCGAGGTCAGCATGATCAATGCGGTTTCGGGGCGTAGCCCGAGGGTAAACGCCAACGGAATCAGTATCGCCACGCCATTGGCAGGCCCGAGGCCTGGCAGCGCGCCGATCAGCGTGCCCAGAAAGGCGCCCAGCAAGGCAAACATCAGGTTGTGCGGCTGCAGGGCGATGCCAAACCCATCCATCAGATAGTTGAGCGTGTCCATCAACTCGCCTCCAGGAAAGACAATATGCCCAGCGGCAACGGTAACTCGAGTACGTAGTTGAACAAGGCGAATACCACGATGCCGCCGAGCAGGCCGGTCAAATACCCCGGCAGAACGCGGGCACCCATCCGCCAGCACAAGGTACCCACGGCAAGCATGGTGGCCACGATAAAGCCCAGCGGCTCGAGAATCAGGATATAGGCGATCAGCGTGCCAATCGCGATCAGTATCTCGACCGCAGTCTGCCCCTTGGGCCAGGCATTGCTCGGGTCGGGTTTCACGATCAGGTAGATGCTGGATAGCGCCAGCACCACTGAAAGAATCGTCGGGAACGTCTCGGGACCGACAGCCTCGGACCCGCCGAACGGTTCGGGAAACTGCTGAGCGCCCCAGCCGTACGCGACGGCCAGGACGAACATCAACAGACCGAAGATACGGTCGTTGAGCCTCATTACTTGATCAATCCGATTTCTTTGGAAAGTGTTTCGATGTCACTGATCTGAGTCGTTACATACTCCTCGAACTTGCCGGCTCCGGGATGGAACGGCATCAGGCCGTTTTTCTGCATGACCTCCTTCCACTCGTCGCTCTTGTACAGCGTATCGACGGCGTTGACCCAGTATTCCTTGGCCTCGGCGGAGATATCGCCCGGCATGTAGAAGCCGCGCCAGTTGGCACCGATCGAATTGATTCCCTGCTCCTTGGCGGTGGGGATATCAGAAAACTTGCCCGGTAGACGCTCGTCTGCCAGCACCGCGAGGATCCGCAGATCGCCGGATTCCATGAAACCCTGCGCCTCGGAAATATCACCGGTAAAGGCATCGACATGACCACCAACCACCTGGGTCATTGCCTCGCCGCCGTTGTTGTACGACAGGTAGGGAATCTTCGGCAGATCGTCCACACCCGCCTTGTCGGCGGTGATCAGCACCTTGAGATGATCCCAGCCGCCATTGGCACTACCGCCGGCGAACTTGACCGACTTGGGATCCTTCTTGAGGGCCTCCATCAGCGCCGGCAGATCCTGATACTTGGAATCCTTGCTGACGGCGATTACCCCGTAATCGGCACCCACGGCACCGATCCAGTTGACCTGATCGGCGGTCAGACCCGGAAACTGTCCCTGGGCCAGGCGCGTTGTGGTGGCCGTGGAAGCAGCCACCAGCAACTGCTCGTCGGAAGACCGCTTGCTGACCGTGTGCGCATACGCCACGCCGCCACCGGCGCCGGCCATGTTGATGGTCTGTACGCTAGCCGGTACCAGATCGAGTTGCTCGAGCACGCGGCCCACACTGCGACAGGTGAAGTCCCAGCCGCCGCCCGGATCGGCCGGCGCGATGCAGTCGACCTTGCCGGTCGGCTCGAAGGCCATGGTCATGCTGCTGACCAGAGTCAGCGAGGCAGCGGCAAGAAGCTTGAGAGGCGTTCTCATCGACATTGTTGTAGTCCCCTTGGAAAGAAATGAGCGAAAGGATCGCTTGCAGGAACTTGACCGGCAACCTTACAATTCTGTAAGGAAGAACGGCGTTCCTTAGGATGGAAATTAGGCGGATGACTTTCGTGAGTCAACGCCTATTCAGGGGCTTAATACCAAAGTTTAACCCAGCGAAACGCATACAGACGCCCGCGAAGCGCACAGAGAGGAAGGCATACACATGGCACAGGACCGGGTTGAAGCGGTGGAGCGAGCGCTGACGATACTCGACGCCTTCGACTCGCCCCAGGAGCGGTTCTCGTTGGCCGACCTGGCCGGCGTCACCGGCTTCTACAAGAGTACGCTGCTGCGTCTACTGGGCTCGCTGGAGCGCTATGATTACGTCCAGCGTGGCAGCGACGGACGCTACCAGCTGGGCCATAGCCCGGTACGCCTGGCGCGGCGCCACCCACCCGGCCGCCAGCTGGCGGCCTGGATCCAGCCGGCGCTCGACGCGCTGGCCGAGCACAGCGGCGAAACCGCGGCTCTGCTGGAAGTCGCCGCCGGACGCGCCGAGTGCCTGCTCGTCGCGGTCCCCAGTGTGGCGCTGCGCCACGAGTTGCGACCCGGCGAGCGCTGGCCGCTCAGCGATCCGCGCTCGCCGGCGCTTGATTTCGCCGGCGGCGTCATGGTCTGCCGGGCGCTGGATACCGCACGGGAACCGCGCGCCTTGTGGCTGTCGCTGTCGGGCCCCACCGGCCGTCTGCAACCGCCGCAGGCCGAGGCGCAACTCGTCGCGGCCCTGGGCGAACTGACTCGCGGCCCCGACTCCCGCCAGGCCGCCGTATCGGAGGCTCGCTGATGCAACTGCTACTGGTCGAAGACGATGCCCTGCTCGCCGAAACGCTCCAGGATGCCCTGCGGCTCGAAGGCTACGCGGTGCTCGCCATCGCCGATGGCGAAGCCGCCTACCAGCGCCTGGTCCGTCCCGATCCTCCGCATGGCCACGAGCTGATCCTGCTCGACCTCAACCTGCCGGGACGCAGCGGGCTCGAGATCCTCGAAGCCTTGCGCCATCACGACAGCGCCACGCCGGTGCTGATTCTCACCGCCCGCGGCGCCATCGAGGATCGCGTGCGCGGACTCGACCTGGGCGCCGACGACTATCTGGCCAAGCCGTTCGCGCTCGACGAACTCGAGGCGCGGGTTCGCGCGCTCCTGCGTCGCCAGAAACCCGGCGTGCGCCTGCAGGTCGGCAGCCTCGCATTCGACAGCCTGGCGCAACGCTTCACGCTGAGCGGTGAACCGCTCAGCCTGCCGCCGCGGGAACAGCGCCTGCTGACCTGCCTGATGCGCCGCGCCGGCGAGCCGGTCGACCGCCAGCAACTCGCCAGCGAAGCCTTTGCCGGCGAGGCGCTCGGCGACAACGCCATCGAGGTCTATGTCCACCGTCTGCGTCGCCGGCTGACCGGCAGCGACGTCACGCTGCACACGGTACGCGGCCTCGGCTACCTGCTCGCGCCGACATGACTCGCACCGACATGGAAAACGCCGGCATGGCGGGCGGCGGCAGCCTCTACCGGCGGCTGATGGCCTGGTTGCTGCTTCCCCTGCTGGGGCTCGGCGCGCTGATGCTCGTCCAGGCCTACCTGGGCGCGCGCGACACCGCCGACCGGGCCTTCGATCGACTGCTCGAGGCCGCTTCGCTGGCGATCGCCGAGCAGGTCAAGAAGCAGGACGACCATCTGTGGCTGGACCTTCCCCCGGCGGCGCTGGAGATGCTCGCCACCGATGCCGAGGAACGGGTCTTCTACGCGCTCTACAACGAACGTGGCGATTTCGTCACCGGCAACGCCGAATTGCCGGCTCCCTTCAGCCAGGGCGACGACCGCCAGCCACTGCACTACAGCGATGCCAGCTGGCATGGCATGGCACTGCGCGTCGGCGTGCGCACCTCGCAGCTCGAGGGCTGGAGCCAGCGCGAACGCTTCGAAGTGCGCGTCGCGCACACCCGCGAAGGCCGCGAACGGCTGACCCAGGCGCTGTTCCAGGGCAGCCTGGGGCGCATCGCCGCCATGGCCCTGCTCGCCGTGGGCGTGGTGCTGCTGGCGGTTCGCGTCGCCCTGGCTCCGCTGACCCGGCTGCGCCGGGCGATTCGCGAACGCGACCCGCGCACGTTCGCCCCGCTGTCGCTCGAACTGCCCCGCGAGCTGGCCGAGCTGCGCGAAACCCTCAACGAACTGCTGGCACGGATGCGGCGCGTGCGCGCCAACCAGGAGCGCTTCATCGGCGACGCCTCGCACCAGTTGCGCACGCCGCTGGCGGGGATCTCGGCACGCGCCGAGCTGGCGCTGCGCCAGAACGAGCCCCAGGCCTGGCACAGCGCCCTGGAAACCATCCAGGAGGCCAGCGCACGCACCGCCCGGCTGGCCGTGCAGCTACTCTCGCTGACCCGGCTCAACAACCCCGAGGCCAGGCCCGAGCTGAGCCGCCTGGAGCTGACCGCCATCGCTCGCGAGGCTACCCGCAGTGCCCTGCACGCCTGCTACCGCGACGGCGTCGACCTGGGCCTCGACGCGCCGGACGAGCCCATATTCATCGAAGGCATCGACTGGCAGCTCGAGGAAGCGCTCGCCAACCTGATCGACAACGCGCGGCGCTACGGTGCGCGTCGGATCACCGTCCGGGTCAGCGCCGACCCGCCCGCCCTAGAGGTCGAGGACGACGGCCCGGGCATCGCCGCCGAATGGCGCTTGCTGGTACTGCGCCCCTTCCACCGCGGCCGCAACGGTGGCGAGGGTTCGGGGCTGGGCTTGGCGATCGTCGATGGCATCGCCCGCGCCCACGCGGCTCGGCTGACCCTGCACGAAGCCAGCGGCGGCGGACTGCGCGTAGCCATGACCTTCCTGGGAGACCGTGCATGACCCCCCCCCGCAACCATCGACTGGTCGCATTGCTGGCCGGCATCCTGCTGAGCAGCCTGAGTCTCGGCGTCATGGCCCAAGCGCGGCTACACTATCCGGCTCTGCATGACGGGCCGACTCAGGACGGGCGGGCCAATTCACGCCTGGTCATTCACGCCGCGCTCGATACGCCGCTGATCGCACCGCTACTGGAGGATTTCCAGCGTCGCAACCCGGATATCGAGATCGATTATCGCAACCTCTCCACCCTGGCGGTGTACCGCACCTTTCTCGATGGGCGCGATGACCAGCGAGCCGACGTGGTCATGTCCTCGGCGATGCCTTGGCAGTACCGGCTGGCCAACGACGGCTATGCACAACCGCTCGACAGCGCCGCGGCACGTGCCTGGCCGGCCTGGGCGCGCTGGCGCCACGAGCTGTTCGCGATCACCTTCGAGCCGGTGGTGATCGTCTATCGCCGCGACGTCGCCGAGCACTTCGGCGCGATCGACAGCCACGCCGACCTCCTCGAGCGCCTCGAACGGCATGCCGAAGCGCTGCGCGGGCGCGTCGTCACCTACGATCCGGCGGCGAGTGGCGCCGGCTACAGCTATGCCATCGAGGAGGCACGACTTTCGCCACGCTACTGGGAACTGGTGGCCGCGCTCGGCCGGGTCGACGCCGCGCTGGTCGGCACCACCCGCGAGATGCTCGAGGGACTCGCCACCGGCCGCTACTGGATCGGCTACAACCTGCTGGGCAGTTATGCCCGGGAGTTCGCACGCGAGCACCCCGAGCTCGAAATCGTGGTACCCGAAGACTACGCGCTGGTGACGCATCGGCTGGCCTTCGTCGCGCGCGACGCCCGCCATCCGCACGCCGCACGCCGCTTTCTCGATTACCTGCTGAGCGAGCACGGCCAGCGCGCGATCGGCGAGCTCACGCCGCTGGGGACGATCCATCCGGCGCTGCACGGCCCGGGGAGCGCCAATGCCCTGCGCGAGCGGCTCGGCGATGCACTGCGTCCGATCGACATCGGCCCGGGCCTGCTGGCGACCCTCGACGATCTCAAGCGCGAAGCGCTGCTGAGCCGCTGGACCCGCGAGTTCCAGCGCGCGGCCCAGCCTGCAGATACGCCCGCCGCACCACCCAGCGAGACTTCCCCATGATGCGACTCGACCAGCTGTTGCTGACCCGCGGCCTGGCCCGCTCGCGCACCCGCGCCCAGCGCCTCATCCGGCACGGCCGGGTGACCCTCGAAGGCGCCCCGCAGCGGGCGCTGACCAAACCCGGCGAGAAATTTCCCGACGACAGTCGCCTGGTGGTCGCCGAGGATGCCGAGGAGCGCTATGTCTCGCGTGCCGGACTCAAGCTCGAGGCCCTGCTGGACGCCCTGGAGCTGCGTCTCGACGGGCGTGTGGTACTCGATGTCGGCCAATCCACCGGCGGCTTCACCGATTGCGCGTTGGCACGCGGCGCGGCCCTCGTGATCGGCGTCGAGGTCGGCCACGACCAGCTCGACCCGACGCTGCGCGACGATACGCGCGTGACCTGCATCGAAGGCCTCAATGCCCGGGCAATGGCCGGCGACGCTCGGCTGCACGCCGCCATCGAGCGATGCTCGCCGCTGCGCCCGACGGCGGCGGTCATGGACGTTTCGTTCATCTCGCAGACGCTGATCGTGCCACAGCTGGCGCAGTTGCTGGCCATTGGCGGCGAGCTGCTGTCACTGGTCAAGCCACAGTTCGAGGTCGGCCCCGGCAATGTCGACGCGCGCGGCATCGTCACCGATGCGCGCCTGTATGCCGGCGTCGAGGCACGCATCCGCGACTGCTGCGACGAGCATGGCTTTAGCGTCGAAGCCTGGCGCGAGAGCCCGATTCGTGGCGGCGACGGCAACCGTGAATTCCTGCTGCATGCGCGGCGCCGCTAGGGAAGCGCCGAACAAATAGGGGAGCGGAATGAGGCGCAAGGCGCCCGGAGCCCAGGAACCGGAGCCTATGGGGTATAGGTGAGGATTTCGACCGGACTGGCGCTCCAGCACCGCGCAACGCAGCGATTCGCCCGCGCAGGCATTTGTGCAGTGTTTCCTAGACGGCTGCTCAGTTATCGCCGTCATCCGCATCGTACTCCCCGCGCGTGCCCGGCCTGGGGCTCGTTGGGCCCTCACCCAGCGGCTGGCCGACCGGTTGCGAGACAACTCTCGCCACCTGGCCATCGCTGTTGTGCAGCCAGACATCCATCTGGTTGAAGGCGATGCGAATGCCGTGCTCGCGAAACAGCACGTCAAGCCGGCGATTGATCTCGTCGGCCGCATAGAGTCGATCGAGCAGGTCGTTGACGAAGATGCGTAGCTCGAAGTTGAACGCCGTCGACCCGTAGCTGGTGCAGAAAACCTGCGGCTCGGGGTCCTTGAGCACGCGCTTGTTGGCATCCGCCACCTCACGCAGCAGCCGGTGCACCGTATCCAGGTCCGAGCCGTGCGCCACGCCGTAATTCAGCACCACCCGTGTAATGTTGTCCGACAGCGACCAGTTGATCAGTTGGTCGGTCACGAACGTCTTGTTGGGGATGATGATCTCCTTGCGGTCGAAGTCGGTCACCGTGGTCGCGCGGATGCGAATGCGGCTGACCGTGCCGTGCAACTGGCCCAGCGTGATGGTGTCGCCGATCCGCACCGGGCGCTCGAAAAGGATGATCAACCCCGAGACGAAGTTGGCGAATATCTCCTGGAGACCGAACCCCAGCCCCACACCCAGCGCCGCCACCAGCCACTGCAACTTGTCCCACGACACGCCCAGCGTACCCAGCGCGACGACGATGCCGGTGCCGACGATCACATACGAGAGCAGCGACGAGATGGCGTAGGCGCTGCCCTGTTTGAGCGACAGTCTTGAGAGCACCATCACCTCGAGCAGGCCGGGCAGGTTACGCGCCATCAGTGAGGTCAGAATGACCGTGATCAGACTGGTCAGCACGTCGGCGATGGTGATCGGCGTCTGGCTGAGCGTCTCGCCGCTGCCCTGCTCGATCGTCCACACGGCGATGTTGTCGAGATACGCCAACGCCGTCAGCAGATCGGCCCAGACCAAGTAGAGCACCAGCGTGAAGCCCAAAAACAGAATCAGCTTGGAGAGCCGCAGCGACTGCTGGTTGACCTGGTCGAGATCCAGCGGCGGCTCCTCGACCACCTCCAGCCCGCCCTCGGCGCCCTCCTGGGCCTGAGCGCGACGCCGCGCCACCGCGCGCCGGTAGGCCAGGCGCCGCGCCGCCACCGCCAAGCCGCGCACCACCGCCGCTTCGATGAGTATCCAGGCGCCCAGGATGTACAGGCTGATCACGAAGCGGCCGACCAGCCGGAGCGCGGTGTATTCGTAGCCCATCACGATCAGCCCTGCGAGCACCAGGGACACCAGCGACAGCGACAGTCCCAGCAACAGCCGGAACACCTTGGTGCCGAAAAACGGTATGTGGGCCAGGATCAAGCGGGCGATCAGCACGCTCAGGGCCAGCAGCCCACCCAGCAGCAGAAACAGCGCGATCGGTTGCTCGGCCAGCGTCGGACCGCTGTCGCGCGCCAGGGTGCTGATCAGCAGCACCGGAACCAGCGCGACGCCCAGCCACCACAACAGCCGTCTCAATCGCGAGGCATAGCCGCCCGGCCAGTGGAAATGGCGCACCGCGACGCCATCGCCGATCAATAGCCGACGCGCCAGCTCGATCACGCCCCAGGCCAATGTCAGTTGCAGCAGGGCCATGCCCAACAGCTGTGCGTCACCCTCGGTGCCCTTGGCCAGCGCCAGTCCGGCGCCGGCCAACGCCAGCGGCCACGGCGCGGCGAGCAACGCATTCATGGCGATCGCCCGCGGGGTATGCATCTGGGTGTCGCGCTTGAGCCGTCCGATCTCGTCGTGCAGCGCCAGCAGGCGTTGCTTGATGCGCCGACGACGCAGCAGCAACGCACCCGCCAACAGCCATACCGGCAGCGCCCACAGGGCCTTGGCCTGCAACGGCTGCCATAGCGCCGCGAGACGCTCCTGCCAGTCGGCAAAGCTGGCGTTGGTGGCCAGCGTGGCGGGCAGCTTGCGTAGCCAGCCGACGTCGAGCGGACTGCGATTGGCCACCCAGAACAGCTGTTCTTCGATGGTCGAACGCAGCGAACGACTGATCGACAGCAGTTGTTGCTGAGTAAGCTGCAGATCGACCGCCGTGGTCAGTAGCTCGCCATACTCCTGCTCGAGCTCGTCGATGAGTTCGCGACGCGACTGGTAGAGGCGCGACAGCGAATCGAGCAGCGCCGGGGTGGCTTCGACGCCGGCATCGTCGAGACGCTGTCTGGCAAGGGCCTCGACATCGCGCAGCGCCTCGCGCTGACGGCCCAGCTCGAATTGCTCGAGGCGTACGTCGGCGATCACCTCCTGCAATCCGTCGTGGGCATCGATCGAGGGTAGCGAACCGCGCTGTTCACGCAGGATGCGCGACAGCAGCAGGCTGCCGCGAATCGCCTCGATCTGCTCGTTGAGCGTGCGCTGCACCTGCCGCACCCAGTCCAGTTGGGTGCGCACCTTGCTGGCTTGGCGCTCGTAGCGATGGTGGCGATCGATGGCGTCGAGCAGCGACTGGCTGAGTTCGCGGTTGACCGATTGGGCGCGCATCACCACCGGGTTTCCGTTGGCGATTAGCGGATCGCGACTGATGGCTTCGGTAATCGTCGATTCGAGCTTTTCGCGACGGCGCTGGTCGAGCACCGCCTGCAATAGATCGAGCCGGTCCTGGAGCGCCTCGATCTGCTTTATCAGCGCGTCGCGACGCTGCTCGGCGAGTTCGTGGCTACGGGCGTTGGTCTCCAGCTGGCGACGCTTGAAGGCCAGCTCGCGCTCGGCAAGCTGCATCTCGGCCCCGATCTTCCAGACCTCGGGGCCGTCCGCGCCGGCGGGCAGCTGGTCGCGGGCGAGACGCAATTCTTCGATCCTGTCCAGCGACTCGCTGATCGTCGTCTGGGCGCGTTCGGGCAGGGTCTGAGTGGCGATCAGCCGCGAATTGGCATCGGCGAGGCTTTCCCGCAGTTTTTGCAGCCGATCGAGCATCTCGCTGACATCGGCCTCGAGTTCTTTGCGGGAGACATCCTTCAGCGCCTCGGCGCTGGTCACCTCGGCGCTTTCGGCTTGCCGGGCGGCACGCCGCAGCCGTTCAATCTCCTGGGGTCCCTGCTCGAGACGCTGTTCGAGTTCGGCGCGCTCCTGGGCGATGTTCTCCAGCTTATCGAAAGAATCGAGCACGCCGCGCAGGGTTTCCATGGTTGCCTGCTCGCTGCTGTCGGGCTTGTCGATCGCCTTGAGGGCCTCCAACCGCTGGGAGACCCTGTCCCGATCGGGCAGCGCGATGTCGTCCTGCGCCCATGCCGGGCCGCCAAGCAACACGATCATCGCGATCGCCGTCAGCCATCCTGTCCACCACCGCTGGTTCGCCACGCCTGCCCGCCTTTGCCGCCGATTGTTCGCCGTGGCGATTGTGCGGCGATGCGCGACCCATGGCAATTGCCGCCGGGAATTGACTTGCCGGCAAGTCATGGTAGAAACGAATGTCCGAATGTCTTCCTACAGGATGTCTCTATGGCTGTGCCGATCGCTCTGCCGATCCTTCCCTTACTGGCCGCCTCACTCGCCTTACTGCCCGTGGCGGCGATCGCCCAGGATACCGAGCCCGACAGCCCCACCGAATCGGCACTCGAGCAGGCGCAAACGCGTCGCCAGTACGAGGACGAATCCAACCGCAACCCATTGGCCATCACCGCCTATCGGCGTAATTATCTGCTGCCTTGGACTTACAATACCGATCCCAATCAGGGTGATTTCGACGAGATCAGCGACGACGCCAACGCCGACAACGCCGAGGTCAAGTTCCAGCTCAGTCTCAAGATCAATGTGCTCGATGATCTCATCGGCGACAACGGCGATCTGTATTTCGCCTACACCCAGCGCAGTTGGTGGCAAGCCTATAATTCCGATGCCTCGGCGCCGTTTCGCGAAACCAACTACGAACCCGAAGTCTTCGTCAGCTTCGACAACGATTTCTCGCTGCTGGGCTGGACCAATACCCTGAATCGCGTAGGTTACGCCCATCAGTCGAATGGCCGTTCGCAGCCGTTGTCGCGCAGTTGGAACAGAGTCTACGTCGACATGCTGTTCCAGCGCGGCGACTGGGCCATAAGCATCGCACCGCACTGGCGGGTACCGGAAAGCAAGAATAGCGACGACAATCCCGATCTGGAAAACTACATCGGCTACGGCGACATCACCGTCGTACGCGCCTTCGGCGATCAGGAATTGTCGGTGATGACCCGAGGCAACCCCGGCAAGCACCACTATGGTGTACAGCTCGATTACTCGTTTCCGCTGGCCGGCAAGATTCGCGGCCACGTGCAATATTACGATGGCTACGGAGAAAGCCTTATCGACTATGACAACGACGTGCAGCGTCTGGGCATCGGTTTCAGCCTCAATACCTTCCTGGCCGGTATACCCGGCAGCCGTTGATACACTATTTCATGCTGCTATGATGAGTACGTTATTCACAGTCAAAGGAAGACAGCAAAATGGCCATGTTCCCCATCGGACAGCATGATAACAACGCCAGCACTGCACAGTTGAAGGAAGACCTCCGTCATCTGTCCCGTACTGTCGAGGAGTTGGTCAACGCTACAGCCGAAGACTCCCGCAGCAACGTCAAGGAAATGCGCGACCGCGCCCAGCGGAGCCTCAAGGAGACCCGTGGACGGCTCGAGGCCCGCGGCGAGAAGCTCTATCACGATACACGTGACGGTGTCCTCGATAGCGCCGACCTGTGCGATCGTTATGTCCACGAGAATCCCTGGACCAGCATCGGGGTTGGTACCGCTGTCGGTGTCGTGATCGGCCTGCTGCTCGGACGTCGCTGATGACCGATAGCCAGGGACCGGCAGAGCGTGTCATTTCGGCGGCACGACGCCTGCTCGGCAATGTCGTCGCCATGGGCGAGACGCGTCTGCGTCTCGCCGTTCTCGAACTCGAACTCGAACGCGACCGCCTGCTTTCGCTACTGTTGATTGCCGGAGCCAGCCTGATCCTGTTCTCGTTCGGCATCGGCATGCTGTTGTTGCTGGTCGTCGTTCTCTATTGGGACGATCATCGTCTGTTGGCCATTACCCTGTGCTCGCTGGCGCTGTTGCTGGGCGCCGCATTGCTCGCGATCAAGGCCAAGCGAATCGCCAACCAGCGCAAGCTGATGGAATCGACCCTGCACAGCATGCAGCAGGATCGTCAGGCACTAGAGTCATCGCATGATGCATAACGGTCGCATGACTCATAACGATCGCCTGGCGCGACGCGACCAGCTCGAGGCGCAGATCCTGCAGCAGCGCCTCGACATGGGCATGGCCCTGCGCGATTGGCGCGAGGCCACAGCCCCCATCGACCACGGCTGGCGGAAACTCATGCAATGGCGAGCACCGACCATTGCCGCCCTGGGCCTGGTTTCGTTGCGCGGAGTCACCCGGCCACGCTCGACCGGCCGGGTGATACGCCGCGTGATGACGGGCTTGCTGCTGGCCAACCGGTTAAGAGCGGTTTACCGCGCCATCAGTCGCTGAGCCGAACGCGACGATAGGCGATAGCCGGAAACGCAAAAACCCCGCCTCGCTGGCGGGGTTTTTGCGTGCTGGCTTGTGCTCGTTGCCAGGTTCCTCGGACGAATCAGTCCACCGCGGAAGCTAGGGCCGGTAGAAACGGCGCATCGTCTGCATTGCCTCACGAACCGCCGGTGAGATGCTTTCCTCGAGCGGTTCGAGTTGACGATCGACGACCCCCCAATCGCCAGCGCCATCGATGACCGTGATGCGATCATCCTCGATGATGCCGGTATTCAGGTAGCTGCTGGCCATCACCCAATCGTGATCGAGCTCGCCGTCGAGCATGTCCCGGCCCTGGCTGTAATCGCCGAACGGATTGCTGCAGCCCAGCGCATGGCGCATCAGTGTCGGTGCGACATCCAGGTGGCTGGTCGTGCCGTCATGCCTTCCCGGCTCGACACCCGGGCCGTGCAGAATCATCGGCACCTGGGTCTGGGGTGAGGCGAAATGACTGTTGTGCCCCCAGTAGTTGCGCCCGAAGTCGTTGAAAGATTCGCCATGGTCGCCGGTAACGATCAACAGGGTGTCGTCCCATTCGCCATGGCGCTTGAGGTCCTCGATTACCCGCCCGACCAACTTGTCGTCGTGATAGACCGCATTGCGATGCAGATTGTGGTAGGGCTCGGGATCGGTCTCGGGCCCCAGATCGAGATAGTTCATCGCCTCGGCCGATGGCTGGAAAGGCTCGGCGTCGCCTGCGGGCACGCTATAGCCATGCGGCGCATCGTAGAACAGCATGCCGAACCAGGGGCGCTGTGTATCGCCCTGACGGCGTTGCTGCTGCCAGTCGAGCCAGTTCACGGTCATCTGGCGGTCGCGTTCGGCCGGCGTATCGCCTGCCGGAGTGGGCGGCAGTTCAGGGACCGAGGCGAAGACCGAACGATCGAAGCCGACGCTACTGAGGCTCGCCGAGGCGAACAGGCCCAGTCGATAGTCCTGCTCCTGCAGCTGTTCGATCAGCAGCGCGGGCGTCTGTGAATTCTCGAGCTGATGATAGTAGTTGCCGGTAAGTCCGTAGAACAGACTCATGATCCCGGTGCGGGTGCTGTTGCCGCCGCTATAGTGGTTCAGGTAGTGGCGCCCCTGTCCCTCGAGCGCCGCCTGCATCTGTGGCGTGACCCGCGGGCCGAACTCGTCGGCACGCCAGCTGTCGAGGACGATCAGCAAAATGTTGGGGGCGTCCTTGCCGTTGCGGCATGTCAGCGGCTCCTGCGGCCAATTCAGGCTATCGGGTACGTCATGGTTGATATCGACGCGCTCGGCCCGCATCGCCCGTGGATCGAGCCAGCCCTGATCCTGCATGAAGTCCTTGGCGGTCGCCGGAAACAGTAGCGGAAAGATTCCGGTCTGCTGGGTAACGCTGCGCTGATAGCGCGCATCGGCCACCACGTGGATGGCGTGGCTGGCCACCAATGCCAGCAACAGCACCCCGACAACCCGCCACAGCGGCCACTGCAGGATGCGCGGCGAGCGCAGCAACCGCGCGGCGAGCCAGCCTTCGAAAGCCAGCAACGCCCCCACCACGCCGGCCACGATCAGCCAGGTCGAGGTGGTAAAGCTGAATATCTCGCCGTTCTTGTCGTTGAGAAACAGCGAGACCATGAAATGATTGAGATGGAAGCGATACTGGGCATAGACCACGGTATCGATCAACAACAGCCCCAGCCCCGCCGTTGCCAGCAGGCTGGCGGGCAGCCAAAGGAGCTTGCGCGGCACGATCAGCGAGAGTAGCCATAGCGGCATCCCGAACAGCAAGGCCAGCAGCCCGAAATGGCCGATCCAGGTGACGATCAGATAGGTAATGCCCAGGCCGTCGTGAGGCACCGCGAGAAACGGCACATAACGCAACGCGATGAGCCATACCAGAAGCAGGTTGATCAGCGTGAAAGCCAAGCTGCCATGCAGCCGTCGGCGGGAACGGTCTAGATACGTCGAATTCATAAGCGCGCAACGCTAGCGTCACAAAAGGGGCCGCTATTGTGCCACGCCTCTTGGACACTTGCAGGAGGCGCAGACAGCCGGTTACGCAGACCGTTGGGCCATGCGGGGCTGCATCACCCCACATGGCTCACTGGCCTCCTGCAGCTAGATGCGCATCAACGGGTTGCCGAATGAATCCGCGGTGAGCTTCGTCGCTACACGCTTGCGCTCAGGCGTCCCGGGCCAGGCGAAAGCCAGAAAACGCCCAGCGTGCCTGGGGCGGAAAGAAGTTGCGATAGCTCGCGCGGATGTGCGAGCGCGGCGTGGCGCAACAGCCGCCACGCAGTACCATCTGCCCGGACATGAACTTGCCGTTGTACTCGCCCAGGCTGCCCGGCAGCGTTCGAAAGCCCGGATATGGCCGATAGGCGCTGCCGGTCCATTCCCAGACATCACCGTATAGCTGGCTCGGCACGGTGCCATCCGCGGCGCTCGCCACTGGCTGAAGGTGATCGCTTTCGACGAAGTTGCCGCGGATCTCCACGCCTTCGGCGGCGATCTCCCACTCGGCCTCGCTGGGCAATCGCGCCCCGGCCCAGCGTGCATAGGCATCGGCCTCGTAGAAGCTGACATGGCACACCGGGGCGTGCTCGTCGACCGCCACCAGGCCGCCCAGCGTCATGTGATACCAGCCTTCATCGCGCTGTACCCAGTAGAGCGGCGCCGTCCAGCCCTGGTCCTGGACCTGCTGCCAGCCATCTGACAGCCAGTGGTCGGGGCGCCGATAACCGCCATCGCGGATAAACGCCAGAAACTCGCCGTTGGTCACCGGACGGTCGGCGATCTCGAAGGCCTCGACGAACTGCCGGTGACGCGGCATCTCGTTGTCGTAGGCGAAGCCGTCGGTCTCCGAATCATGGCCGATCCGCCGCACCCCGGCCGGATAACTCAGCCACGCGAGTTCACCGGGCGTAGCCACCGGCGGCGTGGCGGGATCGTCGCGCAGGTCATCACGATAGGCCGGGCACAACGGGTTCTGCGCCAGGATATGCTTGATATCCATGACCAGCAGTTCCTGATGCTGCTGTTCGTGATGGAGCCCCAACTCCACGCGGCGGAGGATCTCGTCGGCATGCTCGGCGGGCGGCGCTTCAAGCAATCGGGCCATGGCCTCATCGACATGGGCACGATAACGGTATACGTCATCCACCGTGGGCCGCGAGATCACGCCTCGGTGAGGGCGCGGAAATGGCGTGCCATGGGTCTCGTAGTAGGAGTTGAAGAGGAAGTCGTAGGCCGGGTCGAGCGACCGGTAATCCTTGAGGAAGGGGGTGAGCAGAAAGGCTTCGAAGAACCAGCTGACGTGGGCGATGTGCCATTTCGGAGGACTGACATCGGGCATGCTCTGGACCATGTAGTCCTCCCGATGCAGCGGGGCGCACAGGGCTTCGCTAGCGGCGCGGACCCGCTGATAGTCGCGCAGCCACTCCTTGGTATGTCGATTCTCGAGGGTATCGTTGGCAAGCTGGTGGGCGAGCGGGACCATAAGAACACTCCTTTGCGCTGAACCACATCCGTTTGGATATTGCATTCAGCGTAGGCAGCCGTAGCCACTCTTCAAGCCCTTTGGCGGCCCAGTGCATAACACCGGGTAAACGACTAGGCGATTACAACGCCAGCCCACAGGCCACCGCCGAGGCCCAGGCCCACTGGAAGTTGTAACCGCCCAGCTCGCCGGTTACATCGAGTACTTCGCCGATGAAGCGCAACTGTGGCAGCTCCTTGACCGCGAAGGTCTTCGACGACAAGGCGGCGGTATCGACGCCGCCCATGGTCACCTCGGCGGTGCGCCAGCCCTCGGTACCCGCCGGCTTGATGCGCCAGCCATTGAGCCGCTCGGCCCACGCCTCGAGCTGGGCGTTGGAGCGCTCGGCGAGCACCCCATCGTCGCCATGCCATTCGACCAGGGCCTGGGCCAGACGCCTGGGCAGTTGTTCGGCGAGCCAGGTCGATACCAGCCGGCGCGGCGTCGACTGGCGTGCCTCGCGCAGCGCCGCATTGGCGTCGAGTCCCGGCAGCAGGTCGATGGCGAGTTCGTCACCGGGCTGCCAGTAGCTCGAGATCTGCAGCATCGCCGGCCCCGAAAGCCCGCGATGGGTGAACAGCAGCGGCTCGCGGTAGTGCCCGCCGCGACAGCTCACCGCGACCTCGCAGGACACTCCGGCCAGCGCGGCGGCACGCGCCTTCCACTGCGAGGTCAGGGTGAACGGCACCAGTGCGGCACGCGTCTCGGTCACCGCCAGGCCGAACTGGCGGGCGACGTCGTAGCCGAAGCCGCTCGCCCCCAGCGTGGGAATCGACAATCCACCGGTGGCGATCACCACCGCCCCGCACTCGATCCGCCCTGCCGCGGTGGTCAGGCGCATGCCCTCGGCATGACGCTCGAGGCGTTCGATGGGTGTGGCGAGGCGAATCTCCACGCCGGCCCAGGCGCATTCGGTAAGCAGCATGTCGAGGATCGGTCGCGACGAGTCGGCGCAGAACAGCTGGCCCGGCGCCTTCTCAACTGGCTCGATGCCGTGACGCTCGACCAGCTCGAGAAAGTGCTCGGGCCGGTAGCGCTTGAGTGCCGAGATGCAGAAGTGCGGATTGGCCGAGAAGAAATTGCCCGGTCCGGTGTCCATATTGGTGAAATTGCAGCGCCCACCGCCGGACATCAGGATCTTCTTGCCCGGCTTGTTGGCATGATCGAGCACCAGCACGCGCTTGCCGGCGTAACCGGCGGTCAGCGCGCACATCAGGCCGGCGGCGCCGGCGCCGATGACGACCACGTCGGGATGGGTAGGCATGCAGGACTCCGGGCGATTCGCTTCGAGACGGGCGTGCATTCTAGCAGTCGGCCGCCGCCGGGCCACCCGCTGCATGACCGCCGAGGCGGCTTGTAGCTTCCAACGTATATCTTCCAATGCAGAGTCTCGGCATACTCGCCTGAACCGCCCCGCACGACGAATGCCATCGGGCGCCATCGCGCCCGCGAGCCAAGGATGTCATGACCGACCACTCTCGCCCGCCACATGCGTGGCCCCGCTTACGACACCGCACGATCGGTTGGCTGACGATGGCTCTTCTCGCGCTCGCCGCCACCGGTGTCGACGCGGCCGAGAGCCCGCCGGTGATCGCCGCGCACGCCGAACTCCGCGACTGGACCACCCCGCTCGAGGCGCTGGGCACCCTGCGCGCCGACGAGAGCGTGACGCTTTCGGCCACCCTCACCGAGGTCGTCGCCGAGATCGACTTCAGCGATGGCCAGCGCGTCGAGGCCGGCCAGTTGCTGGTGCGCCTCGACGACAGCGAGGTCAGCGCCGATCTGCGCGCCGCCCAGGCCCAGCGCGCCGAGCGCAACAACGTGCTGCAGCGTTCGGTCCAACTGGAAGCGCGCAATCTCGCGCCGCGCGCCGACGTCGAGGACAATCGCGCCCGGCTGCACCAGATCGAAGCCCAGATCGAGGCCATCGAGGCGCGCCTGGCCGACCATCGCATCCGCGCCCCGTTCGCCGGGGTCGTCGGCTTTCGCAATATCAGCCCCGGCACGCTGGTCACGCCGGGCATGGCGCTGGTCACCCTCGACAAGCTCGACGTGGTCAAGCTCGACTTCAGCGTGCCGGCCGTACACCTGGCCGAGCTGCACCCGGGACTGGCGCTGCGCGCGCGTACCGAAAGCTACCCGGACAGTGTCTTCGCCGGCAAAATAGACAGCATCGGCATGCGCATCGATCCGGTCAGCCGCAGCGTCCCGGTGCGCGCCGTGCTGGCCAACCCCGACGGTCACCTGCGTCCCGGCATGCTCATGGAGATCGTCCTCGACCGCCGCCCGCGCCAGGCCCTGACGATCCCCGAGGAAGCGCTGATTCCACAGGGCGCCAAGCAGTTCGTGATGGTCATCGATGACGACGACGGCAATCTCATCGCGCGTCGTCCGGTCAGCATCGGCGAACGCCGTGCCGGCGAGGTGGAAATCCTCGAAGGGCTGCAGGCCGGCGACCTGGTGGTCAGCCACGGTACCCAGCGCGTGCGCGACGGCGATACGGTGAGCCTGCTGGGCATCAACGACGACGATACCGACATCGCCGAACTGCTCGAGCGCAGCCGTGTCACCAGGCCGAGAGACGCCAGCTGATGCGGCTGTCGGACCTCTCGATCCAGCGCCCGGTATTGGCCAGCGTGCTGGCGCTGCTGCTGATCGCCTTCGGCCTGTTGGCGCTGCAGCGCCTGCCGCTGCAGGAATACCCGGCCATCGATCCGCCGATCGTGAGCATCGACACGCGTTACCCCGGCGCCTCGGCGAGCGTGGTCGAGACGCGCATCACCCAGGTGCTCGAGGACAGCATCGCCGGGATCGAGGGCATCGCGGCGATCGAGTCATCGAGCAGGGACGGCAGATCGTCGATCAACATCGAGTTCGCCCTGTCGCGCGACATCGAGGCCGCCGCCAACGACATTCGCGACCGCCTCTCTGGCGCCGCCGACAATCTTCCCGACGAGGCCGACCCGCCCGAAGTCGAGAAGGCCGACTCGAGCGAGGAAGTGGTGCTGTGGCTGAGCCTGTCCGGCGAACGCTATTCGATCGCCGAGCTCACCGACTACGCCAACCGCTACCTGGTCGACCGCTTCTCGGTGCAGCCCGGCGTGGCCCGGGTCCGGGTCAGCGGCGATCAGCAATACGCCATGCGCGTCTGGCTCGACCGCAACGCCCTGGCGGCGCGCAACCTGACCGCCGGCGACGTCGAGGACGCGCTGCGCGCCGAGAACGTCGAACTGCCGGCCGGCGCCATCGAGTCCGAGGAGCGACAGTTCATCGTCCGTCTGCCGCGCAACTTCGCCACCCCCGACGACTTCCGTTCGCTGGTGCTTGCCCAGGGCGACGACGGCTACCTGGTGCGCCTCGCGGACGTCGCGCGGGTCGAAATCGGCGCCGTCGAGACGCGCACCCTGTATCGCGGCAACGGCACGCCGATGGTCGGGCTGGGTATGATGCGCCAATCCACCGCCAACCTGCTGACGGTCTCAGAGGGGGTCACCGCCGAGCTCGAGCGCCTGCAGTCGACGCTTCCCGAGGGCATGACGCTGGCGCTCAACGTCGACTCATCGATCTTCGTCGCCGACGCCATCGACCAGGTAGTGACGACGCTATTCATCGCCATGGCGCTGGTGGTCGCGGTGATCTTCCTGTTCCTCGGCAATGTCCGCAGCACCCTGGTGCCGGCGGTGACCGTGCCGATCTCGGTGATCGCCACCTTCATCGCCCTGGCACTGTTCGGCTTCACCCTCAATCTGCTGACCCTGCTGGCGCTGGTACTGGCGATCGGGCTGATCGTCGACGACGCCATCGTGGTGCTCGAGAACATCCATCGGCGCATGCGCGTGCATGGCGAGACGCCACTGGTCGCCGCCTATCGCGGCACGCGCCAGATCGGCTTTGCGGTGATCGCCACCACGCTGGTGCTGATTGCGGTGTTCGTGCCGTTGAGCTTCCTGCAGGGCGACATCGGCCGGCTGTTCTCGGAATTCGCCCTGACGCTGGCCGCCGCGGTGGCCTTCTCCAGCTTGCTGGCGCTGTCGCTGGCGCCGATGCTGGCCTCCAAGGTCCTCTCCCGCGAGATGCACGAGGGCCATCTGGCGCACGCCGTGCACGCCCTGCTCGATTTCAGCCAGCGGCTGTATCGCGCGGCGCTGCTCAGGGCCCTGAAGCTGCGGCTGGCGATGGTTGCGATGTTCGTCGCGCTGATCGCCGCCAGCGTATGGCTGGCCGGGCAACTGCCCAACGAGTACACCCCGCGCGAGGATCGCGGCAACTTCTATATCCTGGTCAACGGCCCCGAGGGTGCCAGCTTCGACTATATGCTCGACTACATGAACGAGATCGAGGCGCGCCTGCTGCCGATGCGCGAAGCCGGCGAGATCGAGCGCATCGTGGTCCGCGCGCCGCGCGGCTACGGCAATCTCGAGACCTTCAACAGCGGCTTCGCGATCGTCAACCTGAGCGACTGGAGCCAACGCCGTGCCGCCTGGCCGATCATGGACGAAGTCCGCGAGCGCCTCTCCGGGTTGCCCGGCATCCGCGCCACGCCGGTGATGCGCCAGGGCTTCGGCGGCGGCATCGAGAAGCCGGTGCAGTTCGTGCTCGGCGGCGGTACCTACGAGGAGCTCGCCGCGTGGCGCGACACCCTGTTCGCGCACATTCGCGACGACAATCCGGGGCTGCTCGATCTCGACAGCGACTATCAGGAAACCCAGCCGCAACTGCGCATCGCCATCGACTACGACCGCGCCGCCAGCCTGGGAGTGACCGTCAGCGAGATCGGCCGCACCCTGGAAACACTGCTCGGCGGGCGCAACGTGACCCGTTACGTCGACGACGGCGAGGAGTACGACGTGATCCTCGAAGGCCAGCGCGACGAGCAGCGCAGCCCGCGCTCACTGGACAACATCCAGGTACGCTCGGCGCGCAGCGGCGAGCTGATTCCGCTGGCCAGCCTGGTGAGCTTCAGCGACTTCGCCGGCGCGAGCACACTCAATCGCTTCAATCGGGTACGCGCCATCACCCTCGAGGCCGATCTCGCCGACGGCTATCCGATCGGCGAGGCCTTGGCCTACCTGGAACGCAGCGCCGACGCGTTGCTGCCCGCCGAGGCGCAGACCGACGTCAAGGGCCCCTCCCGCGACTACCGCGAAGCCAGCGGCGCCACCACGTTCCTGCTGATACTCGGCACACTGGTGGTGTTCTTGGTGCTGGCCGCCCAGTTCGAGAGCTTCATTCATCCGCTGGTGATCATGTTCAGCGTGCCGCTGGCGATGTGCGGCGCACTGCTCGGCCTGTGGCTGACCGGGCAGTCGCTGAACATCTACAGCCAGGTGGGGTTGGTGATGCTGGTCGGACTGGCCGCCAAGAATGGCATCCTGATCGTAGAGTTCGCCAACCAGTTGCGCGACGAGGGGCTGGCCTTTCACGATGCGCTGGTCGAGGCCGCGGTGACCCGGCTGCGGCCGATCCTGATGACCGCGGTGACCACCATGGCCGGCGCGGTGCCGCTGATCGTGTCGACCGGCGCCGGCGCCGAAACCCGCGCCGTGCTGGGCACGGTGATCCTCTGCGGGGTCGCCGCGGCGACCCTGTTCACGCTGTTCGTGGTGCCGGTGGCCTACGACCTGCTGGCCCGCCATACCGGCTCGCCGGGGGACGTGAAACGGCGTCTTGAGCGCGAACTCCCCCAGGCGTGAGGCAGGGATCGAAGCGACCGGGCGTATTCGGCATGGCAAACGCTCGTCGAGTGCTACGCTTGAAAGGCCCTTGCCCATTCGAGGAAATCGCCATGCTCGAATTGCTTACCGCCCCGGCTGCGCACGTTGTCGCGCTGCGCGTCAGCGGCCGGCTCGACGCCCACGAACTGCAGACCGCGATCGATGCCATCGAGGCGGCCAAGCAGGCCCACCCGCGCGTCAGCCTTTACGGCGAAATCGATGCGCTGCGCTGGATGAGCGCCTCGGCGCTACTGCGGGACCTGGGCTATGGCCTGACCCAACTCGGCCAGCTGAGCCATTTCCACCGCGCCGCGGCGGTGACCGACCAACGCTGGCTGCGCCCGCTGGTCGCCGTCGAGAATCATCTGTTCAAGCCGCTCGAGGTGAGACTGTTCGCCAACGCCAGAAAGGCCGAGGCGATGGCCTGGGCCTGCGAGTTGCCGGTAATCCACGCGGCGGACATGAGCGACCGGCGCCGGGCGGGCTAGGAGTCCATGGGTTTATCGACAGGCTCCTAGGCTGCGCTCTGGATGGCCTTGATGAGTTCAGCCTTGGTCATCTGGCTACGCCCGGCAATGTCCATCTCCTGGGCGCGCTGGTATAGCGCCTGGCGCGTCAACTCGCTCAGTTGGCCATCGTCAGACTGGCGGCCGCGGCGCCGGCCGGACCGGCGACGCTCGCCGGCATCGTCGCCCTTGGACTTCCGGGCCCGAGCCTCGCTCCTGCTGCCCGAGCCGGCCTTGCCGGCGGTCCGCTTGCTGCCACTCTTGCGCGGCTGGTCCCGGCTCTCCTCGCCTTCGGCCTCGCGCTTGGTCTCGCGCTGCTTGCCGGTCTCGCGCGCCTCCCGTCGGCTTGGCTTGTCGGCCGACTGCCGGCCCCCGGCGCGCTGCGCAGCGGGCGAGCGCCCTTCGGCAAGGCTCTGCTTTAGCACCTGCATCAGGTCGATGACCTCGCCGCCCTCTTCGTCCTCCACGTCCACGTCGTCAGGCCAGACGACATCCTCGTCGCGCTCGAGCTTGGCATCGATTCGCTCGAGGATGCGCTTGGCATCGGCGTTTTCCAGCCAGCTACGTTCCAAGCGGCGGCTGGCACAGGCGTCGATCGCCTGGCCGATGCGACGCCGCGCCTCGCTCGATGCGGCCCGGCGTTCGGGCAGGCCGATCGACTCGGGGGTGCGCAGCTCGTCGTGGTAACGCAGCGTCTCGGCGCGCAGTATGCCGCCTTCGGCGATGATCGCCACCAGATACTGCTTGCCGCGCATCACGAAGCTGGCGATGCCCGCCCGCGAGGCGGCCTCCATGCTGTCCGCGAGCAGCCGGTAGGCGCGCGTGGCGCCCTCCTCGGGAGTAAGAAAATAGGCCCGCTCGAAGTAGATCGGGGGAATCTCGTCGAGGGCCACGAAGCGCTCGAGATCGATCTCCTGGGATTTCTCGGGCGCCAGCGCCTCGAGCTCGTCGTCCTCGACCAGCACATAGTCGTCGCGCTCGACTTCATAGCCGCGGATCAGCTCGCTGCCGGTGAGGATCTTCGCCTCCTTCTCGCAGTAATAGCGACGCGCCAGCGGCGTGCCCTGATCATCGACCATGCGCAGGCGCACCGGCTTGCCGTGCTGCGCCGGGTACAGCCCCACCGGCAGGTTGACCAGGCCGAAGCTGATGGTTCCCGACCAGAACGGCCGCGGTCCGCGCACCGCCGACGCCTCCCTGGGGCGCTTGTCATCCTCGCTTTTCTTGGTCCGTCGCCGCGAATCAGCCATGGCCGACCTCCTTGAGGCTGGCTTCCAGCGCCTGGGTGAGATCCTTGGATGGCTTGGGCCGGCGCAGCGGAGTGACCTTGACGTGCTTGCCGCGCCGCTTGTCGTCGATCATTTCGAGTACCCGCTCGCGGTAATCGTCCTGATACTCGGTCGGCTCGAAGGGTGCCTCGAGGGTATCGATCAGCTGCTGCGCCATGCGCAGCTCCTTGTCCTTGAGGGTAGCGCCGGAGGGGGCCTGCAGCGTATCCGCCGAGACCACCTCATCGGCATGGCGAAGCGCGATCAGCATCGGGTAGCCGTCGTGAAGGCGCAGCGCCCCATGATAGGTCTTGCGGCGCATCACCCAGCTTGCCAGGCCTTCGCGCCGACTGTCCTCGAGCGCCTCGATCAACGCGAAATAGGCGTCCTCGTCACCGTCGGGGCCCAAATAATAAGGCCGGCTGTACCAGCGATGGTCGATACTGTGGGCCGGCAGGAAATGCTCGACGGCGATCTCGCGCGAGGATTCGGGCTCGAGTTCGGCGAGTTCGTCGCGGCCTAGCATCACCAGGCTGCCCTGCTCGGTGGGATAGGCGCGCTGGCTCTCGCCATACGGCACGACCTGTTCGGCCTCGGGCTCGACCATGACCTGGCGGACCGGGGCGCGGTCCTTGCGGTGCAACAGGCGAAAGTGCACGCTGCGATCGGCCACCGCGGCGTAGAGCTTGACCGGCACGCATGCCTGGCCGAAGCGCAGCGTGCCACGCCACATCGCGCGAGCGGCCATTACGCCTCCTCCTGGCAACCGGGGCAGACGGTCTCGCGGCTTTCACGCAACTCGACCACGCAGAACGGGCAGATCGGCTGGTCGCAGTGGACACAGTAATAGCCCGCATCGACGTGGTAGCGACGCAGACAGGAGGGGCACTCCTCGTCGCCGGCCTGTAGCCACCAGGGCGATGCCGGGGTTGTCGAATCCTGGGTCATCGTGACGCCTCCGCGTTGTTGCGCCTAGTTGTTTCGCCGAATAACGGTCGTCATCAACAAGGCTAGCCGAGCCAGCAAAGCGCGCAACCATCGGCGCAGGCGGCAACGGCACACGCGTAGGCAATGTGCGAGTAGCTGCGCATCGAGCCGGCCGCCGGCGCAGCGAGCTTGCATTAGCGAGCATGCTGCATTTGACTGGTCGGCTCATTCACCGACTGGAGACACCGCCTCATGACCGGCCCCTCGCTGCTGAGTCGCCTGCCGTTACGCTACGCCACCTACCTGGCGAGCATCGTCGGGCTCGTCGTGTCGTTGGCGGCAAGCATGCTGTCGTCCACTTGGGGCTGGGCCGCATTGGCGTTCGCGCTGCTCGTCGCGCTGGGCAGCTACGATCTGCTGCAGCGGCGTCATACGGTGAGCCGCCTGTATCCGATCCTCGCGCATATCCGCTATTCGCTCGAGGCGATCGGCCCGGAAATCCGCCAGTACCTCATCGAGTCCGATACCGACGAGCGCCCGTTCTCCCGCGAGCAGCGCTCGGTGATCTATCAGCGCGCCAAGAACGTGGTCGACAAGAAAGCCTTCGGTTCGGTGCAGGACCTGTACGCCGAGGGCTACGAGTGGATCAGCCCCTCCCTGCAGCCACACCATCTCTCGGCCCACGATTTTCGCGTGACCATCGGTGCGGCGCGTGCCAGGCCCTACTCGGCGAGCGTGTTCAACATTTCGGCGATGAGCTTCGGTTCGCTGTCGGCCAACGCGATCAGCGCATTGAACGGTGGCGCGCGGCTCGGCGGCTTCTACCACGACACCGGCGAGGGCGCGATCTCGCCCTATCATCGTCGCGGCGGCGACCTGGTCTGGGAGATCGGCTCGGGCTACTTCGGCTGTCGCAACGACGACGGCAGCTTCAGCGAGGAGCGTTTCGCCGAGAACGCCACGCTCGAGGCAGTCAAGATGATCGAGATCAAGCTCTCGCAAGGCGCCAAGCCCGGCCACGGCGGCATCCTGCCGGCAGCCAAGGTGACCCCGGAAATCGCCGCCACCCGCGGCGTGCCGGTGCATCGCGACGTGATTTCACCGGCCGGACACACCGCCTTCACCACGCCGCGCGAGATGCTGGCCTTCATCGAGCGGCTGCGCGAGCTGTCGGGGGACAAGCCGGTGGGCATCAAGCTGGCCATCGGCCACCCATGGGAGTGGTTCGGCCTGGTCAAGGCCATGCAGGTGACCGGCACGCACCCCGACTTCATCGTCGTCGACGGCGGTGAAGGTGGCACCGGGGCCGCCCCGCTCGAGTTCATCAACCGCCTGGGCATGCCCTTGACCGAGGCGCTGCTGCTGGTTCACAACACCCTGGTGGGTGCCAATCTGCGCGAGCACATCCGTGTCGGCGCGGCCGGCAAGATCGTCAGCGCCTTCGACATCGCGCGGACCATCGCGCTGGGCGCCGACTGGTGCAATGCCGCCCGCGGCTACATGTTCGCGCTGGGCTGCATCCAGTCGATGTCCTGCCATACCGACCGTTGCCCGAGCGGCGTGGCGACTCAGAACCCGCGCCGCGGTCGCAAGCTCGATATCGAGGACAAGACCCAGCGCGTTTACCATTTCCATGCCAACACCCTCGCCGCGCTGGCCGAGATGCTCGGCGCGGCGGGCCTCAACAGCACCGAGGAGCTGGGGCCGGAACACGTGCTACGCCGGGTATCGCGCTCAGAGATCCAGTCGCTATCGATGCTCTATTCCTACCTCGAGCCGGGCGAACTGCTGCATGGGACTCCCGAGCACAGCGTCTTCCAGCGCTTCTGGCAAAATGCCGACCCCGACAGCTTCCACCCGCCGGCCGAGGTCGCCGAACTACGCCTGACCAAGCTGCGCTGAGCGGCGCTTGAGGCTCAGGCCAGGGCGCGCTCGAGCAACTGACGCGAACGCGGCGACAGGGTGATGGTCAGCGCCAATTCATGGCCGCGCGGCGACATCTTGTGCCAGGTCTTGCGCAGAATGCGGATCAACTTGTCGTCGTCGTGGCGGCTGGCGAAGTCCTCGAATTCGCGGTCGAGAAACACCAGGCAGGCGGTATCCTCGAGCGCCTGGGCATCGGGGTCACTGCGCAGACGTTCCTTGCGGATCATCTGCGCGACGTGCTCGCAACTGGCCTCGTCATAGCCGCTCTCGCGCAGCACCGCGGCGGCAGTCTCGGCCTGGCAACGCCCCAGTTCGCGGCGCCAGGCAAGATAGCCCGGGCGATCGCGGGGATAGTCGTCGCGCGGGATCTGCCAGCGTTGCAGGTGCTGGGCGCGCACCGCCAGTTGCAGCGCCTCGGAAGCCTCGGGCGCGACACGCTCCAGCCACTCGCTCATCCAGCGGGCGTAACGCAACTCGTAGGGAAGCTGTTCGCCGTCGGCGGTCCGCTCCAGTCGCGGGTCTTCGGCATGCAGGGCGTCCAGCCGCTCGAGGGCGGCTTGAAAACGAACTCTCTGATCGGTCACGGTTGGCTTTCCTTCGGCTTGATTCTACGGTTCACCATACGCTGTGGCGCACAGGACGCGCCAATATCCTTCACGCGACACGCGCATCATGGATAAACGGGCAAGGAGGCCTTAAATGATCGGAAGTACGCTAGCCGGCAGTCTGGGCGCTGTACTCATTCTACTGGTCCTTTACGATGCCATTCGTACCACCCTGTCGGCATCGAGTGCCGGCCCCATTACCAATCACCTGATGAACGCCGTATGGCTCCTGTTGCTGCGCATCAGCCGTCGCTATGACAGCCACGCGCTGCTGGCCGCTTCCGGAGCGTGGATCACGGTTTCGCTGATCGTTTTCTGGCTCTTTGCCGCCTGGCTCGGTTGGTTCCTGCTGTTCTGCGGCTCGCCACAGGCCGTGGTCAACTCCACGTCGCAGGTGACGGCCGATCTTTTCCAGCGGGCCTACTACGCCGGCTACACCCTCACCACGCTGGGCTATGGAGATTACGTACCCGGCAATGACGCATGGCGCATTCCGCCCGCGCTGGCCGCCGCCAGCGGTTTCTTCCTGTTCACACTGGCCATTACCTACATTCTCAACATCGTCTCGAACGTCACCCAAAAGCGCCAGGTGGCGCTGGCGATCAGCGCATTGGGGCAAACACCGCAGCGCCTTCTCGAATCGACCGCCGACGAAGGCACATACCAGAGCCTGAGCAACCAACTTCAGCAGTTGCAGCAGTCGATCGGCCTGGTGGGACAGCAACACCTGGCGTTTCCCATCCTGCACTATTATCACGCCGCCGATAGCGACAAGGCGCTGCCCCTGGCCCTGGCGCGGCTTTATCAGTCGCTGTCGCTGGTCTGTTTCGCCTGCCCCGAAGTCGACTCGACGACGCGCACGCAACTCAAGATCACCCAGCAGGTACTCGATCAGTTCCTGGATACGCTGGGCAGATCGTTCATCCGCCCGGCCGGCGAGGCGCCGCCGATTCCCGAACTCGAGGCCTACGCGGCCTTGCCAGGGGTCGCGAAGAGCGCCGCCGAGCTACACGACTACCTGACGTCGCTGGAGCGCCAGAAGCTGCTGCTGGCCTATGTCAGAGAGGATGGCTGGGAGTGGCACGACGTCTGGCACGCCACACCCGGTAACGATCAGCCGTAGACGCCCTGACTACGCAGGTAGTCTTCGTAGCTACCGGTGAAGTCGGTGACGCCCTCGCCGCTCATGTCGAGAATGCGGGTGGCCAACGACGAGACGAACTCGCGATCGTGACTGACGAAGATCAGCGTACCGGGATAATGTTCGAGGGCCAGGTTGAGCGCTTCGATGGATTCCATGTCGAGGTGGTTGGTGGGCTCGTCCATCACCAGCACGTTGGGCTTTTCGAGCGCCAGCTTGCCGAACAGCATGCGGCCCTGCTCGCCGCCGGAGATCACCTTGACCGACTTGCCGATGTCGTCGCTGGAGAACAGCATGCGCCCCAGCGCACCGCGGATTGCCTGCTCGCCGCCGTCGGTCCACTGGGCCATCCAGTCGTAGAGCGTGGCATCGAAGGCGAAGGCATCGGCGTGATCCTGAGCGAAATACCCCACCTCGGCGGCGTCGGTCCACTTCACCTTGCCGCTATCCGGTGCCAGCGAACCGGTCAGGCAGCGCAGCAGCGTGGTCTTGCCGACGCCGTTGGGGCCGATGATCGCGAGGCGCTCGCCGGCCTCGATCTGCAGTCCCAGCTTCTCGAACAGCGGCGTATCGCCATAACCCTTGGTCAAGCCCTCGACGCTGAGCGCGCCGCGGTGGATCTTGCGGTTCTGCTCGAAGCGGATGAACGGACTGACCCGGCTCGACGGCTTGATCTCGTCGAGCTTGATCTTGTCGATCTTGCGCTGGCGCGAGGTGGCCTGCTTGGCCTTGGAGGCATTGGCGGAGAAACGGCTGACGAACTGCTGCAGCTCGGCGATCTCGGCCTTCTTCTTGGCGTTGTCGGCGTGCATGCGCTCGCGGGCCTGAGTGGCCGCGGTCATGTACTCGTCATAGTTGCCGGGGAACAGCTGAATCTCGCCGTAATCGAGATCCGCCATATGGGTGCAGACGCTGTTGAGGAAGTGGCGATCGTGGGAAATGATCACCATGGTGCTGCTGCGCGCGGTCAGTACGCCTTCCAGCCAGCGGATGGTGTTGATGTCCAGGTGGTTGGTCGGCTCGTCGAGCAGCAGCACGTCGGGATCGGAGAACAGCGCCTGCGCCAGCAGTACGCGCAGCTTCCAGCCCGGCGACACGGCGCTCATCAAGCCGAAATGCTGGGACTCGGGAATGCCCAGCCCGAGCAGCAGCTCGCCGGCACGGGCCTCGGCGGTGTAGCCGTCGAGCTCGGCGAACTGGGTTTCCAGGTCGGCGACGCGCATGCCGTCGGCCTCGCTCATCTCGGCCTGGGCGTAGATCGCCTCGCGTTCGGCGGCGACCTGCCAGAGCTCGACGTTGCCCATGATCACGGTGTCGATGACCCGATGTTCTTCGTAGCCGAACTGGTCCTGGCGCAGCTTGCCCAGGCGAGTGCCCGGCTCGAGCATGACCTGGCCGCCGGAGGGTTCCAGCTCGCCGCCGAGGATCTTCATGAAGGTCGATTTGCCGCTACCGTTGGCGCCGATCAGGCCGTAGCGATTGCCATTGTTGAACTTGACCGAAACGTTTTCGAACAGGGGCTTGGCCCCGAACTGCATGGTGATATTGGCTGTGGAGATCACTGAAGGGTCCAATCGAAGAGGAGCCGGCGCGAGAATGGCCGAGCGGCAAAAGTGCGCGATTGTACCGATTCGCCACGATTTCTTCATCCGTGGTCAGCCAACCGAGCATAAAAAAGGCACCCCGGCGGGTGCCCTTGGAAGCTGCCGCGCTTACTCGGCCGGCGTCAGCGGCCGCCAGTCCTTGCGGTTGGCCAGAAACTCGGGGCGCGGACGGTTGCCGCAGTACGGATCGTGCAGCGTGTTGTCGACGCTGTTGTAGACGAAGAACAGGTTACTGCGCGGCCAGCACGACATGTTGATGTTCGAACCGTGCATGGTGTTGCACTCGAACATCACCAGCGAACCGGCGGGCCCCTTGGGCGCCTCGATATCACCCAGGACCATCAAATCGCGCAGGCTGGCGTCGTCCGGCACGCCGATGTCCTGGCTCTTCAGCGACTCCTTGTAGTTGTCCTCGGGCGTGCGCCCTACACACGGCACGAAGTACTTGTGAGAGCCGGGCACCAGCATCAGCGGGCCATTGAACTCACCGTTGTCGGTGAGGATGATCGAACAACTCACCGAGCGCATGCGCGGCATGCCGTCCTCGCTGTGCCAGGTCTCGAAGTCCGAGTGCCAGTCGAAGCCCTTGCCCTTGAAGCCGGGCTTGTAGTTGATGCGCGACTGGTGGATGTAGGCGTCGCCGCCGAGGATCTGCTGGACCATCGCCAGCAGGCGCGGGTCGCGGGTCAGGCGGCTGAAGCGCTCGGACACCTCGTGGATGCCGAAGATCGAGCGAATCTCCTCCTTGCCGGGCTCGAGGACGGTGCCCTCGGACAGCTTGAGGTCTTCGTCGCTCTCGTAATCGCGCAGCTCCTGCAGGAAGGCTTCCATCTCCTCCGAGCTGAAAAAGCTCTCGAAGGACAGAAAGCCCTTGCGGTCGAACTCGTCGAGCTGCTCTTCGCTGAGCGGGCCCTTGCGTTGCTCGCCTTCGCTATGGACCACCGGGTCGATACGCTCGAACATCCCCAATTTGCGCTCCAGGCGAGTCGGGAACAGGTCTTGAGTCTCTTTCATCGCAAACTCCTCCATTAGTCTGCTGTGATGCGGCGCCGCCGTTCGTCCTGTAAACGTAGATGGGGAGGCAGGCCC
This sequence comes from Halomonas sp. HP20-15, assembly GCF_033446685.1. NCBI lineage: Bacteria > Pseudomonadati > Pseudomonadota > Gammaproteobacteria > Oceanospirillales > Halomonadaceae > Halomonas > Halomonas sp. HP20-15. Next base: position 126,461 of record NZ_JAWQLY010000004.1, on the reverse strand, counting down.
CAGCAACGCCGTCTCGTCATTGCCTGTCGCCCTCCTGGCGACTCGCCTGAGGCTACGCTTCCCCCGTGCGCATGTATTTAGCATGAGTTAAATCGGCGGGCAGTCGGTTCGCATCAAGCGTTCGCCAGCGGCGCTTCGTTACGCGGATCCCTGGGGTAGAAACGCGCCGGTAGCCGCTCGATATGCGAGAACACCTTGGTGTCCTTGTAGGGCATCTTCATGTAGCCCGACACGCCCAGCCCGTTGATGCTCGGCACCGCCGCCAGCATCGCATCGAGACAGGCGCGGAATTCGGCCTCGCGGGCAGGATCGAGCAGCCGGTAGTAGCTGTGGATCTTGAGGTGGGTGGGCAAGGCCTCGAAGATGATCAGCCCGGTGTGATGGATGGCGTTGAGCGCCTCGAGCTGAGCCATGATCGCCGCCGGCAGTTGCAGGAACTCCTCGGGATCGGGGCCATCCTCGAAATAGGAGTGGACCCGGGTGTGATCCTCGAGATCGGGCGCCGCGCTGACCTCGTAGGGCAGCGCCAGCCCCGTTTCGGGCTCGAAGGGCGCCTGCGGCGTGGCGCGGTCGATATGCAGGGTGTCGCGGGCGTTGAACAGGCAGCTCTTGAATACCCCGCGGCGATAGATCGCCCGCGCCAGCGAAACCATGTTGTTGACCGCCGCGACGAACGCCGTCTTGAGCTCGAGATCGTGCAGGTTGAGCACGCTGTCGATGTACACGCCGTCGCTTTCCCAGCGCACCGCCAGGCCGCCGACCACCGGATAGCGACCGAGCCGGCTGACCGCGGCGAGGAACGCCTTCTCGGTCTCGCCCATGCCCTGCATGAAGTTCTTGTAGTAGCGGTCGAGTTGGACGTCGTTGACCGCGCTCAGGGTGTCGCTGGCGGCCTCCTCGCGCAAAAAAGACTTGCGCGAGCTGTAGACCACGGTATCGATCTCGCGGTTGCTGGGCCTGACCCACACCGGCACCCGCGCAGTTTCCGCCGGCTCGGCCAGGTCAAGCATCACCAGCCGCGCCAGGCGAGGCATCTCGCTGATGAAATAGTCGCCGGCCCGGTGACGTCGCGCCGGATCGGGCTCGAGCATCGCCTCGAGCATGCGTGCGAACTCCACGGGCAGGCCCAGCGCGGTGGGCGGAATCGCCCGGTGACCGAAGCGGCACGACTGCGCCGAGGCCAGCGCATACAGCGTGGCCGCCACGCCCTGCTCGTCAAAGCGCGGCGACGACAAGGCGCCGTTCAGCTGCTCGTCGCCGATGAAGTAGACGTCGCCGAGCCGCGCGTTGGTGTGCTGCAGATCGGCGGACATCAACTGCATGACGTTGGCGGTCACGAACTGCTGGGCGGCGTCCAGCTGGGCGAATACCGACGAGCCCCAGTCGATCAGCGCGATGCGCTCGGTGGCCGGGTCGAAGACCAGGTTCGAGGGCTTGATGTCGCCATGCACGATCGGCCGCGCGTGCGGGCCGTTCTCGCGGCGCAGATGTCGCAGGATGTCGGCCAGTTGGGCGGCGATGCGCACCACCAGTCGCGGCGACAGCCGACCGTGGCGCAGCGAGTACTCCTCGAGATTGATCCCCGGCGCGCGCTCCATGACCAGGATCGACTGGCGATTGAGGCGCTGGTAGGCGATCAGCCGGGGCACCCGGGGATGATCGACCTGCTCGAGCATGAACGCCTCCTCCTCGAGGCGATCCTGCAGGTGTTGCGGCAGGGTGATCCGCGAGAACTTGAAGACATGCTCGGCGTCGCGCCCTTCATTCTGCGGCAGCGACCCGGCGAACACGAAGCCGTAGGCGCCCTTGCCCACCAGCTCGATGTCACGATAGCCGAGCTGTTCGAGCTGGCCACGGCACAGCGCCACCCAATCCTTGAGCTTGCGGGCGTCGTCATGGCTGAGCAGATAGATCGACTGCTCTTCGGGTATGTAGAACTGCTCCAGGGTTTCCTTGGCCATGACGACGCTCCGGGTGAGCGGCTCAATGCATCTCGAGCAGCATCGCTTGCGGGTCCTCGAGATAGCCCTTCCACTGGTTGCAGAAGCGCGCGATGGTGCCGCCGTCGATAATCCGGTGATCCCCCGACCAGGTGATGGTCATGATCGCCCGCGAGACGACCTGTCCGGCCTCGTCGAAGCGCGGCAGCCACTGCGTGCGGCCCAGTGCGACGATCGCCACCTCCGGCGGATTGATGATCGGCGTCGCGTAGGTGCCGCCCAGCGCGCCGATGTTGGAGATGCTGATCGTGCCGTCGGCGAGATCCGCCTGGCTGACCCGGCCCTCGCGGGCGGCCTCGGTCAGCCGCGCCACTTCGCGGGCGACATCGAGCAGGCTCAATTGCTCGACGCGCTTGACGTTGGGTACCAGCAGGCCGACCCGGCTGTCCACCGCCATGCCGATATTGCAGTGCGGCTGATAGTGGATTTCGCTGACTGCGTCGTCGACCCGGCTGTTGAGGATCGGATGGGCCTTGAGTGCCAGCGCCAGCGCCTTCATTACCAGCGGCATCAGCGTGAGCCGCGTGCCGGCCGCCTCGGCCTGCGCCTTGAGCCGCTCGCGCAGCGCCAGCAGCTCGGTGACGTCGACCTCGTCGCCATAGCTGAAATGCGGGATCGTCGTCGCCGCCTCGACCATGCGCTTGGCCATCACCGCGCGCATGCCGCGAATCGGCTCGACCCGCGCCGTGTCCGTGCCTGTCTCGGGCGCGTGCCGCGGCGACGCCGCCGAGGGTTCGCCGGCGCCACGCTTCTCGTAGGCCAGCACATCCTCCTTGAGCACCCGGCCGTGCTTGCCGGACCCGGGGATCGCCGACAGCGACACGCCAAGCTCGCGCACCAGCCGGCGTACCGCGGGGCTCGCCGGAATGCGCCCGTGCGGGCCGGCGCCGGGTTTGGGCGCGCTGTCCCGCGTCATTTCGGCACCGGCCTCGTCCTGGCGCGCCGGTTCGTTCGCGGTCGGCGAGTCAGCGACCGCCGCGGCGTGTCCGTTCTCGTGCTCGGCATCATCCGGCGTCGCTGCATCGCCCGCCTCGGCGGCGTCGGCCCGATCCAGCGGCGTGTAGGCGAACAGCGGCGAATGCACCCGGGCATTCTCCTGCTGCTGGTAGTAAAGGCGCGTCACCCGCCCCGCCTCGGGAGCGGTGATCTCGACCAGCGCCTTGTCGGTCATCACCTCGACCACCGGCTGATCTTCCGCGATGGTGTCGCCTTCGCCGACCAGCCACTTGACCAGCTCGCACTCGACGATGCCTTCGCCGATGTCCGGCAGTATGAAATCGCTCATGGTTGTCTCCTGAATCGCCGGGCTGTCGGTCTAGAACTCGATGGTCTGCTTGATTGCTTCGAATATCTTCAGATGATCGGGCAGATACTCCTTCTCCAGCGTCAGCGGGAACGGCGTATCCAGGCCGGTCACCCGGGCGATCGGCGACTCCAGGTAGAGAAAGCAGCGGCTCTGCACGGTGGCGGCGATCTCGGCGGCGAAGCCGCCGGTCAGCGGCGCCTCGTGAGTGATCACCAGCCGGCCGGTCTTGAGCACCGACTCGACCACCGTCTCGGCGTCCCACGGCAGGATGCTGCGCAGGTCGATGACCTCGCAGGAGATCCCCTCCTTGGCGGCGAGCTCGGCGGCCTTGCCGGCCACCTCCATCTGCGCGCCCCAGGCCAGCAGGGTGATGTCGTCGCCCTGCTGGGTGACTTCCGCCTTGCCCAGCGGCAGCTGGTAGTCCTCCTCGGGAACCTCGCCGGTGGAGGCGCGATACAGCCGCTTGGGCTCGAAGAACAGCACCGGATCCGGATCGCGGATCGCCGCCAGCAGCAGGCCCTTGGCCTGGTGCGGATTGCGCGGAACGACGATCTTGAGCCCCGGGGTGTGGGCGAAGTAGGCCTCGGGCGACTGCGAGTGATAGAGCCCGCCGGAGATACCGCCGCCATAGGGCGCGCGCAGGGTCAGCCCGCCGACGTTGAACAGATTGCCCGAGCGGTAGCGGAACTTGGCGGTCTCGTTGACGATCTGGTCGAAGGCCGGAAAGATGTAGTCGGCGAACTGTATCTCGGCGACCGGCACCGAGCCCTGCGCGGCCAGGCCGTTGGCGAAGCCGACGATACCCTGCTCGACCAGCGGGGTATTGAAGCAGCGATCGCGCCCATACTTGTCCTGCAGGTGGCTGGTGGCGCGAAACACCCCGCCGAACACCCCCACGTCCTCGCCGAAGCAGATCACCTTGTCGTCGGCGGCCATCGCCGTGTCCAGTGCCTGGTTGATGGCCTGCAGCATGTTCATGTTAGGCATCGCGAGTGCCTCCTTGCTCGGCGTCGAGGGTGGGCGCACTTTTGGGATAGGCCTCGGGATACTTGCGGATGTGCGTCTTGAGCGCCTCGAGCTGATCGGCGAGCGCCGGCGTCAGCTCGTGGTAGACGTCGCTGACCAGGCTTTCGAGCGGCGGCGGCGGCCGCTTCTCGGCGCGTTTCATGGCCTCGAGCACCTCGCGACGCCGGGTTTCCTGCTCCTGCTTTTCCGCGTCCTCGCTCCACCAGCCCTGGCCCTCGAGCCACAGCTTCATGCGCAGGACCGGGTCCTTGTCGCGCCAGGCTTCCTCCTCCTTGCGGCTGCGATAGCCCGAGGGATCGTCCGACGACGAATGTGCGGCGAGCCGGTAGGTCATCGCCTCGATCAGCACCGGCTGGTTGTGCTCGACCGCCAGCTTGCGCGCCTCCTGGGTGGCCTGGTAGACGGCGAGGATGTCGTTGCCGTCGACCCGGATCACCTTCATGCGGTAGCCGAAGGCGCGCGGCGCGATGCCATCGGCGGAAAACTGCTCGATCGCCGGCGTGGAGATCGCGTAGCCGTTGTTGCGGCACAGGAAGATCACCGGCACGCGATGCACCGAGGCCATGTTGAGCGCGGCGTGGAAATCGCCCTCCGAGGCGGCGCCCTCGCCGAACACGGTGATCGTGCAGCGCCCCTCGCCGGCCAGCTTCTGGCCGTAGGCGTAGCCGGTGGCCTGGGGAATCTGGGTCGCCAGCGGCGACGAGATGGTCAGGTAGTTGAGCGTCTTGGAGCCGTAGTGCACCGGCATCTGCCGGCCGCGGCCGTAATCGCGATCGTTGCCGAAAAGCTGGTTCATGAACTCGTCGACACCAAAGCCGCGATAGGCCAGCGCGCCCTGCTCGCGGTACTGGGCCATGATCATGTCGTCGTCGTCGAGCGCCGCGGTACTGCCGATCACCGTGGCTTCCTCGCCGGTGGACTGCATGTAGAAGCTCAGCCGGCCCTGACGCTGGGCGGCGAGCATGCGCTCGTCGAGCACCCGAGTGAACAGCATGGCGCGGTAGATGCGCAGCGCCTTGTCCTTGTCGAGTGGCGGAAGCTTGGCGTTCTTATAGGGCGTGCCGTCCTGCTTGAGCAGCTTGAAGATGGGGATCTGAAATTCGTCGCCGTTCATGAAGTCGGGCCGGTGAACGACGCTGGGCCTTGTTGTTGTGCTCATCGGATCTTTCCTTGTCGTCGCCCGGATCGCGGGCGAGTGGTCGCGCGATAACGCCGTGCCGGCGCGGTCGCCTTGTGGGCCTGCGCGCCGGAGAGCGAGCCGGCTCGCCCCGAATCACTTTAAAGCAGTCACCGGGCATCCGGGATCGGCGCTTGGTCGTAGGCGCCGGGGTGAGCCGAAGCGGCTAGTTGACGTTAACGTAAGATAGAGGATCGGCGCGGCAACGTCAGCCGTCGCGGCATGCAACGTTAGTCGGGTGCCGCAGGTTTTCTACACTGATTGGTACGGCGGCCGAGGCCGTCGGTCACATCGCATGCGCGGCACAGGATGCGAGCCGCGAGGGAGGCAAGATGGCCATGAACGTGGCACACAAACTGATCGACGCCCACCTGGTCGAAGGCCACATGGCGCCGGGCGAGGCGATCGCGCTCGCCATCGACCAGACGCTGACCCAGGATGCCACCGGCACCATGGTGATGCTAGAGCTCGAGGCGATGGGCCTCGAGCGGGTCAAGACCGAAGTTTCGGCGCAGTACGTCGATCACAATCTGATCCAGGGCGACAATAAGAACCCCGACGATCACCGTTTCCTGCAGAGCGCCGCCGCGCGGCTGGGCGTATGGTTCTCGCGCGCCGGAAACGGGGTCAGCCACCCCACCCATCAGCAGCATTTCGGCAGGCCGGGCAAGACCCTGCTGGGGGCGGACAGCCATACTCCGGCCGCCGGATCGATGGGCATGCTGGCGATCGGCGCCGGCGGGATCGACGTGGCGATGGCCATGGCCGGCGAACCCTTCCACCTCAAGATGCCCGAGATCTGGGGCGTCAGGCTGACCGGCGAGCTGCCCGACTGGGTCAGCGCCAAGGACGTGATCCTCGAGATGCTGCGCCGACACGGCGTCGACGGCGGCATCGGCCGGATCATCGAATACCACGGCCCGGGCCTTGCCTGCCTGTCGGCGATGGATCGCCACGTGATCGCCAACATGGGCGCCGAGCTGGGCGCCACGACCAGCGTGTTTCCCGCCGACGGCGCGGTGCAGCGCTTCCTTGCGGCGGTGGGTCGCAGCGACGACTGGCAACCGCTGGCCGCCGACGATGGCGCCCGCTACGACATCGACGAGGAGATCGACCTATCGCAGCTCGAACCGCTGATCGCCAAGCCCTCGAGCCCCGGCAACGTGGTGCCGGTACGCGAAATCGCCGGCGAGAGCCTCTCCCAGGCGTATATCGGTTCGTCGGCCAACCCGGGGTATCGCGATTTCGCGGTCGCCGCCGAGATGGTCCGCGGTCGGCGCGTCGACGACTGGGTGTCGTTCGACGTCAACCCCACTTCGCGCTCGATCCTCGAGACGCTCGACCGTGACGGCCATGTGCTGAGCCTGCTGGCTGCCGGCGCTCGCCTGCACCAGGCCGGCTGCAACGGCTGCATCGGCATGGGCCAGGCGCCGGCCAACGACAGCAACAGCCTGCGCACCACGCCGCGCAACTTCCCCGGCCGCTCGGGCACCCGTGAGGATCGGGTCTATCTGTGCAGTCCGGAAACCGCCACCGCCTCGGCGCTCAACGGGGTGATCAGCGATCCGCGCGATCTCGCTTTCGATTATCCGCGAATCAGCGAGCCCGACGACCCGCTGATCGATGTCCGCGATCTGATGCCGCCGCTGGAGCCCGGCGCGGCACGCGAAGTCGAGTTGATCAAGGGACCCAACATCGCCTCGCTGCCCGAGTTCGAGGCGATCGGCGAGCACATGGAGCTGCCGATCGTGCTGAAGATGGGTGACGACGTGTCCACCGACGAGATCATGCCGGCCGGCAATGAAGTACTGCCGTATCGCAGCAACATTCCACGCATCGCCGAGTTCTGCTTTCGCGGCATCGACGAGGAGTATCCGCAAAAAGCCCGGTCCAGCGGCGACCATTGCATCGTCGGCGGGCGCAACTACGGCCAGGGCTCGAGCCGCGAGCATGCCACCATCGCACCGCGCTACAACGGCCTGCGGATCGCCATCGCCAAGAGCTTCGCGCGCATCCACTGGCAGAATCTGGTCAACTTCGGCGTGCTGCCGCTGCGTTTCGACGATCCCGCCGACTACGACGGGCTGGAGACCGGCCAGACGCTGATCTTCGACGATCTGCACGAGGCGCTGGCGCACGGCGATCGCATCACGGCCAAGAGCGATAACGGCGAGATCACGCTGCGCCACGACATGACGCCGCGCCAGGTCGAGATGCTGCTAGAGGGTGGACTGGTTAACTGGATGAAGCGTCATCGCGAAGGCTGAGCCGAGCGCGCCGCCAGCAGCAGCGGCGCCTCGATGGCGATGAACGGCGAGGCCGAGCGCACCAGCGCCTCGGCAGTCAACCGCGCGACGCCGTAGACCTCGACCGGAATCGCGAAGCGCTGGCCGACACGCTGCACCAGCAAGGCGAAGTCGCCGTCGCCGGATACCAGCACCAGGCGGTCGACGCGCTCGGCGAGTTCGATGGCATCGAGGGCGATGCCGACGTCCCAGTCGCCCTTCGCCGAGCCGTCGCTGCGCTGTATGTAGGGCTTGAGCTTCACCTCGAAACCGATGGCCCGCAGGATCGTCTGAAACTGACGCTGCTTGTCGTCGCCACGGTCGACGGCGTAGGCATAGGCCGCGACCACCTCGCGCCCGGCGGTGGCCTGCGCCCAGAAGGCGTTGTAGTCGAAATGCCGGCCGAAAGCCTGGCGGGTGGTGTAATAGACGTTCTGTACGTCGACCAGTATGGCCACGCGCTGCATGTCGTTGCCTCGTTGATTGGCGCCCGGCATCAAGGAGCCCCGACCGGCACCGGCCCGGCGTTCTCGTGCGTCCAGACCCGAAACGAGACCAGCGTGTTGGGCCCGAAAGTGTTGGCGATCGGCACATCGGCGGCGTCGCGGCCGCGGGCGATCAGCACCCGGCCGACGCGCCGGTCGTTGTTGCGCGGGTCGAAGGTGTGCCACGCGCCGTCGAGATAGGCCTCGAACCAGGCGTGGAAGTCCATCGGCGCGTGCGGCGGCGGGATGTCGATGTCGCTGAGATAGCCGGTGCAATAGCGCGCCGGAATGTTCAGCGCCCGGCACAACGTTACCGCCAGGTGGGCGAAATCGCGACACACCCCGGCGCGCTCGTTGTGAACGTCCCAGGCCGACTTGGTGGGCCGTGCGTACTGATAGCCGAAAGTGATGTGGTCGTGCACGTAGTCGCAGATCGCCTGCACCCGCTGCCAGCCGGTCGGGCCATTGGCGAACTGCTGCCAGGCGAATTCCGAGAGCCGGTCGGTTTCGCAGTAGCGGCTGCCGATCAGGTAGAGCAGCGTGTCGGCCGGCAGTTGCTCGACCGGCAGTTGGCGCGCGTCGAGGTGTTCCGGTTCGGGCTGCCGGGACACGTTGAGCACCGCATCGGCGCTGATCGTGGTGCGCCCGGCAGGCGCGACCAGCCGCACGCACCAGTTGCCGAACGAGTCGCGATAGGGCTCGCTGGGCAGCGACGGCGAGGTGATCAGATGGTCCGGCGCCAGCAGATCCGAGGCCCGCGAATAATGGACGTGGGTCATGAGGATCATCGGCACCGGTTGCGGACATTCGTAGACGATTTCATAACCGATGCGCAGATGCATGGCATTACCTCGGGTCGGGGCGGATTGCTTTTTTGCAGGGCCTCTTTGCAGCATAGTCGTTGTACCGCCCCCCGCCTGCGAATCAGGCGTCGTCCCAGACGCGCCGAGCGACCTCGACGACCCGCGCGAGCTTCGCCCACTGCTGCTCCTCGCTGAGCAGGTTGCCCTCCTCGGTGGAGGCGAAGCCGCACTGCGGGCTCAGGCACAGCTGATCGCGGGCGACGAAGCGGCTCGCCTCGGCGATGCGCGCCTCGATCGCCTGCGCGGACTCCAGCTCGCCGCTCTTGGTGGTGATCAGCCCCAGCACCGCCTGCTTGTCGCCTTCGGGCAGAAAGCGCAGCGGCTCGAAACCACCGGCACGCTCGGTGTCGTACTCGAGGAAATAGGCATCGACATCAACCTTGCCGAACAGCGTCTCGGCGACCGGCTCGTAGCCGCCTTCGCTGATCCAGGTCGAGCGGAAATTGCCGCGACACACATGCAGGCTGACGTGCAGATCGTCGGGGCGGCCGGCAAGCGCGTGATTGAGCACTTCGGCGTAGATCTGCTGCAAGCGGTCGGGATCGTCGCCACGCTCGCGGGCGGCCTTAAGTTCCTTGGCCGAACACAGGTAGGCCCACACGGTATCGTCGAGCTGCAGGTAGCGACAGCCCGCGGCGTAGAAACCATGTATGGCATCGCGGTAAGTGTCCGCCAGGTCGGCGAAGAAGCCGTCGAGGCTCGGATAGACGCTCGAGTCGATGTTCCTGCGCCCACCCCGGAAGTGCAGCACGCTGGGGCTGGGGATGGTCATCTTGGCAATCGCCTCGCGCGTAGCCCCGTCGAGGAAACGGAAGTCGTCGAGCATCGGATGGTCGTCGGCGAAGCCCAGCTTGCCGGTGACCCGCACGCTACGGGCCTTGGTGGCCATGCCCTGGAACTGGATGCCCTGCTCGGCCTCATAGCCCTCGACGCCGGTCAACCCTTCGAGAAAATCGAAGTGCCACCAGGCGCGCCGGAACTCGCCGTCGGTTACCGCCTTGAGGCCGAGCTGCTCCTGCCTGGCGACGATGCGCCGGATCTCGTCGTCCTCGACGCCGCGCAGCGTGGCGGCGTCGAGGACGCCGGCCTGATGGTCGCGGCGCGCCTGCTTGAGCGGCTCGCTGCGCAACAGGCTGCCCACGGCGTCGGCGCGAAAGGGCGCCCGGGCGGATCTATCATGGCGAGTCATAGTGCAGCTCCCTGAATGAAAGGTCGATCACACTATGCCGGGGCTATCGTGAGTTGACTAACGGATACCGCTCAGGTCCTGCATGAATTTCACTCATGACCGGACGAAGCGAAGCGCCCCACCCTCAATGCATCGTCTCGGGAAGCGACGTTTCGTCCTTTTCGCCCTCCCACAGGGTGGTCTGGGTTATCGCATGATCGATCATCTTCCGCGCCACCTCGAAGCGACTCTGACGCAGCAGTTCGGCGGCCTCCTCGGAGATGCGGATGCTCAACAGCGGCTCGCCCTCGCCTTCATCGGCGGGACGCAGCACGAACTCGCCATCGGCGAGTTCGACGATTTCCAAAACGGCGGTCTCTGACACGGTCACCTCGGCTCATTGCGCCATGGCGACTGATTGCGCCACGGCTACAAAAAAACGACCACGGCATACGGCCATGGTCGTTGTTCTATAACGACAGCCTAACACTTACCGCGCCTGGGCGTCACCACTCGACGCTGGTTTCGCGCAACGCGGCGAGTTCGTCCTTGAAAGCGCGCAGGCACCAGCGCAACTCGTCGCCCAGCGACAGCCGGTCGACGGCGACGATCAGCGAATCGCTCGCCTCGCGCCGCGCCGCGCCCTCGACACCGTGAAGCGCGTGCAGCCGCTGACAGAGCCTCGCAAGCCAGCTTTCGGGATCGTCGCGCAACACCCGCAGCCGGCGCAGCTCGGCGACGCCCTCGCCCTGCCCTTCGAGCAGCTCCCGCCAGTCGTGACGCTTAAGCGCGGCATGCTCGGTAAGTTCGCGCAACGCCGCATTGAGCGCCTGTTCGGCCAGCCCCAGCGCGCCCTCCTCGACGGCCATACGTCGCGCCACGGCATGCTCGTCGTCGCCGGCCTCGCAGGCCAGCAGCAACTCGGCCTGGTAGAGCAGCTGATTGGTGCGTCCCCGCGGGGTCACTTGCGCTTGTCCTCGACCTGCCAGCGACCATCATCAAACGTCGCCTTCCAGCCGGTCGCCTTGCCCTCCTCGTCGGTCATCACGTACTGGCTCTTGGTCTTGCGCGAGAAGCGGATCTGCGCCGGCCGACCGTCGGGATCCTGGGCCGGGGCATCGAGCAGGAAGTGGTACTTCTCGGGCAGTTCCTTGGCGTGGGACTTGAGTTCGGCGACCAGCGGCGCGCGGGTCTCGCGGTTCTTGGGAAACTGGCTGGCGGCGAGAAACAGTCCACTGGCGCCGTCACGCAGCACGTAGTGGTCGTCGACCTTCTGGCAGGCCAGCTCGGGCATCGGAATCGGATCCATCTTGGGCGGCGCCACCTCGCCGCTTCTGAGCAGCTTGCGGGTATTCTTGCAGTCCTCGTTGGTGCAGCCGAAGTACTTGCCGAAGCGGCCCGACTTCAACTGCATGTCGCTGCCGCACTTGTCGCATTCGATGGTCGGCCCTTCGTAGCCCTTGAGCTTGAACTTGCCGGTCTCGATCTCGTGGCCGTCACAGTCGGGGCTATTGCCGCAGATATGCAGCTTGCGGGTCTCGTCGATCAGGTAGCTGTCCATCGCCGTGCCGCACTTGGGGCAGCGGTGCTTGGCGCGCAGCGCATCAGTCTCGGCGTCCTCGCCCGCCTCGGCGGCGACCGCCTCTTCGCCGGGGATCAGGTCGATGGTGGTCTTGCAACGCTCCTTGGGCGGCAGGTTGTAGCCCGAGCAGCCCAGGAATACGCCGGTCGAGGCGGTGCGAATCTGCATCTTGCGCCCACACTTGGGACAGTCGATATCGGTGGGCACCGGCTGATTGGGGCGCATGCCCTGTTCGCCCTCGGCCGTTTCCAGCTTGGCCCGGAATTCGGCGTAGAAGTCGTCGAGCAGCGCCCGCCAGTTGCGCTCGCCTTCGGCGATCTCGTCGAGGCGGTCCTCCATGCGCGCGGTAAAACCGTAATCCATCAGGTCGCTGAACGACTCGGCCAGCCGGTCGGTGACGATATCGCCGAGCTTCTCGGCATAGAAGCGCCGGCTTTCGAGCTTGACGTAGCCGCGATCCTGAATGGTCGAGATGATCGAGGCGTAGGTCGATGGGCGACCGATGCCGCGCTTTTCCAGCTCCTTGACCAGACTCGCCTCGGTGTAGCGCGCCGGTGGCTTGGTGAAGTGTTGCTGCGGGTCGAGTCGCTCGAGACTCATCGCGGTGCCCTCGGCCAGATCGGGCAGCGTCTGGTCTTCATCCTTCTTGCCGAGCGGCTTCATGACCCGGGTGTAGCCGTCGAACTTGAGCACGCGGCCCTTGGCGCGCAGCTCGAAGCCCTGGGTCTCGACGGTCAGCGTGGTCGACAGGTACTCGGCCGGGGTCATCTGGCAGGCCACGAACTGGCGCCAGATCAACTCGTAGAGCCGCTCGGCATCGCGCTCCATGCCGGCCAGGTCGGTGGCGGTGCGCGTCACCTCGGAGGGACGGATCGCTTCGTGGGCCTCCTGGGCGCCCTCCTTGCTCGAGTAGCGCAGCGGCGCCTCGGGCAGGTAGCGCTTGCCGAACTGACCCTCGATATAGTCGCGCACGCCATTCACCGCTTCCTGCGAAAGGTTGGTGGAGTCGGTCCGCATGTAGGTGATGTAACCCGCTTCGTAGAGACGCTGGGCCAGGGTCATGGTCTTCTTCACCGAGAACCCCAGCCGGCCGCTCGCGGCCTGCTGCAGGGTCGAGGTGATGAACGGCGCATTGGGCTTGGAGCGGGTCGGCTTCTCCTCGCGTGCGGTGATCGCCAGCTCGGCCTTGTGAAGCGGTGCGATGCGCTCTAGGGTCTCGGCCTCGGAAGTGGGCCGGAACGGCTTGCCGTCCTGGCGCGCCAGTTCGAAACGCACCGGCTCGGCTGTGTCCTTGCCGGCCCCGCCCCCGGGGACCAGGTCGGCATGCACGTCCCAGAACTCTTCGGGGACGAAGGCGCGGATCTCGCGCTCGCGCTCGACGATCAACCGCACCGCCACCGATTGCACCCGGCCCGCGGAGAGGCCGCGGGCGACCTTGCTCCACAACAGCGGCGAGAGCATGAAACCGACCACCCGGTCGAGGAAGCGCCGCGTCTGCTGCGCCTCGACGCGCGGCATGTTGAGGCTGCCCGGTTCCTTGAAGGCCTCCTGGATCGCGTTCTTGGTGATCTCGTTGAACACCACCCGCTTGTAGCGGGTATCCTCGCCGCCGATGGTCTCGCGCAGGTGCCAGGCTATCGCCTCCCCCTCGCGGTCCAAGTCGGTAGCGAGATAGATGGTGTCGGCCTTCCTGGCCAGTTTGGCCAGTTCTTCGACGACCTTCTCCTTGCCCGGCAGGACCTCGTAGTTGGCCTGCCAGCCATGCTCCGGGTCGATGCCCATGCGCCGTACCAGCTGATGCCAGGACTTCTGCTTCTTGTAGACGGCCTTCTCCTCGGGCGACATCTTGCGTGTCGCCGCCGCCTGCCTGGCGCGCTCCTTGGGATCGCTGGCGTTCTTGCCGGAGCCGCTGGTCGGCAGGTCGCGGATATGGCCGACGCTCGACTTCACGATGAAATCGTTGCCGAGGTACTTGTTGATCGTCTTGGCCTTGGCTGGCGACTCAACGATGACCAGTGACTTGCCCATAGTGCTCCACTTTCTACGTGTCGAGTCCGCATGCATGACGCGGCGACGTGTGCGACGTACCGAACGCGAACGCCGGTGACAAAATGCGCTTACCCTACCCCAGCCATTCGCTTGGCGCCAGTCGCTGCACGGCGGCGCGTTCGAGTCGGGTCCGGCGCGGGTTTTCATGACACTAGCCGCGCTGCCAGGCATCGCGCAAGCTCGTGTCGACGACCGGCATGATCCCGGCCTGCCTTTAACCGGACCTGTCGGGACATGGTCGCGGACGGCTTTCACGTTAGGCGGCAACGTGCTGTACTATGATGTAGTAAAATGACTACATGTTGTCGAAGGCACGAGCCGCCGGGCTTTCATAAACGGCTTTGCGCGCAAAAAAGCTTTGCATGGCGGTCGATCGTTGCCACCTTTACAGAGACAGTACCCGAGCAGTAAGGAGCTTCTCATGCCGGACGCCTTGCACGGCCACGCCCCCCTTCGCCGCACCAAGATCGTCGCCACCCTGGGCCCCGCCAGCGATCGCGAGGGCGTGCTCGACGAACTCATCCGCGCCGGGGTCGACGTGGTGCGGCTGAACTTTTCGCACGGCTCGCCCGAGGATCACCGCCGCCGCCTGAGCGAGGTGCGCGAGGCCGCCGAACGTCACGGCCGCAGCGTCGCGGCGCTCGGTGACCTGCAAGGCCCGAAGATTCGCATCGCCCGCTTCGCCGACGGTCCGGTCACGCTCGTCGAGGATCAGACCTTCATCCTCGACGTGTCGCTCGAGCGCGATGCCGGCGACGCCACCCAGGTCGGCTGCGACTACAAGACGTTGGCCGACGACGTCAGTGCCGGCGACGTGCTGCTGCTCGACGACGGCCGCCTCGAGCTGGAAGTGGTCAAGGTCGAGCCGCCGCGGGTCCACACCAAGGTGCGCGTCGGCGGCAAGCTGTCCAACAACAAGGGCATCAACAAGCAGGGCGGCGGCCTGTCGGCGGCGGCCCTCACCGACAAGGACCGCGAAGACCTCAAGACCGCCATCGACATCGGCGTCGACTATCTCGCCGTATCGTTCCCGCGCTCGGCGGCCGACATGCAGCTGGCCCGCGAACTGCTCGGCGAGGCCGGTGCCGAGATCGGCCTGGTGGCCAAGATCGAACGCGCCGAGGCGGTCGCCGATCCCGAGGTGATGGACGACATCATCCGTGCCTCCGAGGCGGTGATGGTGGCGCGCGGCGATCTCGGCGTGGAGATCGGCGACGCCCAGTTGATCGGCGTGCAGAAGCGTCTGATCCAGCGCGCGCGTAGCCTCAACCGGGCGGTGATCACCGCCACCCAGATGATGGAGTCGATGATCACCTCGCCGCTGCCGACCCGCGCCGAGGTGTTCGACGTCGCCAACGCCGTGCTCGACGGCACCGATGCGGTGATGCTCTCCGCCGAGACCGCCGCCGGCGATTATCCGGTCGAGACCGTCGAGGCGATGCAGCGCCTGTGCCTGGGCGCCGAGCGTGAACGCAGTATCCAGGAGTCCAAGCACCGCATCCACGAGGACTTCACCCGGATCGACGAAACGGTGGCGCTGTCCGCCATGTATGCCGCCAACCATCTCGCCGGCGTGGCGGCGATCGCCTGCATGACCGCCACCGGCTACACGCCGCTGATCGCGTCGCGGATCCGCTCGGGCCTGCCGATCGTCGGGCTGGCCCACAGCCCCATCGCCCAGCGACGCATGGCGCTTTATCGTGGCGTGGTCTCGCTGCCGTTCGACACCACCGACATCCCCGCCGAGGAGCTCGACGCCCGCGCACTGCGACTGCTCCGCGACCGCGGTATCGCCGAGCCCGGCGATCACGTGATCCTGACCCGCGGCGATCACATGAATGCCCACGGCGGAACCAACTCGATGAAGATTCTCGACTTGGAAGCGCTGGCATGAACGGTGTCGTTACCGGCCCCGAGCGCCCCAGGCGCCAGGTACAGCGGACGCTGCCGGCGCGAAAGCGCATCGCGCTGATCGCCCACGACGCCAAGAAGGCGGAGCTGCTCGAATGGGCCGGACGCTGGCGCGAGACCCTCGCCGGTCACGAGCTGGTGGGTACCGGGACCACCGCCAAGCGCGTTGCGGCGGCCTTGGGGCTCACGGTCGAAGGCTTGATGAGCGGTCCGCTGGGCGGCGATCAGCAGATCGGCGCACGCATCGCCGAACAGCGCCTCGATCTGCTGGTGTTCTTCTGGGACCCGTTCTCGCCGATGCCTCACGACCCCGACGTCAAGGCCCTGCTGCGGCTGGCCGCGCTGTGGAACATCCCGGTCGCCTGCAACGCCGCCAGCGCCGATTTCATGATCAGCTCGCCCCATCTGGCGCAAGATTACGACATCTACACGCCCGATGCCGGCGATTGGCTGGCCGCACGCTGAATCCGGCATGTTCCGGGCGGCCCTGAGCCACGCAAAACGCCCTGACCCGTGCTACGGGTCAGGGCGTTTTCCGAGCGCCTCGTTACACCGGCCAGCCGGCGCGTATCATCAGCTGTCGTCGCTACCCGACGACTTATCGCCACGTTGGGCGGACGGACTGGCCGTCCCGCGCCGTCTGCTCTTCGAGCCGCGTCCCTGGGCCTTGCCGCGCTTGGTCGATGCGCTGCCGGCCGCCGGTACTTCGCTCGCCGCCTCGGCCCTTGAGGCACTTGTAGACGCGGCGCTATCGCCGATCGGCTTGGTTGGGAGCGTATTGGCACCATCGCCGCTTTGCCGTTCGACCGCCGGCTCGGGTGCCGTTTCCGGCTTGGCCCGCCCGAACAGTTCGCGCACCCGTTCGAGTCGAGCCTGGGTACGCTCGGATAGCGGCGCACTGGCTGCGACCACATCCTCGATATGCGCCAAATGCGCATCGATGGCTTCCGCGCCCTGGCCCGCGAGCAGCCTCGGCAGTGCCTCCAGCGCCGCCAGCGAATCCAGCTTGAGAATGAAGAACTGCTCGCGCACCAGCGCCTTGAACGCGGTCAGGTCGATATCCGGCTCGATCTGGGCACGGGTCTCCTTGAGCCGCTGAAAGTTGCGCTCGTCGGTGGACGGCGCGCCACCGAGCACGAAGATCAGCGCGCGCATCACCGCGTGGTGGCTGTCGCCCTCGGCGATCTTCCCGCGCAACGCCTCCATGCGCTGGGCGATGAAGCGGCTGTGCTCGGGCTCGAGCCCCGGGCGGCGATTGGGCACCTCGCCACGATCGACACCGAGCCCGGCCAACGTCTGCAGCCAGGGCTGACCGTAGGTCTTCAGAAACAGCTTTTCGATGCCCTGGTCGCGCACATCGCGGAAGGCGTTCAGGGCGTTGACGATCTGGTCCGAGACCATGCCCTCGGCGACCCGGAACGGGTTGTCGTTGCCGACCGGGGCGCGGTTGGCCTTGACGAAATCGGCCATCACCGGCAGCGGAACGCTGGCCGGATTGCGATCCGAGAGCAACTTGTAGCCCAGCCGGATGGGGTGCATGCGGCGTATCCAGCGCGCCGCCTCGGGGGTCATGATCGCCTGCATCCAGGGCTGCGCATAGCGCTGGTACAAGCCCAGGTTGATCTCCGAGACCCTGGCCAGGGTGGCGAAGCGCCGCTCGTCCTCGTGAAGCGGCTGGACGATGGCATTGATGTCATCGAGATCGCGCGGGGTGAATTCGAGCAGGTAATCGCCATCGACATGCTGCGGTGCGGACTCGCCGGCGGGACGCTCGTTGACCGTGGTTTCGTAGAGCCCCGGCGGCAGGATGTCGATGTAGTCCATGTTCGCCGTGAACTCGGTATGCTCCTTGCGCGAGACGCTGCCCGAGACGAAGATGCCCAGATGACCGGTGGTGTCGTGGACGCAATAGACGATGGTCTGTCCGTTGGCCTGGATGTCGTCGACACTGCCGTAGAGGTCGGGAATCCAGCCCAGCGCCTGGGGCGGCGGCGTGATGTCGTCGCCCTTCGAGCAAAACACCACGATCGGCGAGCGCACGTTGCGCAGATCGATGCGTCGACCGTCGCTTGTCTGCAGTTGGGCGCTGCTCAAGCGATTGCCGATGAACAGGTTGTCGACGATGTACTGGATTTCGGCGCCGTCCAGGACCACGTGTCCGCCCCACCAGCGTTCGAACTCCAGATAGCGATGCGCCTCGCTGTCGACGTTGGCGAACAGGTTGTACTGCTTGCTCCACAACGTATTGGCCGGGTTGAGCTTCTCGAAATTCTGCACCAGCCAGGCGCCATCGAAATTGCCCGCCCCCAGGTCGCTGGCGAAGACGGTCAGCCAACTGCCGCCGAGCATCCCGCCGGAGTAGCGCATCGGCGCCTTGCCGCGCTCGCCGGCCCAGTAGGAGAGCGGCGCACCGGCGATCAGGATGGGCCCGAAGCAATCGGGCTCGAGCGCCGCGGCCATCATCAGTTGCCAGCCCGCCTGGCAGTTGCCGACGACCATCGGCTTCTCGTCGGTCTGGGGGTGACGCTCGATGATCTGACGCAGGAAATGTGCCTCGGCCTCGACGACGTCCTCCACCGTCTGCCCGGGTACCGGAAACGGCAGGAAACCGATGAAGTAGCAAGGGTGACCGGCACGCAGCGCCACGCCGATCTCGCTATCGGGCTTGAAGCCACCGATACCCGGCCCATGGCCGGCGCGCGGATCGACGACGACGAACGGACGCATGTTGTCGTCGATGACCACGCCCTCGGGCGGCAGCACGCGCATCAGCTCGTAATTCACCGGGCGCGACAGGTCACGCCCGTCGGACAGCATCTCGGTCTCGAAGCCCAGTACGCTGGGGCGGGTCTTTTCCATGTGCTCGAGGTACTGGTTTCCTCGCTGTCGCATGACGTCCAGATAGAGCACGCCGCGCTCGGCGGTGTCACGCCAATAGTCGATGGCGGCGCGACCGATCCCTAGCGGATCCCAAAAGGTCGAGGCCGCCTGCGCCATGGAGGCATAAAGAGGCAACATGGTGAAAGCTCCCGTGGTGGCTTTGCTGCACTGCAAGATAAGGGTAACGCCATCTTGCTCGTCATGCAGCCAACAAAAGCATTCGATTGCGGGTTCATTTCGGGTCATGACGGGCCGACTCGCCTGCGGCAACGTCAGAAATAGGTCTGGATGGCCAGGAAAGGCGGAGGCGCGACGCTCGGATTACGGGCGTCACGCCAGGGCGGGATACAGCGTCAGGAGCGGACGCCGAACACCGTCGGCGACCGCCCGGCAATGAAAGCCAGTTGCGCGATCAAGGCACCTGCGGCGGCTCGGCGTCGTCCTGCTGCGTCGCGAAGGATCCGACCGGCTTCCCGGCGACCGGCTTCCCGGCGACCGGCGTCCCGGCGACCGGCGTCCCGGCGGGCGGAGCGCCATCGTCGGACCGCGTCCCCACGAGGTCCTGCGAGCGCAACGCGGCACGCTCGCGTTCGCTGCGCGCCTGCCAGGCCAGCGCTCCGACCCCGGCCACGACGCCGTATTTGAGGGCCTTGCCGAGCACGCCACGCCCGTGGCGGCTACTCAGCAACAGCCCGAGCGCACCGCCCATCAGCGCGCTGCGGCCATCGACGCGGCGCGCCTGGCTGTACCATTGGTCGACCAAGCGGGCCAGCTCGTCACTACGGTGCTTGTCATCCATGCTGTCTTCTCCAAGGTGGGCGGACGAATGCTTATCCTTAACTACTAGCCGGCCCAGCGCCAGTTGCAAGTCCGGCGACACGCCGCGGCTCGACGAGCATAGCCGTACGGGCCCGCCCGTCACTCGTCCGCAACCGCCTTGGGCGGGTGGCGCGACTCAATCGATCTCGATCAGCACTTCGCCCGGCGTGACGCGATCGCCCCGCGAGACATGGACCGCCTGCACGGTGCCGCTCACCCGGGCATGGACCTCGGTCTCCATCTTCATCGCCTCGGTGACCAGCACCGGCTGGCCGGCCTCGACGCTATCGCCGACGGCGACCAGTACATCGACGATGTTGCCCGGCATCGACGTGGTGACGTGCCCCGGCGCGCTGGCCTTGGCACGCCCCGGCGTCGCGGCGCCGACATAATCGTCTTTGGCCTCGAAGACTACTTCCTCGGGCATCCCGTCGAGGGTCAGGTAGACCTGGCGCTTGCCGCCGGTATTGCGTCCCACGCCGGTGATCTGCACTTCGTAGGACTCGCCGTGCACATCGATCACGAACTCGGTCGGCACGCCCTCGGTCGCCGGGCGCCCCGGCGCGGCATCGGGCGCGGGCAACGGCTCGGGACTGAGAGTGCCGTCGCGACGCCCCTGCAGGAAATCGCGTCCCAGTTCGGGGAACATGGCGAAGGTCAGCACGTCCTCCTCGCTCTCGGCCAGCTCTCCGGTCTCGCGGCCCAGGCGCTCCATCTCGGGCGCCAGCGCATCGGCCGGGCGCCCCTCCTCGACCGGCTGGTTGCCGATCGCCCGGCGACGGATCTCGGCGTCGACCTCGGCCGGCGGCTGGCCGTAGCCCCCCTGCAGGTAGCGCTTGACCTCGTTGGTGATGCTCTTGTAGCGCTCGCCGGTGAGCACGTTCATCACCGCCTGGGTGCCGACGATCTGCGAGGTCGGCGTGACCAGCGGCGGGTAGCCAAGGTCTGCGCGCACCCGCGGAATCTCGGCGAACACCTCGCGAATCCGCGATAGCGCGTTCTGCTCCTTGAGCTGATTGGCCAGGTTGGACATCATCCCGCCGGGCACCTGGTTGATCTGCACCGAGACGTCCTCGCGGGTGAACTCGCTCTCGAAGGCGGCGTACTTCTTGCGCACCTCGCGGAAGTAGTCGCCGATCTCCTGGAGCGCCTCGAGATCCAGGCCGGTGGCGTAGTCGGTGTCCTGCAGCGCGGCGACCATCGATTCGGTCGAGGGATGACTGGTGCCGCCGGCGAAGCCGGAGTTGCAGGTGTCGATGTGCCGACAGCCCGCCTCGATCGCCTTGAGATGACACAGCGACGACAGCCCCGAGGTGGCATGGGCATGCAGGTGGATGGGCACCTCGACCGCCTCGACCAGCGCCGCCACCAGTCGTTCGGTGGCATAGGGGGTCAACAGGCCCGCCATGTCCTTGATGGCGATCGAGTCGGCGCCCATGTCGACCAGCCCGCGCGCCTGCTCGACGAACATCGCCAGGGTATGCACCGGGCTGACCGTGTAGCACAACGTGCCCTGGGCGTGCTTGCCGCTGGCCTTGACCGCGCGCATCGCGGTTTCCAGGTTGCGCAGGTCGTTGAGCGCGTCGAACACGCGGAATATATCGACGCCGTTGTCGGCGGCCTTGGCGACGAAGCGCTCGACCACGTCGTCGGCGTAATGCCGATAGCCCAGCAGGTTCTGGCCGCGCAGCAGCATCTGTAGCGGCGTGGCGGGCAACGCTTCCTTCAGCGCACGCAGCCGCTCCCAGGGGTCCTCCTTGAGGAAACGCACGCAGGCATCGAAGGTCGCCCCGCCCCACATTTCCAGCGAGTGGAAGCCGATCGCATCGAGCTTTGGACAGATCGGCAGCATGTCCTCGGTGCGCAGGCGGGTGGCGATCAATGACTGGTGGCCATCGCGCAGCACGACGTCGGTGATGTTGACGCGTTCGGGTTTCATCCAAGACTCCTTATTATCCGCTGTTTATAACCCACTGTTTTATAAACCACTGTGGGCGGCGATGGCGGCGGCGATGGCCAGCGCGACCTCCTCGGGGTTGCGCTTCACCGAGTAGTTGAGCAGTTCCGGGTGCGCCGGGACGAAGCCGGTGTCGAACTCGCCGCGCCGGAAATCCGGGTGGCGCAGGATCTCCTGGTAATAGGGCGCGGTGGTCTTGACCCCCTGCAGGCGCATGTCGTTGAGCGCGCGAATGCCGCGATTCAGCGTCTCCTCCCAGGTCAGTCCCCAGACGATCAGCTTGAGGCACATCGAGTCGAAGTACGGCGGGATGGTGTAGCCGGTATAGATCGCGGTATCGGTGCGCACACCCGGGCCACCCGGCGCGTAGTAGCGGGTGATCCGGCCGAACGACGGCAGGAATTCGTTCTTGGGGTCTTCGGCGTTGATGCGAAACTGGATCGCATAGCCGTGGTGGCGGATATCTTCCTGGCGGAACGCCAGTTTCAGGCCGGCCGCGACGCGGATCTGCTCGCGAACGATGTCGACCCCGGTGATCGCCTCGCTGATGGTATGCTCGACCTGGACCCGGGTGTTCATCTCCATGAAGTAGATTTCGTTGCCCTTGACCAGGAACTCGACGGTTCCGGCATTCTCGTAGCCCACCGCCTCGGCGGCGCGCACTGCCAGTTCGCCGACGTAGGCGCGCTGCTCGGGAGTCAGCTGAGGACTGGGGGCAATCTCGATCAGCTTCTGGTTGCGGCGCTGGATCGAGCAATCGCGCTCGAAGAGGTGAATGACGTTGCCCTGGCGATCGGCGAGTATCTGCACCTCGATGTGCTGCGGCTCGACCACGCACTTCTCCATGAACACGTCGGCGCTGCCGAAGGCCTTGGTGGCTTCGGAGATCACCCGCTCCCAGGCCTGGCTCAATTGGGCGGCGTCGTCGCAGCGGCGAATGCCCCGCCCGCCGCCCCCGGAAGTGGCCTTGAGCATCACCGGATAGCCGATCGACTCGGCCAGCGCCAAGGCTTCGTCGCAACTGGCCAGGTTGCCCTCGGAGCCCGGCGTGACCGGCACGCCGGCCTCGCGCATTGCCGCACGCGCCGCGGTCTTGTCGCCCATCTGCGCGATCACCGCAGCCGATGGGCCGACGAAGGCGATACCGGCCTCGCTGCAGATTCGCGCCAGATCGGCATTTTCCGAGAGGAAGCCATAGCCGGGGTGGATGGCGTCGCAACCGGTCTCGCGGGCCAGGTCGACGAGACGCTGCGGATCGAGATAGCCGGCCAGCGGGTCGTCGCCGACGAAGTGCGCCTCGTCGGCGCGCTTGACGTGCAGCGCGAAGCGATCGGGCTCGGTATAGACGGCGACCGAGCGGATGTCCATCTCGGCACAGGCGCGCACGATACGCACCGCTATCTCGCCGCGATTGGCGATCAACAGTTTCCGGAACACAGGCGGTCCTCCCGGGTTGCGTCCACGGTGGCCATGCGAAACACTAACGGGTTGCTCGCACGCGGCAGCGACCGTGTTGGGTGTGCATTTACGCTACCCCGAGGGCCACCAATAGAAAAATTGATATTTTTTTGCCAACCTATAAGGGACGGCTTATACCTCTACTGCGGAAATCGCCATGTCGCGTCCCCATCTGCTCAATCGTCTGACCTTTCGCCAGCTCCAGGTCTTCCAGGCCGTGCATCGCCAGCAGTCCTATTCGCGTGCCGCGGAGCAACTGGGCCTGACCCAGCCGGCGGTCAGCGCGCAGATCCGCCAGCTCGAGCAGGCGCTGGAACAGCCGTTGTTCAAGTACGCCGGCAAGACGCTGCATGTGCTGCCCGCCGCCGATGCCCTGGCGGCCACGGTCCAGTCGATATTCGGTCAGGTGTCGAGCCTGCAGATGGAACTCTCCGAGCTGGCCGGGACCATTCGCGGCGAGCTCAACCTGACGGCGGTATCTACCGCCCAATACGTCGTGCCGCATATCCTGGCGCGGTTTCGCGCCCGCTATCCCGAAGTACAGATCCGCCTGCACGTGTGCAATCGCGGCCAGGCCCTGGAGCGTCTCGCCGAACGCCGCGACGATCTGGTGTTGATGGGCATGGTGCCGGATGACGCCAACCTGGCGTTCATGCCGATCCTCGACAATGAAATGATTCCCGTGGTCTGGCCCGGCCATCCCCTGCTTACCGACGACAGGCCCTCCTTCGAGGATTTCGCGCGCCACTACGTGTTGATGCGCGAGCCCGGCTCGGGCACCCGCACCGCCTTCGAGGAGTACGCCTCCCGCGAGCGGGTCTCGCTGGCGCACACCATCGAGCTGGGTACCAACGAGGCGATCAAGCAGGGCGTCATGGCGCATCTCGGGGTGTCCGTGCTGCCCCGCCTGGCGGTGCAGTTGGAGCTGGCCTCGGGTCTGCTGGCCTCGCCCGCCCTGCCCGGCTTTCCGCTCAAGCGCTCGTGGTGCGCCGTATATCCCAAGGATCGCTATCCGACCCCGGTGACCGAACTGTTCATGCGCTTTTTGCGCGAGCTGCTGCCCGAGCTGAACGCGCACTTCAAGGCGCCGCTCGAACCGATGCCCGGCCACTCGGTGGTCTGCCTGCCGCTGCCCGTCACCCACGGCGGCTGATGTGATAGCCCTGGGGTGAGTGTGGTAAATTGAGCCCCATAGACGCGCCGAGCAGGGCATTAATGTGCAGCCCACCTCGCCGAGCAGGCCGATTAGAGAGTCAGGTCCGATATGAGTGATAAGTCTTCGCAGTCCGTATCCAGCGGTGAGAAGTACCGCAACGAACGCGGCATGTCCGTGATCAAGGACGGCATGAAGCAGCGCAAGCAAGCTGAAGAGAGCGCCGCCACCGGGCGCAAGCCGCCCTGGCTGCGCATCCAGATGCCGGGGGGCGAACGTTTCGATGCGGTCAAGCGCAACGTCAACGAGCATCGCCTGAGCACCGTCTGCGCCGAGTCCCACTGCCCCAACATGGGGGAATGCTGGAGCAACGGCACCGCCACCATCATGCTGATGGGCTCGGTATGCACCCGCGCCTGTCGTTTCTGCGCCGTGGATACCGGCAACCCCAGAGGCTGGCTGGATCACGAAGAGCCCGAGAACACCGCCAAGTCGGTCGAGCTGATGGGCCTGCGCTACATCGTCCTGACCTCGGTCGATCGCGACGATCTGGACGATGGCGGCGCCGCCCACTACGCGGCCTGCATCCGCGCCATCAAGACGCGCACCCCCGAGGTGGTGGTCGAGGCGCTGACGCCGGATTTCGACGCTCGGGAACCGGACGTGGAAGCCGTGGTGGATTCGGGGCTGGAAGTCTTCGCCCAGAACGTCGAAACCGTGGAACGGCTGACCTCACGGGTTCGCGACCCCAGGGCCGGCTACCGCAAGACGCTGGACGTACTGGCCCACGCCAAGCGCCATCGTCCGGACGTGCTGACCAAGACCAGCCTGATGCTGGGGCTGGGCGAAACCGACGATGAGATTCTAGCTACCTTCGACGATCTCAGGGCCATCGGCGTGGATATCGTGACACTCGGCCAGTACCTTCGCCCCACCAAGAATCATCTGCCGGTGGAACGCTGGGTCACCCCGGACGAGTTCGAGCGCTACCGCCAACTGGGGCTCGAAAAGGGCTTCATGGAAGTGGCCGCCGGTCCGCTGGTTCGCTCCAGCTACCGGGCCGACCGGGTGTTCGAGAAGAACAACCTGGGGCTCGCCGCACCCGCCGCGGTGCCGGGTCAGGAACCCGACCCCGATATCATTCCCGCCATCAATGTCGGCTAGGCGCGCTGTTCGGGGGCGCTCTGCTTGGGCGGCTTTAAAAACGGCCTGACCGGCGCCTGCCCGGTCAGGCCGAGGCCTTGCTCGATAGCCCCTGCGCCAAGCAGTGCGCGGGCAATTCGCCGGGCATTGCCGCCTCGGTGTCGCGGCCCAATAACCGGGCGAGATGCGCGACCAGGCGCTGAGCCACCGCTGACAAGCAAGGCCCCTCCACGAAATCGGCAAGCCGGACCATCCGCATCCCTGCATAGCCACAGGGATTGATGCGCTGGAAGGGCGCCAGGTCGCCCGTTACGTTCAGCGCCACTCCATGAAAGCTGGCCCCGCGCCGAATGCGCAGGCCCAGCGAAGCGATCTTGGCCTCGCCGACATAGACTCCCGGGGCGTCGGGGCGCGCATGGGCCTCGATTCCCTCGTCGGCCAGCACCCCGACCACCGCCTGCTCCAGGGCGGTAACCAGATCGCGTACGCCTATCTTGCCGCGCCGCACATCGAGCAGCGGGTAAAGGACCAGTTGTCCGGGCCCATGGTAGGTGATCTGGCCACCCCGGTCGGTCTGCACGACCGGAATATCGCCAGGCATCAGCAGATGTTCCGGCTTACCCGCCTGGCCCTGGGTAAAGACCGGCTCGTGCTCCACGACCCAAAGCTGATCCTGGGTCTCGGCATCACGGGTATCGGTCAGCTCGCGCATCGCCTGCCATACCGGGAGATAAGCTTGGCGACCGAGCTGAAACACTCTTATCGGCGCCGTCGACGCTTCGTCCATCACGACTCCAGGGCTTCGGTCATCGGCGTCAAAGCACCATGTGCACGCGACCGGTTTCCTTGAGCGAGGCGAACAGCGCCTGCAGTTGGTCCTGCCCGGTAGCGGTGATGGTCACCCGTATTGAACGGAACTTGCCATTGCGGCTGTCGACGGCGTTGACGGTGCGCCGATCGATGCCCGGCGCATGTTCTTCGATCACTTCGATGACGGTGGCTTCGAAATCGGGAGCGGCGTCACCGACGACCTTGATCGGGTAGTCGCAGGGAAACTCGACCTTGGGAGCGGATGGCGCTGCTTGCGGGTCCGAGACGCGCAGGTCCCGGAGGGAGTTGTCGGTCATGACGTTAACTCGGCGAAAGACATTTCCGAGTATTCTACTCAACCTATTCACAGCGACCAAGGGTGGCGCGACGATAGCCGCGCCACCCGCGGGTCGTCAGTCGAACAGGCCGGTGACGAACTGCAGGATGGTGTCCCAGATACGCTTGAAGAAACCGCCCTCCTCGACCGTCTGCAGCGCTATCAGCGGCTGCTCCATGAGCATCTTGTCGCCGAGCTTGACGCTCAGCGTGCCAAGCTGCTGGCCAGCCTGAACCGGGGCTTCGAGCGTCTCGGGCAGGTTGATCTGCGCGGTCATCTCGTCACGACGGCCCTTGGGCACGGTCAGGTAGATATCCTCGGAAACCCCGATCTTCAACTGATCCTGGGTGCCTCCCCAGATGCGCGACTGGTTGAGAACCGCGCCACGCTGATAGAGACGGAACGTGTCGAAGAAGCGAAAGCCGTAGCTCAACAGCTTCTGGGTTTCCTGCGCGCGCGCCTCATCGGAGTTGGTGCCCATGACCACCGAGATCAGCCGCATGGTGTCCTGCTTGGCCGAGGCCACCAGGCAGTATCCAGCTTCTTCGGTATGCCCGGTCTTGAGTCCGTCGACCGAGGCGTCGCGCCACAGCAGGCGGTTGCGGTTGGGCTGACGAATGCCGTTATAGGTGAAGTGCTTCTCCGAATAGATCTCGTAATGGTCCGGATAGTCCTGAATGATGTGCTTGGCGATCGTCGCCAGGTCGCGCGCCGACGAATAGTGCTCGGGGTTCGGCAGGCCGGTGGCGTTGACGAAATGACTGTTCTGGAGCCCGAGGCGCTGCGCCTGCTGATTCATCAGGTCGGCGAAGGCCGATTCAGAGCCGGCGACGTGCTCGGCCAGCGCGACGCTGGCATCGTTGCCCGACTGGATGACCACGCCGTGCAGCAGGTCCTCGACGCTGACCTGAGTCCCTTCGCGGACGAACATCCGTGAGCCACCGGTCCGCCAGGCATTCTCGCTGATCGTCACCATGTCCTGATCGTTGATATTGCCGTCATCGATCTCCTTCTCGACGATATAGGCCGTCATCATCTTGGTCAGACTGGCCGGCGGCAGCCGCTTGTCGGCCTCGTGTTCAACCAGCACCTCGCCACTGTTGGCGTCGACCAGAATCCATGACGAGGCATTGAGATCCGGCGGCGAGGGGATCATCGGCTCCGGCAGGGTCTGCTGCAGCGCCGAGTCGGGTTGAGGAGCCGAGTCAGGCTGAGGCGCCGAGTCCTGAGCCTGGACGGGCTGAACCGCGATGCACAACACGGAGACGGCGGCAGTCAGCCAATGCCAGGATGGTGACGGTAAAGCAGGCAATCTCATGACAATGTTTCTCGTGGCTTAATTCGGTGGATGGTGATGGTATAGATGCTTCAACGGCTAGCGCTCACCGAAAAGGCTTGCGCATAACCCGCCTCGCGCAGTTCGCTGCGCAAAGCCTCGAGAGCCGGTCGACCGGTGACCGGACCGACCTGGACCCGGTACAGGCGATCATCGCTGGCGATGCGTACCGGTCGCGCCAACTGCTGCTGCAATCGTGCCTTGAGCCGTTCGGCGCTGCTCGCCGAACTCAGCGCCGCCACCTGCAGGTAGGTCAACGGCGATGCACTGCCGAGCGTCTGCTCTGCGGTGGGTTGCGATGCCGCATTGGCCGGCATCGCCTTGGCGACTTCACCAACCGCGCGAGCCGTTGCATCCGGCGCCTTGGGTTCGGCGCGCCCCGAGCGCTCCATGGGTTTGTTTCCTGGCGGAGTCTCGCTACTCGCCAAGGCCTTGCCCGCGCCATCCTGGCGATGCTCGGCCTGCCAGGCGACGGGATCGATCGCCTCGACGCGTACATGGCCGGTTCCGTTGCGCAGGATACCCAGCCGCGCCGCCGCCGCATAGGACAGATCGATCAAACGATTGCCGTGAAACGGGCCGCGATCGTTGACCTTGACGATCACCGTGTGGCCATTGTCGAGATTGCTGACCCGCGCATAGGTCGGCAACGGCAACGAGCGATGCGCCGCCGACATCTTGTACATGTCGTAGGGTTCGCCGCTGGCCGTGTCGTATCCCTGGAACTTCTTGCCGTACCAGGAGGCCTTGCCCTCCGCTTCATAACCGCTGGCATCGTCCATCACGTGATAAGTGGTGCCCCAGACCTGGTAGGTCGAGCGGTTGCCGCTCGCCGCCCGCGGCTCGACCCGGGGTACGGCATCGGGGACCTGTGACACGTCGGGCGGTTCGCCGGGGTAGGCATCGTGCGCCAAGGCATAGCGTCCCGAGTTCGCATCGGGGCGCGAGCCGCCACCGCCGGCGCAACCCGCCAGGACCAGGCAACTGCCGAGCAGCAGCAACCAGCCCCACCTCATGCCTCACCCTCGAGCGCCGACCGAATTCGTTCGGCCAGCACGCTCACCGCCATCGCATAGAGATGGCTATGGTTGTAACGCGTGATCACGTAGAAGTTCTCGTAACCCAGCCGATAGCGGGTCGCGCCCCCAGCGAGCTCGAGAGCCAGCGGAATCACCGCCCCCTCGGCGGCGCCGTGCGCGGTGCCCTGCGGCTCGATGCCCTGCGCGGCCAGCTCGGCGAGACCGGCATAGGGACGGCGGGTGCGATTGAACTCGACGCTCGCAGGCGGCGTCGCCGGTCCTCGCGCCTCGACGTAAAGCGGACCACCGGGCTGCCAGCCGTGACGCGCGAAATAGTTGCCGACGCTTCCGATAGCGTCGACCGGGTTGTGCCACAGATCGCGCTTGCCATCGGCGTCGAAGTCGACGGCGTAAGCCTGATAACTGGTGGGGATGAACTGCGGGTAGCCCATCGCGCCGGCATAGGAACCCTGCAAGCTGGCCGGGTCGACATCCTGTTCGTTGCTGATCTCGAGCAAGGCGGCCAACTCGCCGCGGAAGAAATCGCCACGCGAGGCGTGGTGGAAAGCCAGCGTGGCCAGCGAATCGAGCACCCGGTGCGACCCGGTGTACCGCCCGTAAAAGGTCTCGACACCGATGATCGCGGCGATGATCTCGGCGGGCACGCCGTATTCCGCCTGGGCGCGCTCAAAAGCCTCGCGGTGTGCCGCGATGAACTCGACGCCGCCCTGAATTCGCTCGGGCTTGATGAAGATATCGCGGTACTCGTCCCAGCGCAGATGATGCTCGGCCGCACCGGCCATGGCGTCGAGCACCTGCTGGTTGAATTCGGCGCGGGACAGCGTGGCGGTGAGCCAGTCGCGAGGCAGGCCGCGCGCCGCCAGCTCATCGACCAATGCCTGCACGCGGGGATGACTATCCGGCGCGAAGTCGTCCGCCGCCACCGCCGGCAGGCCAAGACCCCATAGGCAACCGCCAAGCACGACGATCGCCATCTTGAAAGACCGGCGTTTGCGCTGCTGACGAAGGGCGATGCTCATCGTCCCGTTACTCCTGGTTGCATATGCTATTTCCGGCCCGACAATCGTTTGCGACACAAAAGCCTTCAACGGGGCAGCAGCCGTCGGTGGCTGTGAATCGACATGAGAATACCGAAACCGGCCATCAACGTCACGCTGGAGGTCCCGCCGAAACTGACCAGCGGTAACGGCACGCCGACGATCGGCAGGATGCCGCTGACCATGCCGATATTGACGAATACATAGATGAAAAACGTCAGGATGATGCTGCCGGCGACCAGCCGACCATAGGTGTCATGGGCCCCATTGGCCATCAACAGACCGCGTCCCACGATCAGTAGATAGAGCGTCAGGATCAGCAGCATGCCGACCAGGCCGAACTCCTCGCCGAGTACCGCGACGATGAAGTCGGTATGCCGCTCGGGCAGGAATTCCAGCTGCGACTGGGTGCCCAGCGTCCAGCCCTTGCCGGTAAGCCCGCCGCTGCCGATCGCCGTGGTCGACTGGATGATGTTCCAGCCCGAACCCAGCGGGTCGCTCTCGGGATTGAGAAAGGTCAGTACCCGTTGGCGCTGGTAATCGTGCATGTTGATCCACAGCAATGGCAGCGCCGCTCCCGCCAGGACCACCAGACAGCCGATCAGACGCCAGGACAGCCCGGCCAGCAACACCACGAAGAGCCCGGCGCAGGCTACCAGTAGCGAGGTGCCCAAGTCCGGCTGCTTGGCGATCAACAACACCGGTACGGCCATGATCGCCGCACAGACCGCGATGTCGCGCAATCTCGGCGGCAACACCTGTCGCTGCAGGTAGGCGGCGACCATCATCGGCATCGCCAGCTTCATCAGTTCGGAAGGCTGGAAGCGAACCAACCCCGGGATCTCCAGCCAGCGCTGCGCCCCCATGCCGATGTCGCCCATCACCTCGACGGCCACCAGCATCGCCAGACCGACGCCGTACAGTACCGGCGACCATCGGCAGAGCGTCTTGGGCGACAACTGGGCGAGCATCGCCATCGCCACCAGTGCGATGCCCAAGCGACTGGCCTGGGCGACGACGACCGACATATGCTGGCCGCTGGCGCTGTAGAGCACGATCAGCCCGGCCCCCAGCAACACCAGCAGCAATCCGCTCAGCCAGGGATCGATATGGATACGCAACCAGAGAGTGCGACGACGGCGAACGCTGGCGCGGCGCGGGTAGTGGAGCATGGCGCTATCGCGTCGATTCATGATCTTCTCGCTGTACGATCTCGTTTTCAGCCTGCTCGAGCGCCTCGTTGTCGGGCAGTAACCAGGCGTCGATCAGCTCGCGGGCCAGCGGCGCCGCATGCGAACTGCCACCGCCGGCGTTCTCGATGACCACCGCCACGGCTATCCGCGGCTCGTCGATCGGCGCGAAGGCGGTGAACAGAGCGTGATCGTGGAGGCGCTCCTCGAGTTCGTCGGCGTTGTAGCGCTCATCGTTGTCGAGGGTGAACACCTGTGCGGTCCCCGACTTGCCGGCCATGCGATACTCGAGCCCCTGCCCGGCCCGCCGCGCCGTACCCTCGTTGCCGGACATGACGTCTTCGAGGGCACCGTGCACGAGATCCCACCACTCATCGGGCAGCTCGATATCTTCCTTGGCGGGGGGCGGCTTGACGATCTCGTCGCCGACCTTGCGAGCGAGATGCGGGGTCACCCAGTCGCCGCGGTTGGCGAGTACCGACATCGCGGTCGCCATCTGCAGGGGCGTGGCCAACCAGTAGCCCTGGCCGATGCCCACCGAGAGCGTCTCGCCGGGAAACCATACCTGATTGCGGCTCTCGCGCTTCCATTGGCTCGACGGCATCAAGCCTTGTGCGGCGCCGTTCACATCGTAGCTGGTCTCCTCGCCGAAACCGAAGCGATGCATGAAGCTGGAGAGCGCATCGATTCCCAGCAGATGCGCCAGATTGTAGAAGTAGGTGTCGTTGGAGACCTCGATGGCGCGATGCATGTCGACCCGGCCGTGTCCCCAGCGCAGCCAGTTGTGGTAGCGCCGTGAGTGCTCGGGCAGCTTGTAGTAACCGGGGTCGTAAATGGTCTTCTGCGGCGTGATCACATTGTTTGCCAACCCTGCCAGCGCCATGTAGGGCTTGACCGTCGAGGCCGGTGGATACTGCCCGCGAACCGCTCGATTGTAGAGCGGCAGATCGATGTCCTCGCGCAACGCACGGTAGTTGTCGTAGCTGATGCCGGTGACGAACAGGTTGGAATTGAAGCCCGGCGACGAGGCCATGGCGAGAATCTCGCCGGTCGGCGGTTCGATGGCGACGATCGCGCCACGGCGCCCGTCGAGAAGGTCGTAGGCCAACTGCTGCAGCCGCTCGTCGATGGTCAGGGCGATGTCCTGGCCGGGTTCCGGGTCGGTGCGGCCGAGCTCCCTGAGCACCCGCCCCCGGGCATTGGTCTCGACCTGGCGCAGCCCGGCGTCGCCGTGCAGTTGTTCCTCGTACTGCTTTTCGATGCCGGTCTTGCCGATGAAGTGCGTGCCGGCGTAGTCGCCGCTGTCCAGCTCGGCGAGCTCCTCGACGTTGATCCGGCCGACATAGCCAAGCACGTGCGACATCAGCATCGGGTCGGGATAGTAGCGCAGCAGTTGGCCTTCGATCTCGACCCCGGGCAAGCGATAACGGTTGACCGCCAGCCGCGCGATCTGGCGCTCGTCGAGCTCACTCATCAGCAACGCCGGCTGGTACGGGCGCTGACGCTGATAGGCCCGCTTGCGAAAGACCGCCTCCTCCTCCTCGGGCAGGTCGAGAATATCGACCAGCAGGTCGAGCGTCGCGCTCAGGTCATCGACCCGTTCGGGGACGATGGTCAGGTTATAGGTCGGCCGGTTTTCAGCCAACAACCGGCCATTGCGGTCGTAGATCAAGCCACGGGTCGGCGGTAGCGGCTCGACGCGTACGCGATTGTTCTCCGAGCGGGTGGTAAAGACCTCGTGCTGGAATATCTGCAGGTAGACCAGGCGCGCCACCAGGCAGCCCGACATCAGGATCACCAGCGCCACCGCCAGCAACGAGCGATTGCGGAAGATGCGCACTTCCTGTTCGGGGTTCTTCAGTGCGGAACGGGGTTTACGCATGCAAAGGCAACAAGGCGAGGGTGACGTGTCGAGGCGGCGATGCGGGCTCGTGGCGTGGATGCTGCATTGCGTCCATCAGTCAACGGTGATAGGGGTGGCCGACCAGCAGCGTCCAGGCGCGATAAAGCTGCTCGGCGATGATCAGCCGCACCATCGGGTGCGGCAAGGTCAAGGGTGACAGCGACCAGCGCTGCTCGGCGGCCGCCGAAAGTTCCGGTTCGAGCCCCTCGGGACCGCCCACCAGCAGCGCCACGTCGCGTCCCGAATGGCGCCAGCGGTCGGCCTCGACGGCAAGCCGCTCGGTCGACCAGGCCTGGCCGGTGACTTCCAGCGCCACGCACAGCTCGCCGTTCAGGCGCTCTCGCATGCGCTGACCCTCGAGCGCCACGGCACGCGCCACATCGGCATTCTTGCCGCGTGCCCCGGGGGCGATCTCGACCACTTCGAGGGCGAAATCGCGCGGCATTCGCTTGCGATATTCCGCAACGCCGCGCTCGACCCAGTCGGGCATCTTGGTGCCGACGGCCAGCAGCTTCAACTTCACGCCCGGCCCCCGCGCACCTCCTCCTCGCTGTCGGCGGGTAAATCGGCCCACAACCGTTCGAGATCGTACAGCCGCCGCGTCTCGGGCTGCATGACGTGGACCACCACATCACCCAGGTCGATCAGTACCCATTCGGCACCGTTCTGCCCTTCGACGCCGAGCGGCCGTACCCCGGCATCCTTGGCCCGCTCGACCACGTTGTTGGCCAGCGCCGCCACATGACGTGACGAGGTACCGCTGGCGACTAGCATGACATCGGTGACGCTGGTCAGCGCCGCGACGTCGAGTTCGGCAATATCCTGCCCCTTGAGTTCCTCGAGGGCATCCACTGCCAATGTCTTGAGTGCGTCGATCTGCATAGCTCCTCTAAAGAAACAGTCTTGTCAGACCGCCATTCTACCCCGACGGTTCCAACTACCGGTAAAGATTGCGTGAGCGAATATAGTCTTCCACTGCCTCAGGCAACAGATAGCGCACGCTGCGGCCTTCGGCCAGGCGTGCGCGCAACCCGGTCGCGGAGATCGCCATGCGGCTGGGCAATCGCAGATGCAGAACGCCGCCCGCCGGGCGGCGAAACAGCGCCTCGGCATCCATGGCTTCACGCCCTTCGACGAGCCGCGCCAAGGCATCGGGAAGCGGCCCCCGATGGCCGGGACGGTCGATCACCACCACATGCGCCAGTTCGAACAGTCGCTGCGGCTCGCGCCATTGGTGCAGCTTGAGGAAGGCATCCATCCCCACGCTCATCACCAGGCGCGCCCGTTCGCCATAGTCGCGACGCAGCGAAGCCAGGGTCTCGCCGCTGTAGGAAGGGCCGTCACGATCCAGCTCCTGCGCGTCGGCGACCAGCCCCGGGGCATCGCCGATGCCGGCCTCGAGCATTGCCAGGCGCTGGGCGGCCGAAACTCCCGGCGCTTCACGGTGCGGCGGCACATGGGCGGGCATCATGTGGACCCGGTCCAGCGCCAGGCATTCGCGCAGTTCGACGGCGCTGCGCAGGTGCCCCAGATGCACCGGGTCGAAGGTTCCGCCGAACATGGCGACCCGCGGCGCGGTGTCGCCCGGGCCGTGCTCACTCACGAATCTGACCATCGCCCAGCACGATGTACTTGCGGGTCGTGAGGCCTTCGAGACCCACCGGGCCTCGGGCGTGCAGCTTGTTGGTGGAGATGCCGATCTCGGCGCCCAGGCCATATTCGAAACCATCGGCGAAGCGCGTCGAGGCATTGACCATCACCGAGCTTGAGTCGACCTCGGCGAGAAACCGTCGGCTCAGCGTGTAGGACTCGCTGACGATGGCATCGGTGTGGTGCGAGCCGTAGCGTTCGATGTGCGCGATGGCGGCATCGATGCCATCGACCACCCGGATCGCCAGCACCGGAGCCAGGTATTCCGTCGACCAGTCGGCCTCATCGGCGGCCTTGATCCCCGGCAGCAGCTCACGGGTCCGCTCGCAGCCGCGCAGCTCGACGCGATGCTCGGCATACGCCGCGGCCAGTTCGGGCAATAGCTCACCGGCCAGTGCGGCATCGACCAACAGCGTTTCCATGGTATTGCAGGTGCCGTAGCGATGCGTCTTGGCGTTGACGGCGATCGCCAATGCCTTGTCGCGATCGGCACTGGCATCGATGTACACATGGCACACTCCGTCGAGGTGCTTGATCACCGGCACCTGCGCGTCGCGCGCCACACGTTCGATCAGCGACTTGCCGCCCCGCGGAATGATCACATCGACATAGTCGGGCATCGCGATCAACTGGCCCACCGCGGCGCGATCGGTGGTCGCCACCACCTGTACCGCGCTTTCCGGCAGCCCGGCATCGGCGAGTCCGGCGACGATGCATTCGGCGATCGCCGCGTTGCTCTCGCGGGCCTCGGAGCCGCCGCGCAGGATGCAGGCATTGCCCGACTTGAGGCACAGGCTGGCCGCCTCGAGCGTGACGTTGGGACGCGACTCGTAGATGATTCCGATTACCCCCAGCGGCACGCGCATCTGGCCGACCTGGATGCCGCTCGGTCGGGTGCGCAGGCCGTCGATCGCCCCGACCGGGTCGGGCAGTGCGGCGACCTGATGCAGGCCTTCGATCATCGCCTCGATGCGCGCGTCGCTGAGTGCCAGCCGATCGAGCAGCGCCGCGTCCAGCCCCGACTCCCGCGCGCGCTCCAGGTCGCGTGCGTTGGCGGCCAGCAGCGCCTCCCGCGAAGCCGCGATGCGCTGTGCCATGGCCGCGAGCGCGACGTTCTTGGCGGCGCTGGTGGCGCGGCGCAATTCGCTGCTGGTGCGGCGCGCCTCGCGACCCAGCTGCTGCATGTAGGTAGCGACGTCGGTCGTCGCGAACTGTCGTGACATGCCCGGAAAGTCTCCATCGGCTCGCCGCACGCAACCGAGGCCGGTACGGTGGGCGCAGTGTTGGCGAAAAAGTCAGATACGAGTCGTCGCCGGGGGGGCGGGTATCGTACAGTGTCCGCTATTCGGTAAGGAGAACAATAGTAAGCCACCATGGAGCGCAAGTTCAAAGAAGGTCCCTATCGGCTGATCGTCTGGCTTACGGCCCTATCGATCCTCGCGCTGGCGCTGGTCTCCCCGGGCGAGTCGGCGGCGCTGGTATTGATCGTCGGCGCACTGTTGCTGGTGATAGTCACCCATGTCCGCCCGGGCGGCATACGCCTCGCCAGTGCCTGGCTACCCGCCCTGCTGGCGCTGGTGTTGACGCTGGTCCTGGCGCTCGATCCCCAGCACTTCCTGCTATGGCTGTGGGCCTGGGCGGCGGTGCTCGCCTTGCCGCAGCCGCTGTGGTTGCTGGCGCTCAACGCCGTCCTCGCGACGCTCACCTACTTCGACAGTCGCGACGTATTTCCCATCGAGCAGGGGGTCCTCGCCGGGCTGCTGCTGGCCACCCTGGGGCTGCTGGCCATCGCGCGCAGCCTGAATCTGCAGGCCAGCCGGCGCAGTCGGCATCGCTATGCGGACCGCATCCCGGACGCCATGCTCTGGTCGCGGCATCAACTCGAACAGGACCTGCCCGAGGAGATCGTGCGCTGCCAGCGTGAGAAGACCCATGGCATGCTGGTCCTGCTGCGTTGCCGCAAGAGCCGCCCATCGTCACTGGCACGCCTGCTGGCCGACCATACCCGCGGTTACGAAAGCTGCTATCAACTCGACCGCCACGTCCTCGCCGCGCTGCTGATCAGCCGCGACGCCACCGAAGGACACCAGCGACGCGAGGCCTTGAAAGCGGTGCTGCCGAGCACCAGCCAGGCTCGTTTCGTCACGCTGGTGCCAGGGCTCGACCTGGCCGGACAGCTACGCGCCCTGCCCCAT
This sequence comes from Halomonas sp. HP20-15, assembly GCF_033446685.1. Classification (NCBI taxonomy): domain Bacteria; kingdom Pseudomonadati; phylum Pseudomonadota; class Gammaproteobacteria; order Oceanospirillales; family Halomonadaceae; genus Halomonas; species Halomonas sp. HP20-15. The sequence continues at coordinate 89,701 of NZ_JAWQLY010000004.1, read as the reverse complement.
CAATCGCGACCGCTGATCGTGCTCGAGGAGTCACCCTGAATGGCTTACGACGACCGCTCGCGCCTGGCCGATTGGCTATTTCGCCTGGTCTATGTCAGCGGTGTGGCGCTGATGGGGAGCCATGCCCTGTGGCAATACATGATGGGCCACTACGGCGATATCCTGTTGCCGGCGATACTGACGCTGGTGCTCGGCGGAGCGCTGTTCGTCCGTTGGGTCAATCCCGAGTTCCGCCGTTTGTCCGTCTATCTGATGCTGATCAGTTGCTATCTGATCATCGCCACCGATCTGGCCCACCAAGAGGCCGCGGTGTCGTTGTTCTGGCTGGGCATGCCGCCGGTGCTGACACTGCTGCTGCTGCCGCTCGCCCCGGGGTTGCTGTTGAGCCTGTTCCTGACCCCGGTGTGGCTTACCATCGCCAGCCCCGACCTGGCCCTGGGGCCGGCGACACTGGCCTACCTGGCGTTGGTGGGCATGGCCTCGCTGCCCGGCTGGCTGGGTCACCGCCATGCCCAGCAGCGCGATCGCTCGGTGCGCAGGGATCGTGATTGCAGCGCGCTATCGCGCGAGACGCTGGAACGCCGGCTGGCCGCCGAGGTCGAGCGCGCCAAGGCGCTAAAGCGCCCGTTTGCCACCCTGGTCATCCACCTACCACAATTGGAAATGGCCGACGAACAGTTCGGTCGCCCGCTGCTGCACGCCCTGCTCGACCGTATCTGCCAGACGATTCAGGCCAACTCGCGCCAGCATGACCTGCTGGGCCGTGAGCAAGCCTCGCTATTCTGGTTGCTGCTGCCGGATACCGGCGAGGCCGGCGCGCTGATCGTTCGCGAGCGACTGCTGCATGCGCTGAATCGCGAGGTCATCGCCGAGACCGGCACCCTGCAGTCGCGGATCCGCGTTTGCCGCCTACACGCCGGTGAAACTCGCCAGCATTTCGAACAGCGCCTGCTGAGCGCCGGTCTCAAACTGATGGAGCCCACCCCTTGAGCATGACCGACTGGATGACCGCCTTCACGCCCTCACCCAGCTGGCTGTTCCTGATCATCGCCGCCATTTCACTGATCGAATCACTGGCCGTCGTCGGCCTGGTGGTGCCCGGCGTGATCCTGATCACCGCCGCTGCTTCGCTCGCCGGCCACCACGACCTGGCGATCTTCGCCCTGCTCATCGCCGCCTTCATCGGCGCGGTCATTGGCGACGGCCTGAGCTTCCTGTTCGGTTACTATCAGCGTCATCGCATTCCGCACATTCGGCCGTTTCGCAGCCATCCGGAGTGGCTGGACCGCGGAGTGAATTTCTTCGAGCGCTACGGCGTGCTGTCGGTGCTCATCGGTCGCTTCGTCGGCCCGGTACGCCCGATCATCCCGCTGGTCGCCGGAATGCTGCACATGCGACCGGCCACGTTTCTGTGGTCCAATCTCGGCTCGGCGCTGCTCTGGGCACCCGTCTATGTGCTGCCGGGCTACCTGCTGGGCAGCACCTGGCAGCAGCTATTCGACCTGCCCAGCGGCAGCCAGCGCTGGCTGGTGTTGCTGGCGGCATTGGTGGTCTCGCTGATCATCGTCTTCTCGTTGCTGCGCAGCCAGCTTACCCGTCAGGGTCGCGGCTACCGGCTGCTCGCCGGGCTGGCGCGTCGCCACCCGCGACTGCGCCGTCTGTGGCTGGCACTACGCACGACACGCCCCGAAGCGGAGCTACCGTTGGCCTCGCTAGCGCTGTTTCTGATCAGCCTGGCGGCGCTATCGGGCTGGACGCTATGGGTCCTGAACCAGGACGGCCCGCTGGCCATGGACCAGCAACTCCAGGCGCTGCTGCTGAACCTGCCCCTCATTCCCCTGGCACAGGTCGCCGAGTGGCTGGCCAAGGCCGGCGACACGTTCGGCGTGCTCGCCCTGACGGCGCCCTGGGCGGTGTGGCTGGCATACCGCCGGGCCTACGCCGTATTGCTGCATATGGCCGCGGCCCTGGGCGGCATCGCGTTGGCCAATACGCTGTTCAAGCAGATTGCCGGGCGTGTGCGGCCCGACATCCCCGATTACCTGAGCGGTTCGTTTTCCTACCCAAGCGCGCATACCTCGACCGCCGTGGTGCTCTATGGCCTGACGGCGGCGTTCGTCGCCGATCGGCTTCCCCCGCGACATCGGGCACCGGCCTACTGGCTGGCGATCCTGATCTGTATTCCGATGGCGCTGTCGCGGCTGGTGATCGACGTGCACTGGCTCAGCGACCTGGTCGGCGGTGCCCTGCTCGGGCTGGTGGCCTGCGCGCTGGTGCGACTCAGCTATCACAGCTTTGCGCGTCAAAACCCGCCACCGGCACCCTGGAAGACCCTGTCGCTGGCCTCGATAGCGCTATTGGTCGGTCGCATCCTGTGGCTGCCGCACGCCTGACCGGCGCCAGGGCCCGCTAACCCAGCGCCAGCCACAACCCGACCCCCACCATCAGCGTACCGGCGATGCGGTTGAGAAGCCGGACGCTGCCGCCCTTGGCGAGTAGATGGCTGGCGGTGCGTCCGCCAGTGGCGTAGAGCAGCAGGCAGCACAGCTCGAGCGTCAGGATCATCCCGACCAGTACCGCCAGTTGCGGGGCCAACGGCAAATCGGTGTCGAGAAACGGCGGCAGCAGGGCGATGAAGAACGCCCAGCCCTTGGGATTGGCGACCGCGGTGACGAACCCCTGGGAAAGCAATTGCCAGCGCGAGACATCACGCGCCGCGGTCGGCTCGCTGGGTATCGCCATGCGCCCGCGCGAGCGCCACATCATCACCCCCAGATATACCAGGTAGGCCCCGCCCAGCCACTTGAAGGCGGCGAACATCAGCGGCTGGCGCAGCATCAGTGTCGCCACCCCGGCACCCGCCGCCACGGCCACCAGGCCGACCCCGACCAGTTCACCGGCCATCATCCACAGCGCGCGGCGAACGCCGACGGTCATCCCCAGCACCATCGACAGCGTCATGCACATGCCCGGGGTCAGCGAGACCATGAAGAAGGTGGGGATGAATACCGACAGCAACGACAGGTTGACGATCACTGCGGCTCTCCCCAGCGCGGCATCAAATGATGCTCGATGCCCAATTGATTGAGAATCCGTGCGACGATGAAGTCGATCAGCGCCTCGACACTGGTCGGCCGATGGTAGAATCCCGGCGCCGCCGGCAGGATCACCGCGCCAAGCCGGGTCAGCGCCAGCATGTGTTCGAGATGGATCGCCGACAACGGCGCCTCGCGCGGCACCAGGATCAGTTGGCGGCGCTCCTTGAGCGCGACATCGGCGGCGCGCTCGATCAGGTTGTTGCTGGCGCCGGTGGCGACCGCCGACAGCGTGCCCGTCGAACAGGGACAGATCACCATCGCCGTCGACGCACCCGAGCCCGAGGCCACCGGCGCCATCCAGTCCTCGCGCGCGAAACAGCGGATCTGCCCGTCGGCGGCATTGCTGCGGGCGATCAGCGCCTCGGCGAGCCTCGCCGGCTGAGCCGGCAGGCGCTCGTCGGTCTCGGTGACGATCACCATGTGCGCCGCCTTGGAGATCATCACCCAGACCTCGTGCTCGGCCGCCACCAGGCACTCGATCAGGCGCAGCCCGTATTGCGCGCCGGAGGCCCCGGTCAGCGCGACGGTCACCGGGGGCTTGAAAGTCGCGTCAGCCATGGCGCGCCTCCAGGGCCGCCAGCAGCTTCTCGTGGATGCCACCGAAGCCGCCGTTGGACATCACCACGATGCGATCGCCGCGTTGCGCCTCGTCGACCAGCGCGGCGACCAGCCCATCGATGTCGCCGATCCGCCACGCCGGCACCGGGCTGGCCTCGAGCAGCTCGTCCAGCGACCAGTCGAGTTCGGGCGGCTGATACCACCACACCCCATCGGCCTCGGCGACGCTGTCGGCCAGGCGAGAGCGCAGCGTGCCCAGGCGCATGGTGTTCGAGCGCGGCTCGATCACCGCCAGCAGGCGCCCCAGCGGCGTCGCGGCTCGCAAGCCCTGGAGCGTGGTGGCGATCGCCGTGGGATGGTGGGCGAAGTCGTCGATGACCTGGATCCCGGCGACCTCGCCGCGCACCTCCTGGCGTCGACGCGGCGACTGGAAACGCGCCAGCGCGGCGCAACCGCGCGCCAGATCGACCCCGCAGGTCGCCGCGGCGGCAAGCGCAGCGAGCGCGTTGCGGGCGTTGTGCACCCCGGTCAATGACCAGTCGACCACCGCATCCTCGCCGTCGTGAATGATCCGGAAACGACTGGCGTCGTCACGCTCCAGCGCCAGCCGCCAGGCGCTTTGCGTCGAGTCGCCGAAGCGCTCCAGGGGCGTCCAGCAGCCCATCCCGACGACCCGCTCGAGCGCCGGTTCGCCGTCGGCGACCAGCAGCCGGCCGTCGCCGGGTACGGTGCGCACCAGGTGATGGAATTGCCGCTCGATGGCCGCCAGATCGGCAAAGATATCCGCGTGATCGAACTCGAGATTGTTGAGTACCGCGACATCGGGGCGGTAATGAACGAACTTGGAACGCTTGTCAAAAAACGCCGTGTCGTATTCGTCGGCCTCGATCACGAACGGCGCGCCGGCCCCACCGAGACGCGCCGAGACACCGAAGTTGCGCGGCACCCCGCCGATCAGAAAGCCCGGCGCGAGCCCCGCCGATTCGAGCAGCCAGGCCAGCAGGCTGGCCGTGGTGGTCTTGCCGTGGGTACCGGCCACCGCCAGCACGCGTCGTCCGGGCAAAACGTGCTCGGCCAGCCATTGCGGCCCCGAGACATAATCGAGGCGCGCGTTGAGCAGCGCCTCCACTTCGGGGTTGCCGCGCGACAGGGCGTTGCCGACGATCACCTGGTCGGGGCGCGGCTCGAGGTTGGCGGCGGCGTAGCCGTCCATCAGTGCGATGCCGGCGGCCTCGAGCTGGGTACTCATCGGTGGGTAGACGTTGGCATCGGAACCGCTGACGGTGTAGCCCAACTCGCGCGCGAGCAGCGCCAGACTGCCCATGAAGGTGCCGCAGATTCCGAGGATATGCACGTGCATGAAGGGGTCTCCAGCCCTGAAATATGGCTCGCCTCAGCGAACCGCTCACCGGCGCGTGAGCCTAGCATGGCGCCAATGCCGCTGCCATACGCACCCGCCCGGTCCGCCGCTGTCGTGCAGCAGCGGGCGCTTTCGGCTATGATGCACAGCCATCCCACCGCACGTAATTACCTATAAAAGCAGGAGCAAAGGAAGCCCCTATGGCCCAGCACAACGCCTTCTACGCCCAGTCAGGCGGGGTAACCGCCGTGATCAATGCCAGCGCCTGCGGCGTGATCGAGACGTGCCGTCGCCACAGCGACCAGATCGGCAAGGTCTACGCCGGACACAATGGCATCATCGGCGCCCTGACCGAGGATTTGATCGACGTTTCACAGGAAAGCGACGAAGCCATCGCCGCCTTGCGCCACACACCGGGCGGCGCATTCGGCTCGTGCCGCTACAAGCTCAAGGACATCGAGAGTCACCGCGCCCAGTACGAGCGCCTGATCGAGGTGTTCAAGGCCCACGACATCCGTTATTTCTTCTACAACGGCGGCGGCGACAGTGCCGATACCTGTCTCAAGGTCTCGCAGCTTTCCGAGAAGATGGGCTACCCGCTGACCGCCATTCATGTGCCCAAGACGGTCGACAACGACCTGCCGATCACCGACAACTCGCCGGGCTTCGGCAGCGTCGCCAAGTACATCGCCACCTCGACCCGCGAGGCGGCGCTCGACATCGCCTCGATGTGCGCCACCTCGACCAAGGTATTCGTACTCGAGGTGATGGGCCGCCATGCCGGCTGGATCGCCGCCGCCGGCGCCCTGGCGGGTAACGGCGAAGGCGAGCCGCCGCACCTGGTGATATTCCCCGAGATTCCCTTCGAGCGGGCCAAGGTGATGGCACGTGTCGAGCAGGCGGTCAAGGATTACGGCTACTGCGTGATCGTGGTTTCCGAAGGCGCCCGCTACGACGATGGCACCTTCCTCGCCGACGCCGGCAATACCGACGCCTTCGGCCATCGCCAGTTGGGCGGCGTGGCGCCGACGCTGGCCGGCATGGTCAAGCAGGACCTAGGCTACAAGTATCACTGGGCGGTCGCCGACTACCTGCAGCGCGCCGCACGCCACCTGGCCTCGAAGACCGACGTCGAGCAGGCCTATGCGGTCGGCAAGAAGGCCGTGGAACTCGCCCTCGACGGCAAGAACGCGATGATGCCGGCGATCAAGCGCCTCAGCGACTCGCCCTATGAGTGGCGCATCGAGGCCGCGCCGCTGGCCGAGGTCGCCAATAAGGAGAAGTACATGCCGCGTGATTTCATCCGCGAGGATGGCTTCGGCATCACCGACTCCTGCCGGCGCTATCTTTCGCCGCTGATCCAGGGCGAGGACTTCCCGCCGTTCGAGAACGGCCTGCCCAAGGTCGCCTCGCTGAAGCTCGCCAAGGTCGAGCGCAAACTGCCTGACTTCACGCTGTAAGCGTCGCAACGTCCGAGCGCCCCGGTTATCAGCCGGGGCGCTTTCGTCTATAGGCATTATCCGCCCGAAGCCCCTTAGCTCACGCTTCGGGCCACGAATCCAAAACTCACAGCGCTTATCGTAGCCCTAGTAGCCCTAGTAGCCCGTAGCCCGTAGCGGGCCTATTTCAGCAACCAGGAAAGCACCAGCAGTAGCAGCAACAGCCCGGCGATGCCCTGCCAGAGACTGGCCGGTGCGCCGGTCGTTGCTTGCTCGTCGTCGCTGTGCTTGCGCGGATCGCGCAGCGCCAGCAGAAATTCGGACAGCCGCCGGAAACGCAACGCGCGCTGCGGGTCCAAGGCTCGACACAAGGCGTCGTCGAGCTCCGCCGATACCGCCGGGTTGCGGGTGCGCGCGCGGCGATAGCGCATCTGCTCGAGGCCGGTGTGACTTCGCAATTCATCGGGCGACTGGTCGTAGGGCAAGTCATCGGTCAACAGCCAATAGACGGTCGATGCCAGCGCGTACTGGTCGCTGCGCCGGCCAATCTCGTTGCCCAGCGCGTATTCCGGCGCACTATGGACGGTGAGACCCACTTCGCGAGCCAGCTCGCGCGCCTTGCCGCTGTCACCGTCGCGCCGAAAACAGGCGCTGAAATCGCTCAGCACCACCTGGCCGTGCGGGTCGATGAGGATCGTGTCGGGATGGATCTGCTGGTGCAGCACGTCGCGACGATGCAGTGCCTGTACCGCCTTGGCCAGCTGGCGAGCGATATCCAGCCGCTGGGCCAGGCTGGCCTGCGGATGGCGATGCAGCCAGTCGCTGAGCGACTCGCCGCGCACGTCCGCCATCAGGTAGTAGAGATGTCGACGCGGCCGCGGCAATTCGATCAGCTTGGCGATGAACGGCGAGTTGACCCGCTCGGCGACCCATTGCTGCAACAGAAAATGCTCGAGATAGGCATTGCGGCTGGAAAGCTCGGGGCTCGGCGCACGCAGCACCATCTCGGCGCGACTGCGATCGTCGCGCACCCGATAGACCCGCGACTTGGCGCTGCGCGACAGGACTTCCAGCACTTCCAGCCCGTCGAGGCGTTCGCCGACCGCGAGCTCCGCAGGCACCGGCAGGTTGCTGACGTGCGTCTCGGACGGGTCCGATTCGGCCTCGGGCAAGCGATCGATGCGCACCAGCTGAAAACAGAATTGTTCGGCGCCATAGCCGCGCTCGCCGGCCCGTGCCTGGGCGGCCTCGGCCAGACGCTCGCAGGCGGCGTCGAGGTTGCTGACATCGGCACGAATCAACTGCACGAAATCCGACGGCATCAACGTGCCGCGCACCGCCTGGGTGGTGAACAGGAACAGGTCGCCCTGCTTGAGCGGCATCTGCGCATAATCGATGTCCAGATTGCCGTCGAGCCCCAGGGCCCGCGAGGGGTAGCGATAGCCGCCCAGGTCGGTGACGTGATCGCGGGTGAGCTGCTCGAATTCGGCGCCGCGCAGACGAAAGAGCAGCGTATCGCCCATATGGAAGAGATGCGCATCGCGGCCACGCAGTACCATCAGCGACATCGAACTGACGTAGCTGCCACCCTCGATGTAGCTGCTCTGGCTGTAGCTCCAGCTGTTCAGGGCCCGCAGCACGCGCGTCGCCGAGGTCTTGACGTCCCAGTGCGACGGCGTGGAATAGTAGTCGGCGAGAAAGCCGCGCACGCTGAGGTCGCCGGCCTGCTTGGCGATGGCATTGCGCCAGATGGAGTCGCTGATCAGCGCGCTGACGCCCTTGCTCTGCAGCAGTTCGCCCTCGGGGATCAAGACCGACATCGAGCTGCGATGGCGCCGCCGTTCGGGGGCGACGAAGGCCTGGCCGTAACTCAGGGACAGCGCTTGTTCCGCCAAGTGTCTTTCTCCTTGCAGGTGGCCGCGGCGCACCCATCATACACTGTGAGAGAGTCGCCTTCGCCTCGTCCCTTCGATGGATTGGTAATCCCCGGGGGCAGTTCGTATAATCCGCCCCATTTCTCGCCTTCAAGCCGCAAACGCAAGGATTCGACGATGAGTTACAATCAGATTCCCGCTGGAAAGGACCTTCCCAACGACGTCTATGTGGCGATCGAGATCCCGGCCAATCACGCCCCGATCAAGTACGAGATCGACAAGGAAATGGACGCCCTGGTCGTCGACCGCTTCATGGCCACGCCGATGTTCTATCCGGCCAACTACGGTTTCATCCCCAACACCCTGGCCGATGACGGCGATCCGCTCGACGCTTTGGTCGTCACCCCGCATCCGGTACAGCCGGGCAGCGTGATCCGCGCGCGTCCGGTCGGCGTGCTCAACATGACCGACGAAGCCGGCGAAGACGCCAAGCTGGTGTGCGTGCCGCATCAGAAGCTGTCATCGCTGTACGACGACGTGCATGAAGTCACCGACCTGCCCGAGCTGCTGCGCCAGCAGATCGCCCATTTCTTCGAGAACTACAAGGACCTCGAGAAGGGCAAGTGGGTCAAGGTCGAGTCCTGGGACAACGCCGAAGCCGCGCGCAAGGCCATCGAGAAATCGGTCGCCGCCTACGCCAAACAGTAAGCGTCACCGGCCAGCCGTTAGCCCAGCCGTTAGCAAAGCGCCGCTCCCGGGAGCGGCGCTTTTTTGGTTCCGAATCAACCGGGCAGCCGGTGAATAGCGATCATTGCTGCGTCTGAGGCGGTGCGGCCATGTCAGAGCCGCCGCTATCGTCGCCGGCATTGCTCTGGGCACCTTCACCTGCACTGCCGCCTGAATTGCCGCCGCCCGCGGGGGCGGCTTGCGCCGAACTGCCCGTCTCGGCATTCGTCGATGCCTCGGAGGCGCCCGGCGCGCCGGTGTTATCGTTACCGCCCGTACCGACTGCCGTCGTTCGCGTGCCGCTTTTCGGCGCCGTCACCTCGACGCCCTGCACGCTACCCGCGAGCTGTCCCGCCAGTTCGGCGATGGCCTGGGTATGGTTGGCGAGTACCAGCGAATGGTTGGCGAAGATGCCGAAGCCGGAACCGTTGAGGATCACCGGGCTCCAGACCCGTCGCTGAGCCAACTCGAGCTCGGCGATCAGCCGCTCCAGCGTGGCGTTGCCATTGGCCTTGCCGAGCACGTCGGCGTAATCGAGCCGGGCCGCCTTGAGCAATTGCAACAGGCCCCAGGAATCGCCACGGGCCTCGAAGAACACGTTGTCGATACGAAACCATGGCGTGGCTTCGGGCAGCGCGGCGTCATCGACGCCCAGCTCGCGCAGCGCCTCGGGGTCATCGACGCTCGCCAGCAACTGCTGGGTCAGGCCCGAGAAACGCCGGCTGACGGCATCCAGCCAACTGGCCAGGCCATCGCCGTTGGCGGTAAAGCCATCGGCACCGCGAGCGATACCCGCCAGGTAGCTTGCGAGCGCGCCCTGAGCCTGGTTGTAACGCTTCTCGGCCGCCGGGTAGAGCCAGTCCTCGCTATCCGATTGCAACGCCTTGTTGGCGCTTTGCAGCGCGTCCTCTCCCGCGGGGCTCATCGCCGGCAGGGACTTGCCGAGGAGACGCAGTTGGGTAAGCACGCCGTATTCCCAGCTGGGCACGTTATCCAGCCAGACCCCGGGCAGCAGCATGTCGTTGCGCAGCCAACCACCCGGCTTGTCCAGCAGGGTTTCCAGGGACGTCAGCATGCTCGCCGTCAACCGCGCCCCGCGTGGCAACGCGGCGTCGGCCGGCGCCCCCAGCCGCTGCGTGGTGGCCTGGGCGACATCGAAGGGTTCGGGGCGCTGGCTCCACCAGATGCCCAAAACCAGACAAACCAGCAGATAGACCACCAGCAGGGCCAGCAAGGGTTTCCAGATCCAGCCGTATTCCGGGCGCTCGAGTACCTCGGTGCGGCGCTTGCGGTTGCCAAACAGGGCCATGGGCACGACGTCCTTGGGCGTGACGGTTGAGAATATGGGGTTTACTCGCAGGGTATCCTATCATGGCGCCTGCGGCGTACCCGCCCGACCAACGCAGCGCTTTCGCCGATGCACCCCGGCCCGCCCGGCCTTGCCGCTGGACGGCGGAACTCGCCGACTCCGCCGCGGTCGCATGCTGGCCCTGAGCTCAAGGACTCTCTGTCAATGCCTCGCCTGTTGTTCCCGCTACTGACGCTTTTCACGCTATGGATACTCGCCCTCCCCGCGCAGGCCGGCTATTTCGATGACACCCTGGACCAGGACGGTTTCCTGCCCGTCGAGCGCGCCTTCCAGGCCAGCGCCTGGCGCGACGACGACACGCTGTACGTGGGCTTTCGCAATGCGCCCGGGCATTACCTGTACCGCCAGCGTTTCGCCGTCGTCAGCGACGCCCCGGGGGTCACCCTCGGCGAGCTGCAACTGCCGCCCGGCACCGCCAAGACCGATGAATACCTAGGCCAGGCGCAGGTCTTCTACGACCCGGTCGTCATGCGCGCGGCGATTCATGGCGAACCGGATGGCCCATTGCCCGTGCGCGTGAGCTTTCAGGGCTGCGCCGACGCCGGCTTGTGCTATCCCCCGGAGCAGTGGTCGCTGAACGCCTTGCCCGGCTCGCCGCCGGCGGCATTCGCCGAAACCGTCCGTTCGAGCATCTCCGCCTCGTCACCGGGCGACGCCGCGTCCGTCGCCACGAGCGAGCAGCGTCAGGATCCGGCCCCGGCTCCCAGCGAGGATAGCCGCTTCCAGGCGTTGCTCACCGAGGCGTCGCTGCCGGTGGTGTTGGGGCTGTTCTTTGTCGCCGGACTGGGGCTGACCTTCACCCCCTGCGTGTTGCCGATGCTGCCGATCCTCGCCGCGCTCGTGGTCGGCCGACGCCCCGGCAAGGCCCGCGGGCTGGCGCTGTCGACGAGTTATGTCGGCGGCATGGCGGCGAGCTATGCCGCCGTCGGCGTATTGATGGGGCTGTTCGGCGCCGGGCTCAACCTCCAGGCGCGGCTGCAATCGCCCTGGGTACTGGTGCCCTTCGCGCTGGCCTTCGTGCTGTTCGCGCTGGTGCTGTTCGACCTGCTCACGCTGCGCATGCCGGCAAGCCTGAGTGGGCGCATCGACGCCTGGCAGCAGCGCCTGCAGCGCAGCGGCCCGCTGGGCCTGGCGCTGGCCGGCGCGCTATCGGTGGTGGTGGTCTCGCCGTGCGTCTCGGCGCCGCTCGCGGGGGCGCTGGTATTCATCTCGGCCAGCGGCAATGCCTTGTTCGGTGGCCTGGCGCTGCTTGCCCTGGCGCTGGGAATGGGCGTCCCGCTGTTGCTCGTCGGTACCTTCGGCAGCAGCCTGCTGCCCCGTGCCGGCCACTGGCTGCAGAGCGTCAAGAGCGCCTTCGGCGTGCTGTTGCTGGGGGTAGCGATCTGGCTGATCGAACGCTTACTGCCCGGACCGCCGGCACTATTGCTATGGGCGGCGCTGACGCTGGGCAGCGCGCTGGCGTTGGGTGCCTTCGAGCGCGGCACCCGGCCGGGCTGGCCTCGCCTACGCCAGACCGCTGCGCTGATGCTGCTGGCCTGGGGCTTGGCGCTGGTGCTGGGCGCCGCCCAGGGCGGCAGCGACCCGCTGCGCCCGCTGGCCCTGGGCGACGCTGCGACGGATCCCTCGACGGCGGAGTTCACCCGCGTCGCCAGCCTTGAAGAGCTCGCTGCACAGCTCGAGATCGCCGCGCAGCGCGATCGGCCTGCGTTCGTCGATGTCAGCGCAGCCTGGTGCGTGACCTGCCAGATCATGGAGCGTGACGTCTTCCCCGATCCGGCGGTGGCCTCGCGGCTCGCCGATTATCATCGCATCCGCGCCGATGTCACCGCCGGCGATGCGCAAAGCCGTCGGCTACTCGACCACTTCGGGCTGTTCGGGCCGCCGGGGCTGCTGTTCTTCGACGCCGGCGGCCGCGAAGTCGAATCGGCGCGCATCCAGGGCGAGATCGGCGCCGAGGCCCTCGCCAGCCGCCTCGACCGTCTTGCTGCCAAGTCGCGCTCTAGCGCCGGCGGTAGCGGCTGAGCGCGCCTTTTATCCCAATCCCTCGCCAAGGAAACGCTGTTCACGGCTGGCTGGACAATGCCGGGGTTTTTCGGCAAACTTCGCCGACATCGGCATAAACGGCGTTCGCAAGCGCGATCTTGTCAACAACTGACGTGATCTGAGCGAATTTCGGACAAGTTAACAGCGTCACTTGCGGCTTTTTTGTCGAGCTGATTTTTAGCCGGTTTCACGTCCGCGAGCCCTTCCGTCAGTGCTTCTTTTCATCCGACGCGGCGGTGGACGTGATCGGCGGATTTGGCGCCGAATCCGAGGTTTCGAAAACTCTGGCCCGGCGCCGGAAGCGATACCGGCTCGCCCAGGCGGGTCGACGTCGCCAGCCTCACTCACCGAAATAGAGACACCGACATGGATATTCGCAAGGTCAAGAAACTGATCGAGCTGCTGGAAGAATCCAATATCAGCGAGATCGAGATCCAGGAAGGCGAGGAATCGGTGCGCATCAGCCGTCACCCCAACGGCACGCCCAGCCAGCCGGCGATGTATCAGCCCCACTGGGGCCCGGCGCCGGGCCAGCCGCACTATTCGGCCCCCAGCGTTGAAGCGGCTTCGAGTGCGCCCGCTGAAGCCCCGGCACCGGCGCAACCGGCCGGGCATGCGGTGACCTCGCCAATGGTCGGTACCTTCTATCGCTCGCCGGCGCCGGGTGCCAAGGCGTTCGTCGAAGTCGGCCAGAGCGTCAAGCAGGGCGAGACGATCTGCATCGTCGAGGCGATGAAGATGATGAACCAGATCGAGGCCGACAAGGATGGCGTCATCGAGGCGATCCTGGTCGAGGACGGCGAACCGGTCGAATTCGACCAGCCGATGCTGCTCATCTCCTGATCCATTCGACAACTCTGGCGGACCCCATCATGTTGGACAAGGTACTCATCGCCAACCGCGGCGAGATCGCTCTACGCATCCTGCGCGCCTGCAAGGAGCTGGGCATCCGCACCGTGGCGGTTCACTCCAAGGCCGACCGCGAACTCATGCATGTGCGCCTGGCCGATGAAGCGGTGTGCATCGGCCCGGCCTCCTCGGCGCAATCCTATCTGAACATCCCGGCGCTAATCAGCGCCGCCGAGGTCACCGACGCCAGCGCCATCCACCCCGGCTACGGCTTTCTCTCGGAAAACGCCAATTTCGCCGAGCAGGTCGAACGCTCGGGCTTCGCGTTCATCGGCCCGCGCGCCGAGACCATTCGCCTGATGGGCGACAAGGTCAGCGCCATCGAGTCGATGAAGAAGGCCGGCGTGCCCACCGTCCCCGGTTCCGACGGCGCCCTGCCCGACGATGACGATGCCGTGCTGGCGACCGCGCGGCGAATCGGCTATCCGGTGATCATCAAGGCCGCCGCCGGCGGTGGCGGTCGCGGCATGCGCGTGGTGCACAGCGAGGCCAACCTGCTGTCGGCGGTCAGCGTGACCAAGAGCGAAGCCAACAGCGCCTTCGGCGACGGCACCGTGTACATGGAGAAGTTCCTCGAGGAGCCGCGCCACGTCGAAGTTCAGGTGCTCGCCGACGGCCAGGGCAACGCCATCCACCTCTATGATCGCGATTGCTCGCTGCAGCGCCGCCACCAGAAGGTACTCGAGGAGGCTCCCGCCCCGCACATCGACCCCGAGGCCCGTGCTCAGGTGCTCAAGGCCTGCACCGACGCGTGTCTCGAGATCGGCTACCGCGGCGCCGGCACCTTCGAATTCCTCTATGAGAAGGGCCAGTTCTTCTTCATCGAGATGAACACCCGCGTGCAGGTCGAGCATCCGGTCACCGAGATGGTCACCGGCGTGGACATCGTCAAGCAGCAGTTGCTGATCGCCTCCGGCCAGCCGCTGTCGATCCGCCAGGAAGACGTCGAGGTCAAGGGCCACGCCTTCGAGTGCCGCATCAACGCCGAGGACGCCCGCACCTTCATGCCCTCGCCCGGCAAGGTCACGCTCTATCATGCCCCCGGCGGGCTCGGCGTACGCATGGACTCGCACCTGTACACCGGCTACACCGTGCCGCCGCACTACGACTCGCTGATCGGCAAGCTGATCACCTGGGGCGCGGATCGCACCAACGCCTTGACGCGCATGCGCAACGCCCTCGACGAGCTGCTGGTCGAAGGCATCAAGACCAACATCGATCTGCAGAAGGACCTGGTCCGCGACAGCGCCTTCCAGCAGGGCGGCGTCAATATCCATTACCTGGAAAAGAAACTCGGCGGCTAAAGAGCCGGTCGTCAGGAGCCTGTCGGGTTGTCCCCAGGCGCCTCGAAGGCGGCGCGGCCCTGGGCCTCGCCGCCTGCGTTTTCAGACTCACCGATTAGGAGCGGCCACCATGTCCTGGTTGCAACTCAAGGCCCGTATCGCTCCCGACCAGGCCGAGCTCCTCGAGGAGCTGCTGCTGGACGAGGGCGCCTCGGCGATCACCCTACAGGACGCCCATGACGACCCGGTCTTCGAGCCCGAGCGTGGCAGCACCCCGCTGTGGCAGGAAACCGTGCTGACCGGGCTTTACGACGATCTCGAAGGCATCGACGCCATGCTCGAGCGCGTCCATCACGGCTGGTCGCTGGCGATGGGCGACGAGCCCTGCCCGACCATCGAGTACGAGCTGCTCGCCGATCGCGACTGGGAGCGCGAATGGATGGACAGTTTCGAACCGCTGCCAATGGGCGAACGGCTGTGGATCGTGCCGAGCTGGCACGACGCTCCCGACGCCGACGCGGTCAATCTGCGCCTCGATCCGGGATTGGCCTTCGGCACCGGCACGCACCCGACCACCGCGCTGTGCCTGGGCTGGCTCGACGAGCAGAGCGTCACCGGTACTCTCGAGGGCTGCCGGGTGCTCGACTACGGCTGCGGCTCGGGCATCCTGGCGATCGCCGCGCTCAAGCTCGGCGCGCTAAAGGCCGCCGGCACCGACATCGACCCCCAGGCGCTCACCGCCAGCCGCGACAATGCCGAGCGCAACGCCATCGCCGAGACGGACTTCACGCTGTGCCTGCCCGAGCGGCTGCCCGACGAGCGCTTTGACATCGTGCTCGCCAACATCCTCGCCGGCCCGCTGGTCGAGCTGGCCGCGGCGATCGCCGGCCACGTCGAACCCGGCGGCCGGCTGGTACTCTCGGGCATCCTCGCCCACCAGGCCGATGAAGTGCTCGACGCCTACCGCGACCAGGGGCTGATCATGCACGAGCCGCGCGAGCGCGACGGCTGGGTGTGCCTGATCGGCGAGCGCCCGACCGGCGACTGAAGCGAGCCGCTACGCGTTACGTTGGCGACCAGCCTTCAATCTGGCCCGTCAGGTGGGTATCATAGGCGGCCCGCTTGAGCCGAGTCCCGATCACGATGCCCGCTACCGCCTGCGTCGAGCCGCCCGCCATAGGTCACTATCGATTGCCCAACCGGGTGATCCTGGCGCCCATGGCCGGCGTCACCGACCGCCCGTTCCGCCAGCTCTGCCGACAACTGGGCGCGGGACTGGTGGTCTCCGAGATGGTCACCTCGGACCCGCGGTTGTGGCATACCCGCAAGTCGCGCCTGCGCCTCGACCATCACGGCGAACCCGGTCCGCGCAGCGTGCAGATCGCCGGCGGCGACCCTGAAATGCTCGCCGAGGCGGCACGCCTGAATGCCGAACAAGGCGCCCAGATCATCGACATCAACATGGGCTGCCCGGCCAAGAAGGTCTGCAACAAGGCCGCCGGTTCGGCGCTGCTGCGCGATGAAAAACTGGTCGCGGCGATTCTCGAGGCGGTGGTCGGCGCCGTCGAGGTCCCGGTGACGCTGAAGATACGCACCGGCTGGTGCGATGCCAGCCGCAATGGCGTGCGCGTGGCGCGCCTCGCCGAAGCCGCCGGTATCCGTGCGCTGGCCGTGCACGGGCGAACCCGCGAGCAGCGTTACAACGGGTTCGCCGAGTACGACACCATTGCCGAGATCAAGTCCGCCGTGGACATTCCGGTGTTCGCCAACGGGGACGTCGATAGCCCCGCCAAGGCCGCCGAAGTTCTCGACTATACTGGTGCGGATGCGGTCATGGTGGGTCGTGGCGCCCAAGGCAATCCCTGGATCTTCCGCGAGATCGACCACTACCTGCGCACCGGCGAAATCCTGCCGGCGGCCTCGCTCGACGAGCGGCGGACGGTCATGCGCGACCATCTCGATGCGCTGCATGGCTTCTATGGAGAGCACATGGGCGTGAGGATCGCACGCAAGCATATCGGCTGGTACCTCGCCACCCGCGAGGACGCCAAACCGCTGCGACAACGTTTCAATGCCCTGGACAGTGCAGAGGGGCAACGTTGTTTCGTGGATGAACTGTTTCGCCGGGCCACGGCGCCGGCAATCGAAGGGATCAGTGCAGCATGAACAGCAGGCAAGCCATCACTCCCGAACAGATCGTGGGCGAGGAAGCGCCGCTTTCCGCCACGCCCGCGCCCCGCGGTCAGACCCTGCGCGAAGCGGTCGACGATGCCATGCGACGCTACTTCAGCCATCTCGAAGGTGAATCCGTGACCGACCTGTACGCCATGGTCATGGCCGAAGTCGAGGCGCCGCTGCTCAACGCCGTGCTCGACTACGCCGGCGGCAACCAGACCCGCGCCGCCGACATGCTGGGACTCAATCGCGGCACGTTGCGCAAGAAGCTCAAGCAGTACGACCTGATCTGACCGTCAGTTGTTTTCACGGGGGAGCCTGGCGGCTCCCCCGTCGCGTTTCAAGCCCAGGCCCTCGCCGTCGGCGGGGCCGATATCGAAGAGTGACTCTCATGGCCGAACAGCCCTCCCCATCCCGCTCCCTGCCGGTCCGCCGTGCCCTGATCAGCGTCTCGGACAAAACCGGCATCGTCGACTTCGCCCGCGAACTCGCCGATCGCGGCGTCGCCCTGCTTTCCACCGGCGGCACCTACCGCCTGCTCAGGGACAACGGCATCAGTGTCGGCGAAGTCTCAGAGCATACCGGCTTCCCGGAGATCATGGATGGCCGGGTCAAGACCCTGCACCCCAAGATCCACGGCGGCATCCTCGGTCGCCGGGGCCAGGACGACGCGGTGATGGCCGAACACGACATCGCGCCGATCGACATGGTGGTGGTCAACCTCTACCCGTTCGCCCAGACCGTCGCCCGTCCCGATTGCACCCTGGATGAGGCGATCGAGAACATCGATATCGGCGGCCCGACCATGGTCCGTGCCTGCGCCAAGAACCACGCGCACACCAGCATCGTCGTCAATGCCGACGATTACCGCCGGGTCCTCGACGACATGGCGGCCAATGACGGCGCGGTCGGTGGCGCGCTGCGCTTCGATCTCGCCGTGAAGGCCTTCGAGCATACCGCCGGCTACGACGCGGCGATCGCCGACTATCTGGGCAGCCGCGTCGAGGGCGGCGAGGACGGCTTCCCGCGCACCTATAACCTGCAGTTTCACAAGAAGCAGGCGATGCGCTACGGCGAGAATCCGCATCAGGCCGCCGCTTTCTACGTCGAGGCGGACGCCAGCGAGGCCAGCGTGGCCACCGCCGTACAGCGCCAGGGCAAGGCACTGTCCTACAACAATGTCGCCGACACCGATGCCGCCTTCGAATGCGTCAAGGCCTTCACCGAGGCCGCCTGCGTGATCGTCAAGCATGCCAACCCGTGCGGCGTGGCCACCGGCGAGTCGCCCCGCGAAGCCTATGAAAAAGCCTTCGCCACCGACCCGACCAGCGCCTTCGGCGGCATCATCGCCTTCAACCGGGCGCTGGACGCCGACACCGCGCGAGCGATCATCGACCGTCAGTTCGTCGAAGTGATTATCGCCCCCGGGGTCAGCGACGAGGCCGCGGCAGTCGTCGCCGACAAGAAGAACGTGCGTCTGCTCGACGTCGGCGCCAACTGGCCCGGCGAGCGTGCCCATGCCCATGACTTCAAGCGCGTCACCGGCGGCCTGCTGGTCCAGGATCGCGATCTGGGCATGGTCGGTCGCGACGAGCTCGAGGTGGTCACCGAGCGTGCGCCCAGCGAGCAGCAACTGCGCGATCTGGCGTTCGCCTGGAAGGTCGCCAAGTACGTCAAGTCCAATGCCATCGTCTATGCCAGGGACGGCCGCACCATCGGTGTCGGGGCCGGTCAGATGAGCCGCGTCTACTCGGCCCGGATCGCCGGCATCAAGGCCGCCGACGAAGGCCTCGAAGTGCCCGGCTCGGTAATGGCCTCGGACGCCTTCTTCCCGTTCCGCGATGGCATCGATGCCGCCGCCACCGCGGGTATCAGCGCGGTGATCCAGCCTGGCGGCTCGATGCGCGACCAGGAGGTGATCGACGCCGCCAACGAGGCCGGCATCGCCATGGTCTTCACCGGCATGCGCCACTTCCGTCACTGAGGCGCGTTGCCTGACGATGAGGCACAACAAAACGCCGCCCCTCGAGAGGGGCGGCGTTTTGCGTCCTACGGCCCAGCGGCCCGCGCTTGTCGGGACGCTGGAGCATGTAGCATCACTCAGGCATAGGTATTGAGCTGCGTACCGACACTGCCGACGCTGGCCAGTTTCGGCGCGTCGCCGACCGACTCCATCAGCTGGGCGATTTGTGCCCCCTGGGTGTCGAGCGATTGCCGGAGCAGCGACATCTGGGCGCTCTGATCGGCGTTGTACTGCTGTAGCGCGACGGCGGCACCGACGGTGTTATTGATGCTCAAATCCATGCGCATGACCCTCGGGTAATGGAAAAGTTCTACCAAGTTACCATTCTTACGCAGCAAGGCAAGAACGCGGCAGGCGGCCTCGTCAACGCTTGGCCGCCCGCCGTAGTGCCGGAATCAGCCCAGGTCGAGGCACAGGTACTTGGTTTCGAGGAACTCCTCGAGCCCCTGATGGCCCCCCTCGCGACCCAGGCCCGACTCCTTGACCCCGCCGAACGGCGCGGCGGCATTGGAGATCAGCCCGGTATTGATGCCGACGATGCCGTATTCGAGCGCCTCGGAGACCCGCCACACCTGGCTCAGGTCGCGCGAGTAGAAGTAGGCGGCGAGGCCGAATGGCGTGTCATTGGCCATTTCCACGGCGTCCTCTTCGTCGTCGAAGGGGAATACCGCGGCCAACGGACCGAAGGTTTCCTCGCGGGCGACCAGCATCTCGCTGGTCGCCTGATTGACCAGCGTCGGGGTGAAGAAGTTGCCACCCAGTGGGTGCGGATTGCCGCCCAGCATCAACTCGGCACCCTTGTCGACCGCATCACGGATATGCCGACTGACTTTCTCGACGCCATCGCTGTCGATCAGCGGACCGATGTTGACGCCCTCCTCGGTGCCGTCGCCGACGGTGAGCTCGCTGTTCATGGCGGCGGCCAGCTTCTCGCAGAAGGCGTTGACCACGCTCGACTGGACCAGGAAGCGGTTGACGCATACGCAGGTCTGGCCGGCATTGCGGAACTTCGAGGCCATGGCCCCCTCCACCGCCGCATCCAGGTCGGCATCCTCGAAGACCAGGAACGGCGCATTGCCGCCCAGCTCCAGCGATATCTTCTGGACATGCTGCGCGGCCTGCTCCATCAACCGCTGGCCCACCTCGGTGGACCCGGTGAAGGTGATCTTGCGCACCAGCGGCGACTCGGTCAGCGCACCGGCGATCTCGCTGGCACGCCCCGGCACCACGTTGAAGACTCCGCGCGGCACCCCGGCACGCTCGGCGAGCAGTGCCATGGCGGTGGCCGAGAACGGCGTCTGGCTGGCCGGCTTGACGACGATCGGACAGCCCGCCGCCAGCGCCGCACCGACCTTGCGGGTGATCATCGCCGCGGGGAAGTTCCATGGCGTGATCGCGCCGACGACCCCGACCGGTTGCTTGATGACCATGATCCGCTGGTTGCTCTTGGCGCCGGGAATGGTCTCGCCGTAGATGCGCCGCCCCTCTTCGGCGAACCAGCGCAAGAAGCTCGCCGCGTAGACGATCTCGCCGGCGGCTTCCTTGAGCGGCTTGCCCTGCTCGAGGGTCATGATACGCGCCAGCTCGTCCTGATTCTCGAGCATCAGCTCGTACCATTTCATCAGGATGTCGCCGCGCTCCTGGGCGGTGTGCGAGCGCCAGGCCGGCAGTGCGGCATAGGCCGCGTCGATTGCCCGCTCGGTCTCGGCGCGACCCAGCCGCGGCACGCTGCCGATGATCTTACCGGTGGCCGGGTTGTCGACTTCGATCTGCTCACCGCTGTCGGCGGCGACCCAGCTGCCATCGATGTAGGCGAAGGGCCGATACAGCGAATAGTCCTGCAGCGATTCCATGGTGTTCTCCTTCCAGTAGGACCCCGCTATGGCGAGCGACCTAGCGTGTTACCCGGCCTGCGTGACTCCGGGCGTGACAATGGCTTGCGACTGAGAATGTAGATCCGGCAAGAGTGGTGACGTTATCGGTGGCTTTACCAACAAGCATAGCGTAGCAGCAAGCGCCGCGATGCCGAGCGCCACCCAGCCCAGTTGACGTCCGCGTAGATCGCGATCGTCGCGTCGCAACCTGTGGAGTGCGGCGACTGCCAGGCCTGTCGCGGCGAGCGCCAGCAGCAACGCCAACAAGCCGAGCCAGAGGCCGGCGATGGCCGTCAGGATGGCGACACTCAGCGCCGCGAGCGGTACCGCAGGGTAGCGGTTCGCGCTGGGAATGACTGCCCGCTGTGGTCGACGCTGCGACTCGGGACGGTTCATCACCTGCAGCGCCCGCGCTTCACGCACCTCGAAGCGCACCGCCGCGCCCGGACCGGGCATCCCGCGCCCGCGCCAGTCATTGAGGCCGAAGGCATAGTGATTGCCGTCCTGGGCGTCGATGACGCCCTCCTGTGCGGCATCGTCGAAAGTGATGATTTTCCCGTCCAACGTTTTTCTCCGTGGTAGCGGCCATTCATGCTAAGCGCTTTGGCCGACGGACACCAACCGCCGCTCAGGCCAGCCAGCGCGGCTGTTCCAGTGCGACGCGCTGCTGTTCGAGGGTGCGAATGTGCTGATCCCAGTACGCTTCGTCGGAGACCCAGGGAAAGGCGCGCGGGAAGGCCGGGTCGCGCCAGCGCGCAACCAGCCAGGCGCTGTGACGCATCAGCCGCAGGGTCCGCAGCGGTTCGATCCAGGCCAGCTCGCGGCGATCGAAATCGCAGTACTGCTCGTAGCCTTCCAGCAGTTCGGAGAGTTGCATCTGCCACTCCTGGTCATTCTGGGCAGTGAGCATCATCCAGAGATCCTGCACGGCCGGCGCCATGCAGCAATCGTCGAAATCGACCAGCGTGAACTGCTCATCGCGCCCCAGAATATTGCCCAGATGGCAGTCGCCGTGCACGCGGATCGCCGCCTGCGACGGCCAGGCGCGCTCCGCCAGGAGGGTTTCCAGCGCCTCGCTGATTCGTTGGTAAGCGCGACGTTGACGCTGGCTTAGCCATTCGCCGGACAGCACCTGCTCGCGGCTGCTCTCGGCCCAGCCAATCGGCTCAAGCGTGGGCCGCGTGTCGAACGGCTTCGCGCCAGACACCGCATGCACCCGGCCGATCAGTTCACCGAGGGCGAACAGATGAGCGGGATTCTCGAGTTCCGGCGCCTGACCGACGACATGCGGGAACAGCGCGAAGCGAAAGCCCTCATGATCGTGCAGGCTCTCGCCGTCGGCATCGCGCCAGGGCGCCGCCACCGGTACGTCGGCGGCCTCCAGTTCGGCAATAAAGGCATGCTCCTCGCGAATCTGGGCATCGCTCCAGCGTTCGGGACGATAGAACTTGGCGACCCAGCGGCGTCGCTCGTCATCGTGGATCAGAAAGACCCGATTCTCGTAGCTGTTGAGCGCGAAGGGCTCGCCGGGCAGCCAGAAGCCCAGCGCCTCGATGGCGGCGACGATGCGTTGTGGCGGCAAATTCTCGAACGGGTGCGGGTTGGCGGCCATGCGGGCCTCCTCGGTAAGCGATGCCCGCATGCTAGCAGATTGCTCCCCGCCAACGGCAGCGCCATGCCCGCCTCTCAATGGCCAAGCGGCGTGCGCGCCACCGCCCAGGCCTCGACATGACTGGCGCCAGCACCGCGGCAGGCAACGGCCAGCGCATCGAGCGAGGCACCGGTGGTCATCACGTCGTCGACCAACGCGACCCGCTTCGGCAACGCGGTCTCGACCGCGAAAGCGCCCTTGAGGTTGCGCCGTCGCGCCGCGCGGTCCAGGCCGCGCTGCGAGGGGGTGGCATGCAACCGCCGCGGCTGGCACCAGGGCAGCGCCAGCCGTGCGGCAAGGCGCTCGGCGAGCCAAGGACCCGGGTCGAAGCCCTGCTCGCGGGCACGCCCACGATGGCGCGGCAGGGCCACCAGCAATTCAGGCAATTGCTCCCTTTCGAGTCCTGCCAGCGTCTCGCCCATCAGGCTTACCAGCAAATTACCCGCACGCGGGTCGTAGCCGAACTTGAAGCGCTGCAGCAGCCGCGCAACCTCGTCTTCGTAGCGCAGGCCGATACGCGCTGCGGCGAACGCCGGCGGGCGTCGCAGGCAATGCCCACAGTAACGTGGCGCGGCTTCCGGCAAGGGTTCGGCGCACTGCGCGCATGCGTGACGATTCCACGGCAACGCCACCAGACAAGCGCCGCACCACGGCACGTTCGGCAGACAACGCGCCAGGCAGAACGCACAGCGACCGGGCAAAGCGCGGCGTAGCATCTTGTCAACGTAATTGACACCCAAGGTTGACTTAAAACCCGCGCGCCCTATCATCCTTGTTAACTTTTCCACTTATATAAGTTCACCATTCTTTCGACGAGTCCTGCCATGACCTTAACCGCCTCATTCTCCCGCGCCATGACTGGTCGCTCCGTGGCGCGTATTCCGATGCCGCGAAGCCACGTCAGACTCTCTGCCGGACGACGGATGAGCGACTCGACGCCAGGCCCCGCTCAATCAAGAGCGGCCCCGCTCCGATAGCGTGTAACCGCTTTACTACGACGCCGCAGCGGCCGAATGACCGATCCGCGCGGCGACGATTGACTTGATCGGAGCCGTCCGTACAATACGGGCGGTTCCTGCCCCTATTGCGGATGTGGTGGAATTGGTAGACACGCTAGATTTAGGTTCTAGTGCCGAGAGGCGTGGGAGTTCGAGTCTCCCCATCCGCACCATACAGCATCACCCAGCATCTCCTGACCTACCCCCGAAGCTGCAAGCCGCTCTATCATAGGCATTTCTTTAACCTGGCTAATCCGGGCAACCCGCAATAGCGCTTTGCGCGTGAACACCCACGTGTACTCTAAAGTTCCTGGATACATGGGGGACAAGCGTTGGGAAACGCACATCATGAAATGTTCGCCGATCAAGCGGCGGCCGCTGGCCGATACCGTGCTCCCTCGAGCCAGAGGACACCGACTACCGTGAGCTCGACGGCGCAAGCGTCCTAACAACAACGGAGTGAGGTCAGGGTGCGCCGGCGGGCCAAGCGGTTGGGCAAGCCTAGCCGAGCTTCTCTTCAGCCAGGCTTCGAAGGCGCTCAATGAGGTTCTTGTCTTCAATATCGGGCACTAAAACCTGTAGGACACTGATGGTCTCAGTCTCTTGGCCCGAACCGAAC
This sequence comes from Halomonas sp. HP20-15, assembly GCF_033446685.1. NCBI lineage: Bacteria > Pseudomonadati > Pseudomonadota > Gammaproteobacteria > Oceanospirillales > Halomonadaceae > Halomonas > Halomonas sp. HP20-15. Next base: position 65,702 of record NZ_JAWQLY010000004.1, on the reverse strand, counting down.
TGCAGGAACGAACCAAGGTCTCTGTCCGTCCAGAGATAGATCGCTCGGTCGTCATTGTCGGCTCCCACATCGCGACCATCCTCCGGCGCCGCCTTAATAACGTTGTAGCCCTCGATCTTCATCGACTCGAACTCCTCGATGGAAACCTTCTTGTACTGATTGACGTTTTTCATGACCTGCCCTGCGCTGGTTGTGAGCTCTCACCGTCTCGGGGCGGACGATAGCCGTCTATCCAACTGTCCACCTAAAACGGTGGTCTTTCTCGTTTCGTAAGAAACAAAAATGAACCTGAACCTGGGACTGTTCGGCCACGAGTTGGTCGTCGATAACTTGGCCGGGGGGCGGTGTCAGTCAAGGCATCCCCACCAAGTATTTATATTCAGTAGCTTGAGAAGCAGGGTCGGCTAAGCGGACTGTTAGCAGCATAGCCTGTCATACCTCGTCACGCCTGCAATTCAGCCAATCACCCTATTCAGCCTGTCTCTTGCTTGCTCGAATGCAGCCAACCCAGGCTCCGACCCTCGCTAGTGCAGGCACCGAATAGCGCTTGACTCAGCCCTACAAAGCCACCATATGGTTATGGACAGGCATCGAAGCATGACAAGGAGGTAGCCATGAAACGCATACTCGGCGCAGCCGTTGCCAATTGGCTCAGGAAGCCCCAGAACCGCGAGAAGGCCAAGCGCACGGCAAAGCAGTTGTGGAGCAAGTACCAGAATCGTAAGGGACCACCGCCGCCAGGCGGCAACACACCCCCAAGATGAAAATTCATCGGCTGCGCTTCGGCTAAGAGGTCGGGCGCAGCCGAGCGCTGGACGTGCAAGTCATCAACCTGACGAATTGCTGCCCGGGTGCCGCGCAAAGCGCGTTGTCTCATGCTTCTTCGATTTGTTCCAAGCTATTGATTATTAAACAATGGTTAATTAAGTTAACGCTTGCCATATAAATTCACCCACCACGCAGGGCTGTTATGGCAGTTTTTTTAATAACCTACGAATTGCACCTACCCATCGCCTACGATGAATTCCATAACCTTCTCGAATCCTTTCCCAACGCTACGGCGGTCGACTGCAGCGTACTCATAGAGACGGATGCCACGGCTACCGCCATCATCGAGCGGCTGCATCCCCACATCGGTGCCCACGATTCACTCTTCGTATGTCAGATCAGCCACGATTGGGCCAGCGTACAAGCGCGCTGCGGCAACTGGCTCGATGAGCCCGAGAGGGTCTATGGCTGAAATGGCCATGTCGGTTTATCAGGTTTTATAGGCAGGCGGGCCTGTCGCCGTCACCCTGCGGCAAGGCAAAGCACAAAAAAAGACCGCCGAGCAGTCGGCGGTCCAGGTATGCAGGAACTAACGGACATGAGACACCCCTAGGCGGGAAGTCGTTGGCCCGAAGGCCCGGAGTGGACGTGCCTCATCGTGTTGCCGTAGGCAGTCCACCCCGATTGCATGCCATATCGATCATGCAGCATGCAGGATAGGTGGCATCCTTGCCGGGGAATCCTTTCCCTAGACACCCTTCCTTGCCCGAAGGCGGTGCCGTCTCATCGCAACCTAAGTCACACATCGCATCGAGTGAGTCACCAAGATCGAGGCTTGCTACGTTGTCGAACTCGCATCGCGCCTCTCACAATGTTGCTCACTCACCCATAATATTGCGAAAAACGTGCCAATAATATTTATTAACCTTTAAATACATGCACTTAAACAAAATTCTCTTGCGTTTATGAGCTGTCCATTCTCGCTCTGGACGCTAAACTTTCATTAAACGTTGCTAATATCTGACGCTCACCATGAACGCGACGTTAACTTTAGTCTAATCAGCGCTCTACAGTGTCTCTTAATGGCGACAAAAGGGTGTTTAACGGATAAATCGACGTTTGTGGGCCGGTTGAGGTCAACGTACACTGGCGAAGCAAGGCGCCAATGCCGGTTATTCAGGAGGTGGTGATTCATGTTCAGAGACGATGTGCCAGGGTGCGGCGTTTACCGGCATACCGATGGCCGGCTGGTCAAACAAAGCAATATGTTGGTCGAGCTGCTTCATGGAGACCGCGCTAGCGCGCCGGAGACACTGGAGCGCTTTCTCAGAGAAGCGGGCTATACGGCCTATGAAACCGTTAAGGGCGTCTATACCATCTATGCGCCGGTGGAAGGCGCCATACTGAGCGATGCTTTTCGACATGCATTTGAGGGCGTGCGCTACCTGATCCAGGTCGAAACCGATCCCAAGTCGCACTTCTTCGTGCTGGTCAACGACAGCCTGGTCGACTACCTCAGCGTTCTCGCGCTGCTGCAACCATTGGCCATTCACAAGCGTATGGCAGCAGAGTCCGTCCAATCTGCGGACGAGGCATGAGCCTACAATCCCCTCCTGGCCGACAGTTAGGGCCGCTCTTGACGATGCTGGCGACCCTTTTCAACACGGTTCGCACCCTTAAGTCGCGCTCCCCCCTAGTGAGACGCACCGTTCGCGTCATCGCGCGCTGCGGCTATGTCGCCAAAGGCGTGGTCTTTTTGATCATCGGCGTCCTGGCGTCCCTCGCCGCCACCGGGCTGGGGGGCAACAATGTCGGCACCAAGGAGGCAATAACCCACCTGGCCAGCCAGCCGTTCGGCGGTCTCATGCTGGCGTTGCTGAGCCTGGGCCTGCTCGCCTATGCCGTGTGGCGTCTGCTGCAGGCCTTGATCGACACCGAGAACCTGGGTCTTGGCATGCGCGCCCTTGGTGCGCGCCTGGGTTTTCTGATCAGCAGCGGCATTTACATCAGTCTGGCGCTTTACAGTTTCAATCTGCTACGCAACGCCGCCACCGGCAATACCTCTCCAACCGATCGAACGGCGGAGTTGATGAGCCACCCCGGCGGGGTCTATCTGGTCTTTGCGGTCGGGGTCGGCTTTGCCTGTGTCGGCCTGCGCCAGATGTGGCGGGCCATCATGCGCTCCTATCTCGAGAACTGGCGTATGGTCGAGATGAGCGCCACCCAGCGCCGGCTCGCCGAGGCCGCGACCCGCTGGGGACTGAGCGCACGAGGCGTGGTCTTCATGATCATCGGCGGCTTTCTGTGTGTCGCCGCGGTACGCACCGACCCGAGCGAGGCCCAGGGGCTGGGCGGCGCGCTCAACGTGCTGGCTCGCCAGCCGTTCGGTCCCTGGCTACTGGGCACGGTCGCACTGGGCCTGGTCGCGTATGCCGTTTACTGCTTCGTCAATGCCCGCTTTCGCAACGTGGACCCGTGAGCGACACGGGCCCCGTGTCGAGCGGGCCCGCTAACTTGCACGGTCAGCAATCGTCTTCAGCTCACAGTCATATCGGTTGAGCTAGCGAGATAGGGTGAGCCGGTCGTCACTGACGATCAACCGGTCACGCCCGGCATGCTTGGCGGCATACAGCGCTCGGTCGGCCCGCTCGAACCACAGCGTCACCGAGCCCTCCTCGGGGGCCAGCGCGCCACCGCCACTGAAATGAATCTCTCCCTGGGCCAGCGGCTGTGAACAGCACCGTTCGCGAAGACGACCATCGAAGGTCTCGATCAATGCCTGCGAGGCGCGCGGCATCAGGACACAGAACTCCTCGCCACCACAACGCCCGACGATCGCATCATATAGCTGGGCGACTTCGCTGAGCAGCGCGGCGAAGTGCAGCAACACCTTGTCGCCGTATGGATGGCCATACTTGTCATTGACCTGCTTGAAGTGATCGAGGTCGTAGATCACCAGCGCCCAGCCCGGCGACCGATCGCCCGCCAGCGCCAGTCGTGCTTCGGCCGTGGCATGAAAGGCAGCGTGATTGAGCAGGCCGGTCAAGCTGTCGCGCCGCGCCTGTTCGCGCAAGCGCGCCGCATAGTCGCGACTGAGGCGCTGCTCGCTCTTCACGCGACGAATGTGCCCGCTGACCATGATCAGCAGGATAGCCACGTTGAGGTAATAGCTGACGATCAGGTCGGTGGCCCGCTGGGCGACGCTGGGATAGGCCTCAACCCAGCGCGGGTGGCGGCTTTCGAGCAGGATCATCAGCGCCGGCATGATCAGAAACCCGGCCAGGACCAACCAGCGCCGCCAGCCATGGGCGGGAATCACTCCCAGCGAGTAGGCCGCCGCCATCAGGAAGAACATCAGTGTCGGCCCCGACATGCCCTGGTTGAACAGCCAGTTGATCGGCATCATCACGAAGATGATCATCAGGCAGAACCACCAGGCCATACGCTCGGCATCGGCGCGCCAGCGCGAGCGATACCACATCCACAGCACGATCGAGGCAAAACCCTCGAGAGCCAGACCATAGAGCGGCGGGCTCAACGACAACACCACGTTGAATGCCCCCGAAAAAGCGCCGACCCAGGCAGCGAAGAAAAGAAATGCCAAGTGCATGCGCTGCAGTGGTGAATTGGCGTCTCCCACCACCACACGCCAGCCACGCGCCGCGAACCGCCGCCCCCATACCTTCATTCCGCGCTCGCCCGCCTTCGCCACCGCCCGATTAAATCGAATCGGCCACCGTGGGTACGGTGGCCTCGGCTGGTTATATCACGCTCTGCTATTGAAGTCTTAACGCATGATGGGACTCCCTCAGCGGCCATTCAACCCTGCGGATAGAAGTCCTCTTCGGCCAGATTCATCAACGGCTCGGCGCCCGCCTCGATCTGTCTCTCCAAGGCCTCGATGCGCGGCAACATGCGAGTCAAGTAATGGCGGCCGACCGCCAGCTTGGCACGGTAGAAGCGCTCACCGGCGCCGCCGCCTTCTTGTAGTCCGCGCTGTGCGGCACGCATCATCTTCCACCACATCCAGGCGTAGGCGACATGGCCCAGCAGGTTGAGGTAATCGGCCGCCGCGGCACCGAGTTCCTCGGGGTGCTTCTCGCCCCGCCCCAGCACGTCGGCCGTGACGTTCTCGAGCAGCACCAGGGCCAGCGAGATGCGCGTATGCGAGTCGTGCAGTTCGGGCTCGGCACGCTCGCCGAGATCATCGCGCATGGCCGCGATGAACTGTACGAGATAGCGGCCACGATTGCGGGCGAGCTTGCGACCCATCAGATCCATGGCCTGAACGCCGTTGGTGCCTTCGTAGATCATCGCGATGCGCGCGTCGCGCACGTACTGCTCGGCCCCCCACTCCACGCAATAGCCACTGCCGCCGTAGATCTGCTGGGCCTCGACCGTCGCCTCGAAGCCACGATCGGTCAAGAACGCCTTGGCCACGGGGGTGAGCAGTGCAACCAGCGCCTCGGCCTCGTCACGTACAGCCTCCTCGGAATGGAACTTGGCACGATCGAGCTGCTGCGCAACGAAGGCGGCAAAGGCACGCCCGCCCTCGTTCCAGGCACGCACGTTCAGCGCCATGCGCCGCACGTCGGGGTGCACCAGGATCGGATCCGCGGGCTGATCGGGGTGCTGGGCACCGCCCGGAGCGCGGCTCTGCCGGCGCTCGCGGGCGAAGTCCATGGCGCTCTGGTAGGCCACTTCGCCCAGCCCCAGCCCCTGGATACCGATCGACAGTCGCTCGTAGTTCATCATCGTGAACATCGTCGCCACCCCCTGATGCGGCTCGCCGATCAGCACGCCTTCGGCTCCCTCGAAGTGCATCACGCAGGTCGCGCTGCCCTTGATGCCCATCTTGTGTTCCAGCCCGCCGCAGCTGACCCCATTGGCCTCGCCCAGCGAGCCGTCCTCGGCGACCTTGCGCTTGGGCACCAGGAACAACGAGATACCCCTCGTGCCCTCGGGGGCATCGGGCAACTTGGCCAGCACCAGATGGACGATGTTGTCGACCATGTCATGCTCGCCACCAGTGATCCATATCTTGCTGCCGCTGATGGCATAGGTATCGTCGTCCGCGTTGGGCACGGCCCGGGTCTTGATCAATCCCAGGTCGGTGCCGCAATGCGGCTCGGTCAGGCACATGCTGCCCAGCCACTCGCCGGCGTACATCTTCGGCAGGTAGCGCTGCTTGATCGGCGCCGAGGCGTGATGGTCGAGCAACAGAGCCGCCCCGGTATTCAATGCCGGGTACAGCGCAAAACTGGCATTGCTGGCGTAGAGCATCTCCTCGAAGGCGACGGTGAGCAGCTTGGGCAGACCCTGGCCGGCATAGTCGGGGTTGCCCCCCAGGCCGAACCAGCCCCCCTCGGCCAGCGTCCGCTGGGCCTCCTTGAAGCCTCGCGGCGTGGTGACCCGGCCCGCCTCGAAGCGACAGCCTTCGGCGTCGCCGCTCTGGTTGAGCGGAAACAACTCGGCCCGTGTGACGCGCGCGCCCTCCTCCAGGATGGCCTCGGCAAGGTCGGGGGTGACCTCGGTGGTTCCCGGCATCGCGGCCCACTCCTCACCGGCCTGAAAAACCTCGTTGAGCACGAAGCGCATGTCGCGCAACGGCGCCTGATAACTGGCCATGAAACACTCCTGAAACGGTTGGCGGAAAGGTACGGTTTGCCTGAATACACGCGGCAGCACAAGGATTCAAACGATCGATTGGATACTAGTCCATTACCCCGGCCGGCTTATAGCCCGACCTTCGCCCGGGGCCGTTTGGCCGACACCCCCCGCCGGTGGCATGCTGGGCGCATGAACAAACGAACGCCGGACGGCGACAAAACCAGGCCCCGCTCCGGTGGCAACTGTCGCCACTTTGCGTCAGGATAAAGGCACCAATTGCGCTCTCATTTTGCAGCGTCGCGTGACATGACACACGACGCCATTGATGCTTTGTCAGTTGGTCGCGCAATCTCGGCCTGGCCGGCAAAGCCGCCAGATACGCTTCAAACTTCGCAACGAACGGAGATGCTCCATGGATGAAAAGCCCAACAGGCAGACCGAGTCGTCACCGCAGGAGAGCCAGGAAGGCATTCCCGCGCCGACCGGTCGCTCGGACCTCATCGATACCGATTACGTGATCGGTCAGGACAACATCACCACCCGCAGGTTTGGCGTGGACGTCGACCTGCACGGCAAGGTCTTCTCGATCTCATCCCTGCTGATCCTGTTCTTTGTGTTCATCACCCTGGCCCTGCCAGATCAGATGGGCCCAATCTTTAACGGCGCCAAGAGCTGGCTGACCGGCAACCTGACCTGGCTGTTCCTGTTCGCCGCCAATATTTTCGTCGTGCTCACGGTCGTGCTGATATTCACCCCGCTGGGCAAGGTGCGCATCGGCGGCATGGAGGCCAAGCCGGACTTCAGCTACGCCGGCTGGTTCGCCATGCTGTTCGCCGCGGGCATGGGCATAGGGTTGATGTTCTACGGCGTTTCCGAGCCGATAACCCACTTCGGCACCTCGATGGCGGGCACCAGCGCGGAAGGCGGTATGCGCACCGACTGGGCCCCGCTGGGCGCTGCCGCGGGCGATCAACAAGGTGCCATCTCACTGGGCATGGCCGCGACGATCTTCCACTGGGGGCTGCACCCCTGGGCGATCTACGCCGTGGTCGCCCTGGCCCTGGCGTTGTTCTCGTACAACAAGGGTCTGCCGCTGACCATGCGCTCGATCTTCTACCCGATCCTCGGCGAGCGGATCTGGGGTTGGCCGGGCCACGTGATCGACATCCTGGCGGTGTTCGCCACCCTGTTCGGCCTGGCGACGTCACTCGGCCTGGGTGCTTCGCAGGCCTCCGCGGGGCTGAGCTATCTGTTCGACACGCCCAACAACAACGTCACCATGGTGATTCTGATCATGGGCATCACTGCCGTCGCGCTGATGTCGGTACTCGCCGGTGTCGACAAGGGTGTGCAGCGGCTATCCCAGGTCAACATGGTCCTGGCCTTCCTGCTACTGGCCTTCGTGATCGCCGTCGGGCCCACGCTGATGATTGTCACGGGCTTTTTCGAAAATCTGGCGAGCTATGTGGCCCATCTGCCCGCGCTGTCCAACCCGTTCGGACGTGAGGATATCAACTTCAGCCAGGGCTGGACCGCCTTCTACTGGGCCTGGTGGATCAGCTGGTCGCCGTTCGTCGGCATGTTCATCGCCCGGGTCAGCCGCGGGCGCAGCGTGCGCGAGTTTCTGATCGCCGTGCTGCTGGTGCCCTCGCTGGTCTCGGTACTGTGGATGACCGCCTTCGGCGGCACCGCCATCCATCAGTTGGTGGCCAATGGCTTCGAAGGCGTCAAGGACGCCGCGCTCGAACTGCAACTGTTCGTGATGCTCGGCCAACTGCCGTGGACCAGCGTCACCTCCTTCATCGGTATCGTGCTGGTGATGGTGTTCTTCATTACCTCGTCGGATTCCGGCTCGCTGGTGATCGATTCCATCACCGCCGGCGGCAAGGTCGACGCGCCCAAGCCCCAGCGCGTGTTCTGGGCGTTGATCGAGGGCGCCATCGCCGTCGCGCTGCTACTCGGCGGGGGGCTGACGGCGCTTCAGGCGGCGGTGATCTCGACCGGCCTGCCCTTCACGCTCGTGTTGCTGGCGGCGTGCTACGCCATCGTCAAGGGGCTGATGAGCGAGCCACGCGCCTAGGCGCATTGCTCACTGCCTACGAAAAAAAGAGCGGCTCGCGGGCCGCTCTTTTTTGCGTCGATGAACCTCCTCAACGCCAGAATGTGCCGACCGGGGTCTGCCAGGAATAGTGGCGGGCGATCTGCGCCTGGAATAGCTCGGCGGTGGCCAGCGCGTCGCTTAAGGCATGATGACCGGTATAGGCCGGCAGGTTGTAGCGTTGACGGCTCTCGTGCAGCCGAACCGATGCCGGCGGTCGTCCAACCAAGCGCTGCAGCCACAACCAGCGCCGCCGACGGTGACGCACCGCCTCCAACGACATGGTATCGATCATCGGAAACAGCAGGTGCTCGTCGACCCGATCGTGCATCGCCGCATCGAGAAACTCACGCTCGATGGGCCGATAGTGAACCACCGCCAGCCGTCCGGCCAGGCACTCCAGCAGGTCATCGAGAATATCTTCCAGGTCCGGCGCGTCGGCCACTTCCGCATGGGTAATGTGGTGAAACGTCACCGACTCGTTGCTCAGCGATCGACGTGGCGCCACCACCCAGTAGCGTGCCTCGCCAAGGCGAATGCGCTCCAGCGTGAACGGCAGCACGCCGATGCTGACGATGCTGTGGCGGCTGGCATCCAGTCCGGTGGTTTCAAGATCCAGCGCCACCAGCGGCACGTCGCCGACCGGCGTTTCGGGTCCCGGGGTACCGGCAGCATAGTAGCGCTCGAGACGCGGATCGCGGGCCCGGGTTGCACGCGAGGCCAGATAGGCCGGCCAATCGGGCACCTGCTTGCTCAGCCGGGAGAATAAGCGCATCACCATCAGCGGCCCTTCGAAGGCATCGGGTAGCGGAAGCCGAGAAACTTCTGGGCGTGGCTCAACACTTCGAAGGCATCCTTAAGGTGTCGCCGCTCACGCCCCGATAGCCTCTCGGGTTCGACGCTGTTGTCGGTGGTGTCCTCGTCATGCTCGATATCGTAGGCCTGATGGCGGATGCGCACCATCGACAGCAATTCGAAGGCATAGCGCAGCCGTTCATTGACGCCTTCGGGCAGCAGTCGGGTGCTCGCGATGTCGTCCAGCCGGGCGAAGGTATTCTGTGCTTTCGAGCCACAGGCCAGCGCATGGATTCTCACCAGGTCGACCAGTGGCGCCGTACCACGCCGCTTGAGGTTGATCGACTGGCGGTGCTTGCCGTCCCGCTCCATCACGAAGGTGCGGAAGAAGCCCAGCGGCGGCGTGCGCCCCAGGGCATTGCGCGCCATCGCCGCGAGGAAGACCGGGCGCTGCGGGGCGCGTTCGGCGATCAGATCCTGCAACTGTTCGACGTAGGCCGCCTCGCCATACACGCTGGCCAGGTCGAAGAAGATCGAGCTGTGCAACAGCCGCTCGGGGCTGGGCTCGTCCATCCACTCGTTGAAATAGCGCTTCCAGACCCTGAGCGGCTGACGCCAGCGCTCGTTGGTGGCCATGATGTCGCCCTTGCAGTAAGGGTAATTGCAGGCCGCCAGGCCATCGCTGACGAACGCCGCCAGGGCCTTGAAATACTCGTCGTGGTGCGCGGGGTCGAAGCTGTCGTCGAGGATCAGCGCGTTGTCCTGATCGGCGGTGATGGTCGGCTCGTCGCGGGCCATGGAACCCAGCACCATGAAGCAGTAAGGCACCGGGGGCGGCCCCAGCTCGGCCTCGCCAAGCTCCAGCAGGCGGCGCGCGAAACTGCGTCCGATGGTCGCCAATGCCTGCCCGACCATTTCCGAGTTGGCGCCGTCCTTGACCAATCGGGCAAAAGCGGTACGCACCTCGCCACTCAGCGTGGCGAGCTGGTGCGCGTCGGTCTGGTGAAAGATATTGTTGACCAGGTAGAGGCTGCTATGGGTTTCGTAGCGCACGATGTCAGAAAGGTTCAGCACCCCGACCGGATGGCGACGATGCAGCACCGGCAGATGCTGGACGTTGTTGCGCAGCATGCACAGCATCGCCTCGTACACCGATTCACCCGACTGGATGGTGATCGGGTCCTGCGACATCACCTCGCTGACCGGCGCCTGCGGCGAGATGCCATCGGCCAGCACCCGGGTACAGAAGTCGCGATCGGTCAGAATGCCCGCCAGCCGCCAGGCCTGATTATCGCGCCCGCTGAAGGAATGCTCCCAGTCGCCATCGGGCGCATCCAGCACCAGCACGCAGGTGGCGTTTTCCTTGCGCATTTGCTGGGCGGCCTGCTGCAGCGGCGTGTCGGCCTCGACCAGCACGGCCTGGCGGTGGATCAGCTTGCGCACCCGCGTGGTCAGCATGTTGCTGTCGCGATGCTGCTCCTCCACCGTGGCCTTGAGCCGCTGACCGCCGGTATCGACGAAATCCGAGAATTCGTCGTTCTCGTCGCAGAGCTGCTGGAACAGCGCCTCGGGAATGAAGTAGACCAGCGAATCCTCGAGCGCACGCACCGGGAAACGCACCCGATTGTTTCTCAGCAGATCCGAGTAGCCGAAGATATCCCCCTCACTGAGTCGGTTGAACAGGCTGCCGCTACGCTTGTACATCTCCACCGCACCGCTGCGCAGATACCACAATTCGTGGATCGGCTGGTCCTTGACCAGCAGGTCGGTGCCGGCCTGGAAGTAGCGGATCTCAACCTGCTCGGCGACGCGGTCCAGCAGCGCGTCGGGAAGCGTGTCGAAGGGTGCGAACTGCGCCAGATGATCGCGTATGTCGAGCTGCTCGATAGTCATGACGGCCTCGTCCATGGCGTCGGGGATAGGAGTCATTTTCGAGAGCGCCCCGACGAGCGTCAACCGCTACCGGACACCGGTTCACCGCCGACAAGCTGCTAGGCCGTGTTGGCATCGCTCTGCGGTGTGGGGTGCTTGCCATGCTCCCAACCCTGGCTCGCCGAACGGGCGCCATCGAACCAGGCGAGCCGCTCGGCCAGCGACACCACGCTGCCGACGATGATCAGCGTCGGCGGGCGAACCGGCCCCTGCGTGAGACTGACGGGAAGCGTCGCCAGCGTGCCGACGTGCAGGCGCTGGCGGGCGGTTGTGCCCTGTTCGATCAGCGCCAGCGGCGTCTCGCCAGGCAGGCCGTGGGCGCGCAGTTCGCGGCGGATCACCTCGAGGCTGCCCAGTCCCATGTAGAACACCAGCGTCTGCTGCGGCCGGGCCAGCGTCGGCCAGTCCAGGTCGCTGCTGCCGTTCTTGAGATGACCGGTGACGAAGCGCACCGACTGAGCGTGGTCGCGGTGGGTCAGCGGAATGCCGGCATAGGCCCCGCATCCAGAGGCGGCGGTGATTCCGGGTATCACTTCGAATGCGATGCCTGCGTCAGCCAACGTCTCGAGCTCTTCACCGCCACGGCCGAAGATGAAAGGGTCGCCGCCCTTGAGACGTACCACTCGCTTGCCCTGACGCGCCCAGTCGACCAGCGCCTGGTTGATATCCTCCTGCGGCAAACTATGCCACGAGCGGGCCTTGCCCACGTAGAGCTGCTGCGCCGTCGGGTTGGCCAGCGCCAGAATCTCGCTGCTGACCAGCCGATCGTGAAGGATCACCTCGGCGACCTGCAGGCGCTTCAGGGCCTTGAGCGTCAGTAGTTCGGGATCGCCCGGCCCGGCTCCGATCAGGCAGACCTGGCCACGCGGAAAGTCGTGCAACGCCGACGAAGCGGCACGAGACTGCGTGGAAGGGGTATCGGGCATCGGCTAGCTCTTATAACAAAATATAAGAAGGGTTCTTCTGGTTAGACGCAAAAATAATCATCCCGCAGCGACTATGCCAGTAACGTCTGGTTGCCAGCTTATAACCCAAGGTCCACAACGCAAACGCCCCGGCCAAGGCCGGGGCGTAGAGCACAGTACCAGCGGGAGGCTAGCCGGCCAACTGCCGCTTCAGCCGAGGGCTTAACAACTCACCGATCAGCGTGATTGCCACCAGCACGGCCAGCAACCAGGGCCACTGGCGCCCCATATCGAGCGCCATCAGGCCCAATGCGTCGATGAAGATCAGCACGATGCCCAGCGGGCTGACGTAGCGGATCATGAACAGCCATAGCGCGTACGGGACACGACCCAGCCCCATCTCGGAGCGGAAGATCTCGTTACGCAGAAAGAACCCGGCCAGCAGCGCCATGCCCAGTCCGCCCAGCGGCATCATCCAGCGCGAAGTCAGATAATCCAGCCAATCGAAGAAATTCTTGCCGCCTAGCGTCCACTCGGCGCCGACGTTGAACGATAGCATCGCCAGGGTGCTGACCAGCCACAGTACGATACCGGTGCCCCAGGCCGCCTTGCCCCGCGGCACGCCCTTGCTTTCGTTGAGCCAGGCAACGGTGGCCTCGATCATCGAAATCGCCGAGGTCAGCGCGGCCATGGTCAGCATGACGAAGAAGATGATCTCGAGCAGCGTACCCAACGGCATCTGCTGGAAAGCCAGCGGCAGGCTCATGAAGATCAGCCCCGGGCCGCTCGCCGGGTCGAGGCCGTTGGCGAAGATCACCGGAAAGATCGCCAGCCCCGCCATCAGCGCCACCAGCGTGTCGCAGATCGCCACGATGAAGGTGGTACGCGCGATCGACTTGCCATCGGGCAGATAGGAGCCGTAGGTAAGGATCGCCCCCGAGGCCAGCGACAACGTGAAGAAGGCGTGACCCATCGCCGCCAGCAGGCCGGCGCTGGATAGCTTGCCGATCTCGAAGGCGAACAGGAAGTTCACCGCCTGGCCGAAACCGCCGGAGAACATCGCATAGACGATCATGATCGCCAGCATGATCACCATGCCCGGCATCATCCAGCGCACACTCTTCTCGATGCCTTCCTGTACGCCCTTGCCGACGATCAGCATGGTGACCACGGTTACCAGCGTGCTCCAGAAGCCCAGGTTCAGCGGGTTGGCGTTATTGGCGCCGAAGATCGCCGCCATGCCGTCGACGCTGTCGGCGTTCAGCCCGCCGGTGATCGCCTTCCACAGGTATGACACCGACCAGCCGGCGACCACCACGTAGAACGACAGGATCATGAAGCCGCACAGCATCGCCATCCAGCCGAGCAATGCCCAACCGCGACCATGCCCGGACTCGCGAGCCACCCGCCGGATGGCGTCGATCGGACTGCCGCGACCACGGCGGCCAAAGCCGATCTCGAGCATCATGATCGGAATGCCGATCGCCAGAATGCATAACAGGTAGACCAGCACGAAGGCACCGCCACCGTATTCGCCGGTCATGTAGGGGAATTTCCAGATATTGCCCAGCCCCACGGCCGAACCGGTCGCCGCAAGGACGAAGCCCCAACGGCTTATCCAAAGATTGTGGGGTTTCTCTCTCGTCGTCATGGAACACCTTAAAAGTTTTGTTGTTGTGCCGATGGATCGCAGCGCATCGTTGCACAAGCCGGCGATTGTAGCGTTATTGGCTCAGCTGTCACCAACGATGCGGGCGCGTCTCGCGACAGATTTCTTGCAACCTGGTCGATGATTCGCCATAAAGTTTCATTTGAAACCTTATGTCGAAGCCCAACGCCGCCACAAGCATCTGGACGGCATCCCGATTGCTTCAGCGGTAGAATTGCGTAACGTTTTCACTACACGTTCTTTCGCGGCAGGCGCCATTGGCATGGCGCCGCTACACTCGTGCGCCCCGCTGCCAGGAGACCTCCTTGCCCATCCCCGACCATCCGCCCCACATGCTCGCTCTCCAGGCGTTCCTGCCTTACCGGCTATCCAACCTGGCCGAGCGCATCAGCCAGGCGCTGTCGACGATCTACGCCCAGCAATACGACCTGACCATCGCCCAGTGGCGGGTGCTCGCCTGGCTACAGCAGACCCAGCCGCTGACCGCCAAGCGCATCTGCCAACTGACCGACATGGACAAGGCCCGCGTCTCGCGTGCCGTCGCCCAGTTGGTGGAACGCCGACTGGTTCGGCGACAGCGCGACACTACCGATCAGCGCACGCTATGGCTGACCCTGACCACCGAGGGCAACGATCTGCTGGCCTCGGTGATACCCCGAGCGCTGGCCTGGGAAAGCGAATTGATAGCGAACCTGAGCCCGGCGGAATATCGCGAACTCTTCAGGCTCCTGGCCAAGGTAGAAGCCGGCCTAAAATATGATTCACCAGCCGACGACGACAGCTAGCAAGTGGATGGCTGACCTTGCGGTGTCCATGAAGCGTCTCGTTTATCGGGCCCATGGGCCGCCAAGAAAAAAGCCAACGACCGGCAAGTCGTTGGCTAAAACGGGTCTTGAATAAAGGACATTCATTCGACTTCGCCGACACCCTTGGTGACGTCGGCCATGCTGCCATATTCCTGATCGGGCATCTGACGTATGATTTCCATTACATCATCCCCGGCACCGTTGTCCTTGGCCTGTTTTTCGAGATCTTCCCGGCTAGCAGGAAAATCGACACCCTTTAGATGATGAGTAATATTGGCGGGAGATTGACCTCCGAGTCCTCTAGTCATGATTGCCTCCTATCCTTGTAGAGACGTGTTTGGCTGCTACTGCTCCATAAAGGTAGAAATCAACCCGTATTCCCACAAGCGAGGCGGAGGAACAGAACGAACCAAACCTTATGACCAAGCAGGACGAGAGACCACCCTCGCCCTGCTCTTTCCACTATTTAACTTTTATCAATACAGTAAATATCAAGACGTTAAATAGCGAGTCAATTTTTGGCTATGAGCCACCCGCTTGGCTTAGCGGCCTCCGCTACGGTTGTGCTCGCCACCTTTCTTGCCGGCTTCGGAAGCCTTCTCACGATCGTTGGCGAAGTTTCCACCACTCTGCTGACCACCTTTCTGACCAGCTTCGGATGCCCTCTCGGGATCGTTCTTGAAGTTTCCGCCGCTGTTCTGGCCACCCTTGTGGCCAATATCCTCATAGAATTCTTTTCCATGGCTCTGTGAAGTGGCTTCGCCACCCTTGTGTCCAATGTCTTCGTAGAAGTCTTTATCATGAGTTTCCGAGGTGGTGTTTCCGCCTTTCTTGCCTGCCTCGTTAACGCTCATGCCTTTATCGTCATCCTTACGCTTATCAGCCATTACCAATCTCTTGATCGTCTTCCTTAACAAGATCAATACAGCGGCTGCTAGACAATCAACCTTATGCAACCAGTCAACTGCATCGATCAGACAATTCCAGAGTAGCCAAGATTTGATAGCTTTCAAGCCTTCCAAAATCGCACAATAAAGAGCAGCTAATCTGCGCAGATTGCGTGCCTTTCAATAAATATAAGTTAAATAATCGGCGACTCTAGAGGTGTACTCGGGTAGCAAGAATCCCTGAGGGAATTTCAATTGCGGGGTCAGTCGACCGTTCGCCGGCCACGGATGACGAGATTGGGCGCAGGTTGCGTTGATTTGCTCGGCATGGGCGTCTATCGGATACTGTATGCATAGACAGTCAAAGAGGCAGTCTTCGCTCATGGTCGACTTCATCATCCGCCGGGCCGCCCTGGCGCCACCCGCGCAGGCGTTGCCCTATCCGCTGGTGCGTCCACGCGCCGGCTTTTCCGGCTTCCCCTCGCCAGCCGAGGACTACGAGCAGCGCGCACTCGATCTCAACGAACGCCTGGTCAAACATCCCGCGGCCACGTTCTTCATGCAGGTCGAGGGCGACAGCATGGTTGATTACCAGATAAGCGATGGCGACACCCTGGTCGTCGACCGGGCGCTGGAGCCACAACCCGGGCACATCCTCGTCGCGCTGGTCGATGGCGAGGTGGTCGTCAAACGCTACGAGCAACACCATGGACGACCGCTACTGTGTTCGGGCAACCCTCGCTACGCACCGATTCCGCTCAGTGACCGCGACTGTCAGATATGGGGCGTGGTGCGTGCGGTCATCCATGAGTACCTCGTATGATCGGCCTGATCGACGCCAATAATTTCTATGTCAGCTGCGAGCGCGTTTTTAAGCCGCACCTGGAAGGCGTTCCGGTCGGCGTGCTGTCCAATAACGACGGTTGCGTCATCGCCCGTTCCTCGGAACTCAAGGCGCTGGGCGTCGCCCTCGGCGCCCCGGCCTATCAGCTTCAGCCCCTGCAGCGCCGGCAAGGCATTGAGCTGGTCTCCTCCAACTACGAGCTCTACGGCGATATGTCGGCACGCATGCGCACGGTGATCGAGACGTTCTCGCCGTCGGTCGAGCCCTATTCCATCGATGAGGTCTTCGCGCGCTTCGACAGCGTAGCGGATGACGAGTTGGAAACCCATTGCCGTCAACTGCGACAGCAGCTAAGACGTCTCACCGGGCTGCCGGTCTGCGTCGGCGTGGCGCCTACCCGCACCCTGGCCAAGCTCGCCAATCACATCGCCAAGAAAATGCCCGCCTATCATGGCGTCTGCATTCTGCGCGCCAATGACGACGCCACCCGCGTGCTCATGCAGAGCACCACCATCGATCAGCTGTGGGGCATCGGTCGGCGATTGGTGGAACGTCTGCACCTGATGGATATCCATAGCGTCTGGGAGTTGCGCAGTGCCGATCCCAAGCGCATACGCCGACGCTTCTCGGTCAATCTCGAACGCACGTTGCTCGAATTGCGCGGCATACCCTGCCTGGAAATGCACGACGGCAACGATGCCAAGCAGCGCATCATGACCTCGCGCAGCTTCGGCCGATTGACCGGCGAGTTCGACGACTTGCGCGAAGCCGTGCGCCAGCATGCCCAACGCGGCGCCGAGAAGCTGCGCCGACAACGCGGCCTGGCGCGGGCAGTGCTGGTCTTCCTCAGGACCAACCGGCACCGTACCGATCATGTCCAGTACAACCCAAGCGCCATCGTCGAGCTCGGCCACCCGACCGCCGACAGCCGGTTGATCGCCGCCGCCGCCGGGCAAGCCCTGGCGCGCATCTATCGTCCCCGCCACTGGTTCATGAAGGCAGGGGTCATGCTGCTCGATCTGGTCGACGCCGAGCGCCAGCAACTGGCGCTGTTCGACGCTCCCCAGCAAGCCGCCGAACGCGAGCGCAGCGAGCGGCTGATGGATACGCTGGATACGCTCAACCGCTGCATGGGACGGGGCACCGTACGTCTGGGCATGCCCCGTGATGACGCCACTTGGCATCTACGCTGTGCCCATCTCTCCTCACGCTGTACCACTCGCTGGGACGAGATTCTCCGGGTCAAGGCACGTTGATCGGCCATACCCAGGCTGCTCGCCTGGTAAAACGGATAACGCAAAAAGCCCGGCCTTTACAGGCCGGGCTTTCAGTAGTGCTGCGTTTCCTTGCGGCTTCCGCGAGCGTCCTGCCCGCGCTTCCTTGGCTGCCGAGTCGTCCTGACTCCATTCATCCCTAGACGGGCTCTTCCCTGCCCGATGCGCCTACCTTCTCAAATATTTCCCAGGACTTAGATAACCCAGGTTAAACGATCCATTAAAGTTTCATAACCATGCAGTTACATAACTCAAGTTAGTGGCTCGTTCCGGTGTTGCTTGTAAGAGATCGCTTACAGCATGTAACGGCTATCTCTCACAGTCAGGCCTCGGCCTGCCACGTAAGCTGTCTTTTCGTTGCCTTCAGTAGCCCGAACGGCTGCCACAAACCAGCCGTCATTCGGTTCGGTTCAGGCAACACGCCAAATGGTTTCGCGAAGACGCTGGACGACAAGGACCTAACATCAAAGGTCAGGAGTCATCAAGGAGAGTGGCCATGAAACATATCACCCGGGAAATCGATGCTCAGGGCAACGATATCCTCATGTGCGATTGTGGCAACGTCGAGATCGCTGCACACGACCCAGCCACATGGACTACCTTCAGTTACCAGCGCCTATTGGGGGCCCTTGGCTGTGTGAAGTGCCTGCGCTGCGCACGCTACGAAACCGTGTCATTTCGCGCCCCGCTGGAAACGCCTGCCGCCCGCCGCCAGCACGCCTGATCATGTCGTAATGAAGCGGCCCCGACCGAGCCGATCATGAAGCGTGACAAAAAATACCCCGCCTCTCGGCAGGGTTAAAAAGCAGGGAAGTCTGAAACAACCCGACAGGCCATATCCCGCGCGAATGCTACGCTGGGGTAGACCGCCGGCCTGGGTAGACAGTTTCACAAACTTAAGCGATTTATGATTTAACCCAGGCCATCAAATTGTAAATTTATGTGTACATGGTTACATATCTGGTCGACTCCAGACAATAACGCCTAAGAAACCTCCGGAACCAACGTAAAATGCGCTCAGATGCGAGGTTGGTGCCTTGTCAGCGCTTTTCTACACTGTAAGAGCATTCAACAAGGAGGTGTCTATGCGGTCACCTAAACTAGCCATTGGCGTCAGCCTACTGACCTTGGCCCTGTCAGCATTAACGACCATCAATGCCTGGGCGGAAGTGTCGACGGAAAAGGCTCAGCAACTGATGGAGCAATGTCAGAAAAAGACGGTGCAACACCGTGACGGAAAGAAGCTCACCGGTAATCCGGTAAAGAGCGAAAGCAATGCCAAGAGCTATAAGCCTGGAGAGCCCTTCGAACTACATATCAACTTCACTGGACACGGCAATACCGTGCATAACGTGACCTGCCAGATCGACGGACAAGGCAAGGTCAGCTTCAAGGAAGTCGATCAATCGGGCAGCGCCAAGAAGTAAACATGCATAGCGGCAATCTGCAGATTATCAACCAGAGAGAGCTTTCTCACCGTCATAGCGCCTCACTTTGCTGGGGCGTTTATATTTTGGAGAGGCGCATCGTACTCAGGCATGAAACATCGGGCCGCGTTCGAGTTGCCGGCTATGATGGCCATACATGAATGATCGGGTACCCTCGTTAAATGGAGGTGATGCCACGAGGGTACAGAAAAAGGAACCCAAACATGCCCCACTCAAAAGTCTGTGTTTCAGACAATCTTTCCCACTACATGCCGCTGACAGCCGATGATCATCGGCTGCTCGAGGAGCTCGAGCAAAACCCGCGAACGGCCACCAAGGACGAAGTGCTTTGGCAGAGCGATGATGTGCCAGCTACGCTCTATACGCTACGTAGCGGATGGGCCTATAGCCTCCATAGCGCGGGCAGCGGCAACGAACAAATCCTCGATGTATTCCTGCCCGGTGATCTGCTGGGCATTCGCGAACTTACTTTCCCGGCCTATGCCACATCGTTGGTCATGCTCACCGACGGCGTCGTCTGCCCTTTCCCCGCCGAACGCTTGCTCAACATCTTCGAATCGTCGCCGACCCTGACATTGGCAATTCATGCCTCGGCGGCACGCCAGCAGGCCATCATTACCGAAAGGCTGGTCAATATACTGCGTCACGACGCACGCTCGCGCATTGCCCACTTCATGCTCGAACTCTATTATCGGCTCAAACGCATCGACGCCACCTTCACCCATGACTTTACATTGCCACTGAGCCAGCGCGACATGAGCCGGCTGTTGGGTATGACCACGGTACATATAAGCCGCACGCTGACCGAACTGGAGCGCGAAGGGTTACTGCGAAAGACCCGCCGGAACGTGCAGATATTGGATCTCGACGGCCTGGCCAGGGTTGTATCATTCGATCCTTTCAAGATCACCGACAAGCTCAATCCACTGTTTAAAGGAGGCGCAAGCGGTTCATGGACGCAGCGAAACCCCGTTTCAAGCGCCCGACCCAGTCGATAGAAATGACAACCATTAACTCGAGTACCAGCCGGAACGCAAGAAGCCTGGCCATAACGGTCAGGCTTCTGATACGGCACATCCCTGTACTTCCCATCAGCCTCCTGCCGATGATTCCTTAATAACGCTGATAGCGCTTTAACTTCCCTGTCGCCCCCTCCCTGGAGCCGTCATGCTCAGTGGCGAGTATATCGTCTGAGTGCGATTCGAGAAGATGGAAAAGGGTCACGAAAGAGTCGTAAGCTAAAGCTTACACACCGCCGCCGCCTTTATATCGGCATAGCAAAGCAATGCAGGGATAGCCACCTGATGAATGCGGGGCCGCGAGCCCGAGAAGATTTGCATGGCATCAGACAGAACTAATAAAGCCCGGCCTGTGAAGGCCGGGCTTTGCGTGGCGCTATGCTTCCTGCTGCCCACTCATGAGCCATCCCGCTCATGCATCCTTGGTTCATCGGGCGTCCCTGCCCGGGTTCCATTGCGACATTCCATGTCTACATATGCAGCATACGTGCCCTGGCCCGGGTAGTATTTAACCTAGATTAGAAAGTTATGTAGGAAATCGCGGACACGTGATGTAGGCGCTGGCTGACCGGCATTGGCGAGTGAGCCTAAAGCGAATTCGTAAAAGTGCAGTGCAATGAAAAGGCCCCACTGCGTGGGGCCTTGAACGACGTGTACAGCAACTCAGGATACAGCCCTCGAACCGGCCACATTGAATCAAGCGCGAGTCGGTCAGAAGGTCGCCCACTCCTCTACTTCGGCCACTTTATCGGCCTTTCTCGGGGCAGGTAGAGACGATGCCTCAGCCCGTACCGGCACGATCGATGCTGCAACCGCCTTCTGGGATTCGCCCTGATCGTTCGTCCGGAACTTAGCGATCATATCGGCCATGGTTTCAGCCTGCCCTTTCAGCGAAGCCGCAGCCTGACTGGTTTCTTCCACCAAGGAAGCATTTTGCTGGGTTGCCGAATCCAACTGAGTCAGCGCCACATTGATCTGCTCTATACCACTATTCTGCTCGCGCGTGGCGGTTGAGATCTCCTTCATCAAGTTGGATACCTGACGAATGGCCATGACCGAAGATTCGATCGTTTCACCACTCCGCTTCGCCTGTGCAACGCCTTTGACAATCTCTTGCATCGTGGATTCGACCATATCCCGAATCGCTTTCGCAGATTCGGCACTGCGGCTGGCCAGCGAGCGCACCTCCTGCGCAACGACGGCAAAGCCTCGGCCTTGCTCACCGGCACGCGCTGCTTCGACTGAAGCATTTAGCGCCAGGATATTTGTCTGGAAAGCAATGGAATCGATGATCGATACCACCTCAGTGACCTGCCGTGAGCTTTCGGCGATGGTTTCCATCAGCTGCGTGGTACGTTTTACCTCACTACCTCCGACTTCTGCCGCATCCGCAGCATTCGCCGACAGTCGGTCCGCCTCCTGAGCCGAGTCCGTATTTTGGCGCACGGTAGAAGCCATCTCCTCCATGCTCGATGCCGTCTCCTGCAGCGATGCAGCCTGAGATTCGGTACGTGCCGCCAAGTCCTGGCTTCCCAGCGCTATTTCATTGGAGCCGTTGAACACACCGTCACTGCTGCGACGTAGCTCCCGAACCAATCCGTTCAGGTTTTCCTGCATTTCATACAGCGCAACGAACAGCAGTGATATCTCGTCCTTTCCGTTCGTATCGATTCGAGACGTCAAGTCACCTTGAGCTACGCGCTGCGCGACATTCACGGCACGGTACAATGGCCGGGAAATACTCCGGGTAATAACGTAAGCCAGCAATACGGCCAACAGAAGAGCAACGACGGCGAACCCCAACAGTGACCAGAAGGCGGCCTGGTACTGCTGATCGATACTGCTGCCCGCTAGCGCCACTCGCTCCGCCACTGCCTTATCGATCTTTGCTGCCAGGTCCTCGAGACGATAAATATCGTCCTTGTACTGACTGAACACCGCATTAGCCTGTACCGTATCCTGTATCTCCTCGCTTGCGATCTCCTTATATACGGCACGAAACCCTTTCGCGTAATCTTCCAACGCTTTTCCGGCTTCGGAATAAAGCGTCTTTATTTCCTCTTGCTTTGCCAGCTTATTTCCTTCGACAAGCGTCATCGAAAGCGCTTTCTGGGACTTCTCCCACTTGTCAAAATAAGAAGCCGTTTTTTCCGCATTATCGATATTGATAAAGGTATCCTTTTCATACCGACGTTCTTCAAGGGCGAGTTGCTGAACCTTAGCGGAATTGTTACCCAAAGCAATATCATTGTTTAGAGCATGGTTAGCGGTTTTCTTTATCGAGTTTAGCCCCAAAACACCGGCGGCAAGCGTACCTAGCAGCAAAACCAACACAAGTCCAAAGGCGACGCCGAGCCGCGTACCAATCTTGAAACGAGAAAGCATAATATGGAACCTCAACGGTGGTGTTATCGCCTTATCGGCACGGCATTATTAACTTGCTTTTGTGTCGTTTGAAACCAGCCAACCGTGTTTTCAAGGTGATTTTTGCAATGTTTCACAATGTCGGGTTAACCACTCATACCTTCTCGCCCGATTGAAAAAAGGACAGGTGACTATTATCCAGGCGATCGGTATCGCTGGGATCGCTCGATGATGGCTCGCTTGGCGTCTAGTATCCCATGCAAATTCATACGGAAAGTGCTCGATGGCATCGCCCAGGGGCATGTTCCTTCCATCGATTGGCCCTGACGAGCAATGCGGATCCGTACAAGGTATGAGAAAATGCCGCCCTTTCTCGGACGCTTGGTATCGTCACCACCGGTCAGCTCCAAGTGTGATGACTCGTCCGGGCAAGCCCATCCAACAACTGTGAACACGAACAGTTATGGCTGATATGGCAACCGCCTCAACCCGCATGAACACTGGCATCACGCGGCCTGCGTTGGATAGAACATTCTCCGTCGCGCCGATGATGGACTGGACGACGCGCGACTTCCGCGCCTTCGCTCGCACGCTGACGCGACATGCCTTGCTGTACACCGAGATGGTGACCACCGGGGCGATCCTGCATGGCACGCCGCGCGAGCGCTTCCTCGGTTACGACGCGCTGGAGCATCCGCTGGCCCTGCAGCTCGGCGGCAGCGATGCCGGGGAGCTGGCCGAGTGCGCGGCGATCGCCGAGGAATGGGGCTATGACGAGATCAACCTGAACGTCGGCTGCCCCAGCGACCGGGTGCAGAACAACCTGATCGGCGCCTGCCTGATGGCGCACCCGCAGACCGTCGCCGACGCGGTGCGCGCGATGCGCGAGGCGGTAGCGATCCCGGTCACGGTCAAGTGCCGTATCGGCATCGACGATCAGGACGAGGACGCCGATCTGGCGCGCTTCATCCAACGGGTCGCCGACGCCGGCTGCGAAACGTTCATCGTGCACGCCCGCAAGGCCTGGCTGCAGGGCCTGTCGCCCAAGCAGAACCGCGACGTGCCGCCGCTCAACTATCCGCGCGTTCAGCGTTTGAAGGCGCAATACCCCGACCTGCACATCGGCATCAACGGCGGCATCAAGACGCTGGCCGAGTGCCGCGAGCATCTGGATGCCGTCGATAGCGTGATGGTGGGTCGCGAAGCGTACCAGAATCCCTGGCTGCTGGCGGGCGTCGACGAGGCGCTCTACGGCCAACCCGGCCCGGCAGCGTCGCGCCACGGTGCCGCTCGGGCGCTGCGCCCCTATATCGCCCAGCGGCTCGAGGAAGGCGCCAAGCTCAACCACATCACCCGGCATCTACTGGGGCTATTCCAGGGCTGCCCGGGCGGGCGGCGCTTTCGCCGTCACCTGTCCGAGAATGCGCATCGCGAAGGTGCCGGGCTTGGCGTGTTCGACGACGCCCTGGGGCTGGTGTCCGAGCCGCACGAGACCGCTGCCGGCGTCCCCTCCCTAGCCTGATCGCCGGTCAGAGCGTGTCCGGCGTGCCCTCGTAATCCGACTGGAACGTCTCGACGGCGTTCTCGGCCTCTTCGATCGCCTCGAAGCGGGCGACGTGGAACAGCGCCTCGCCTTCGTTGGCCAGCGGCAGGTTGCTCATGCCGATGACTATGCCGTCGGCGTTGGCCACCACCTCGCCTTCGGAATTGCCGAACGGATCGGCGACGAGCCCCAGCACCTGGCCCTTGGCGACCCGCGCGCCGAGACGCACCCGCGGACGCAGGATGCCGTCGATCGGCGCCCGCGCCCAGCTCGAGCCGTTGGCGACCTCGGCCGGCGGCGGCTCGCGACGGCGCCGGCTGGCCGCCAGCATGCCCAGGTGGCGCATCACCCGCAGCACTCCGCGCACCCCCGGCGCGATCGCCCATTCGTCGAAACGCAGCGCCTCGCCGGCCTCGTAGGTCAGGACCGGTACGCCGTGATGCTGGGCATAGGCGCGCAAACTGCCCTCGCGCAGCTCGGCGTTGAGGATCACCGGCGCGCCGAAGGCCTCGGCCATTGCCGCCGTCTCGCTGCCCACGCTCAGTTGGGAGCGTACCTGCGGCAGGTTGGTGCGGTGGATGGCGCCGGTATGCAGATCGATGATGTGGCTCGCCAGGTCGACGATCTGCTCGCGAAACAGCGCGGCCACCCGCGAGCCGATCGACCCGGCGTCACTGCCCGGAAAGCAGCGGTTGAGATCGCGCCGGTCGGGCAGGTAACGGGTGTGCTGGACGAAGCCGAAGACGTTGACGATGGGCACCGCGATCAGCGTGCCGCGCAGCCGGCGGATCGCCGTCGACCGCAGCAGCCGACGGACGATCTCGACGCCGTTGATCTCGTCGCCGTGGATCGCCCCGCAGACCAACAGCACCGGCCCGGCCTGGCGGCCATGCACCACTTCCACCGGGATGTGCAGCGGCGCATGGGTGTAGAGCTTGGCCACCGGGACGTCGATCTGCGCGCGGGAACCCGGCGCAACGCGCGCGCCGGCGAGTTCGAAGGGAGCTCGTGCCATGATCCATCGCTCATATAGCAGAAATCTGGCTCCCTTATACGCGGACTGTGCCGGCTTGACGACCCTGGGCCCCCTGCCGCCCCCCCGCACCGGGGCCGCGGCTGGTAAACTGCCGCACCCCGCCGCTGACGAGGAGCGAGGATGAGCCTGCCCGACTATTCATTATTGGCGTGGACGCTGATCGTCCTGTCGACCTATCTCACCGGCATCTCGAAGGGCGGTTTCGCCGGCGGCTTCGGCTCGCTCTCGGTGCCTCTGATGGCGCTGGCGATCGGACCGATCGAGGCCGCCGGGCTATTGCTGCCGCTGCTGCTGGTGATGGATGCCTTCAGCGTCAAGGCCTGGTGGGGGCGTCAGGCAACCCGCGAGGTCTATCGACTGCTGCCGGGCATGGCCGTCGGCGTGGCGATCGGCACCCTGACCATCGGCGTCCTCGACGAGGATCTGATCCGCCTACTGCTGGGGATCATCTCGCTGCTGTTCGCCGTCTACATGCTGCGCCGACCGCGCGCGTCGCGGCCGATCCATCGCTACTGGTCGCTGCCCGCCGGGATCGGCTGCGGCTTCACCAGTTTCCTCGCCCACGCCGGCGCGCCGCCGATCAACCTCTACCTGATTCCGCGCGGGCTCGACAAACAAGCGTTCATCGCCACCTGCGTGGTGGGTTTCGCTGCGGTCAACCTGATGAAACTCGGGCCCTATCTATGGCTGGGCGAAATCAACCTGACCAGCGCCGGCGCGTCGCTGCTACTGGTGCCGGTCGCCTGGGCCGGCGTGCGCAGCGGCCTGTGGCTGCAAAACCGGGTCAACGAGCGGCTGTTCTATCGGCTGATCATCGTCGCCATGGCGATCGTCGGCATGCAGCTGATCGTCAAGGCGCTCGGCTAGGACGGCGTGCCGATGGCGTATCAGCCAGGCGATATCGACCCCGAACGAGTAGCCCAGCAATCCCAGCGCCAGCATCGCCAGGCCGGCAGCGGCCGAGGCCGGCACGAAGGGCAGCAATCCAGTCAGCAGCGACGCCGACTGCCACACGCAGATCAGCTTGCGCCGGCGGCTGTCCGGCAGCGGCCGACGCAGCCAGGGCCACGGCCGGCCGGCAAGCACGAAGCCATAGCGCATGACGCCGATCGCCAGTACCCAGGCGCCCACCTTGTCGAGCGCGAGCAGCGCCGCGCTCAGCACCAGAATGAAGAAGGCATCGAGTTCCATGTCGAAGCGCGCACCGAAGCGCGACATCGAGCGTGTGGCTCGCGCCACGAAACCGTCCACCCCGTCGAGCAGTAGCGCCACCAGCGCCAGCCCGGCCATGAAGCAGGCCTGGCTGCTCATGAATGCGGGAAAGATCAGTGCACCGGCGATGACCGCCACTAGCATGGCGCGCAGCAGGGTGACGCGGTTGGCCCAGCCCAGCCAGCGCCAGGCCGTCGGCCAGCGCCAGGCGATCATCCCCAGCATCGCCAGAAAGACCAATCCGGCGCTCAACCGCAAACCCGTGGGGGCGGACAACCCCGACAGCAGGCCCTCGATCAGCAACGCAAACAGCGCCAGGCCCGCCGCCATTTCGGCCAGCGTGGTCAGCGCCAGGCGCCGCTGACGGCGCATCGAACCATCGGCCATTTGCATATCCCTCTCACAGGAACTTCATCGAAAACCTCGCTTCGATGGACCGGTCGGCTTGACGCCGGGGCCGGCACACTCGAAGTTATTATGACAGGGCACGATCCAGATAAGGATCATGCGCTATCGGCTGGTTGCCAGTACATGGACGAATAGCTATACAATTTTTGTACAACCGTTGAACCCATTGACCCGCGCCGGGTCGATAGGTTCATACCGCCAGGATGGACCCATGCCCGCCATGACCGCACAGGCTTTCTGGACTCTCGCCCCGGGCCAGGGCGCACTCCGCCAGGAAACGCTGCCGCCTCTGGGCGACGACGACGTGCTGGTGCGCAATCGCTTCAGCGCGATCAGCCGCGGCAGCGAAGCGCTGGTCTTCAACGGCCGCGTGCCGCCGAGCGAATATGCCCGCATGCGCGCGCCCTTCCAGGCCGGTGAGTTCCCGGGCCCGGTCAAGTACGGCTATGCCGGCGTAGGCACCGTCGAACAGGGCCCCGAGGGGCTGCTCGGCCGCTCGGTGTTCTGTCTTCATCCCCATCAGGATCGCTACGTGGTCCCCGCCGATGCCGTGGTGCCGTTGCCGGACGACCTGCCCGCAGCGCGTGGCGTGCTCGCCGCCAACATGGAAACCGCCGTCAATGGACTGTGGGACGCGGGGCCGCGCCCCGGCGATCGCATCGCGGTGATCGGCGCCGGGGTGGTCGGCGCGCTGATCGCCTATCTCTGCGCGCGCATCCCCGGTACCCGGGTCGAACTGATCGACATCGACTCCACCCGCGCGGAGCTGGCCGCTGCGCTCGACGTGCCCTTCAGCACCCCCGAGGCGGCCTGTGGCGATGCCGACCTGGTGATCCACGCCAGCGGCAACGCCGCAGGCCTGCGTCACGGCCTGGCACTGGCCGGCCACGAGGCACTCTTGATCGAGATGAGCTGGTACGGCACCCAGCCTGTCAGCCTGCCGCTGGGCGAGGCCTTTCACGCCCGCCGCCTGACGCTGCGCTCGAGCCAGGTGGGCACGGTCTCGCCGGCACGCAGCGCACGCTGGAGCCACCGCCGCCGCCTCGCCCTGGCGCTCGATCTGCTGCGCGATGAGCGCCTCGACGCGCTGATCGACGGCGAAAGCGACTTCGTCGATCTGCCCGCGCTAATGCCGCGCCTGGCCGAAGCTCACGGCGTGCTGTGCCATCGTTTACGCTACTGATACTGAAGAGTTACTGACAGGAGCCGCTGAACGGCAGCCGTAAGATGGCGCCATCGACTGTCGTACCTGCGCACAACGCACCCTTCGCACAAGGAGCCCCGTGCATGTTCAGCCTCACCGTCCGCGATCACATGATGATCGCCCATAGCTTCCAGGGCGAGGTGTTCGGCCCCGCCCAGCGCCAACATGGCGCCACCTACGTGGTCGACGTGACCTTCAAGCGCCCCGAACTCGACGAGCATGACCTAGTGGTCGATATCGGCCTGGCCAGCGAGGCGCTCAAGGCGCTGCTCGGCGAATTCAACCTCGGCAACCTCGACGAGCACGAAGCCTTCCGGGGCCGCAACACCACCACAGAATTCATGGCTCACGCGGTCTTCGAGCGCATGGCCGCGGTGATCCGCGACGGCCGGCTGGGTAACGGCGCCAAGGGCCTGACCCAATTGAGCGTGACGCTGCACGAGTCGCACATCGCCTGGGCCAGCTACGAGGGGGCACTGTGAACGCCGGAGCCAGCCGTAACGAACACACCCTGAGCCTGATCGTCGCCGGCGACCCCCAACAGCTGACCGGCGGCTACGTCTACGACGCGCGCATCGTCGCGGCGCTGCGCGAACAGGGCTGGCAGGTCACGGTCGTCGGCCTCGAAGGGCGTTTCCCCGAGCCCGACGCAAAAGCCGCCCGCGCGCTAGAGGACGCCCTCACCGGCCATGCCGACGGCGCGCGGGTGGTGATCGATGGCCTGGCAATGGGCGGTCTGCCCGAGGTACTCGCCCGTCACGCCGAACGGCTCGACCTGACCGCTCTGGTCCACCACCCGCTGGCCGACGAGACCGGGCTCGACCCCGCCCAGCGCACCCGCTTCACGATCAGCGAGACCCGCGCGCTGGGTGCAGTGGGCCGGGTGATCGTCACCAGTGCCTTCACCGCCCGCCGGCTGGCCGATTTCAACGTCCACGCCGAGCGCATCACGGTGATCGAGCCCGGCGTCGCCCGCGCGCCGCTCTCGCCACGCGCGACGGCCGACTGCCCCGGCCCGACACGGCTGCTGTGCGTCGCCACCCTCACGCCGCGCAAGGGCCACGAGGTGCTAGTCGAGGCCCTGGCCCGGCTCGCCGATCGCGACTGGCAGGCGACCTGCATCGGCGGGCTCGACCGCGATGCCCGCCATGTCCGTCATGTCCGCGAGCGAATCGCCGATCATCGGCTCGACTCGCGCATCGAGCTGGCCGGCGAGCGCGCCCACGACCAGCTGATCGAGGCCTATCAGGAGGCCGACCTGTTCGTGCTGCCTTCGCACTACGAAGGCTATGGCATGGTCATCAGCGAGGCGCTGGCCCACGGCCTGCCGGTGATTACCACCACCGGGGGCGCGCTGGCCCACACCCTGCCGCGGGAGGCCGGGCTCGCGGTACCGCCCGGCGACGAAGGGGCGCTGGCCGAGGCCCTGAAGCGCTGGTTCGACGACCCCGAGTTGCGCCAGCGATTGCGCCAGGGCGCCCAGCGAGCCCGCGATGGGCTCGCCGACTGGTCGGACGCCGGACACGCCTTCGCGACGGCGCTACAACGCCCGGCGCTGGCGAGCGGAGCATCGGCATGAGCGACGAGGGGCGCTTTGCGGCCGGCTGGCTGAGCCTGCGCGAACGCGCCGATCATCAGGCACGCAGCCCGCGGTTGACCGGCCACGCCAGCGACTGGCTGCGCCGCCGCAGGCGTGACGGCGACCCCCTGTCGCTGGTCGATCTGGGCTGCGGCACTGCCAGCAACCCGGCGTACTTGGCCGAGCGGCTGCCCGGCCCCCAGCGCTGGCGATTGGTCGATCACGACCCCGCCCTGCTGGCCCAGGCCGGATCGCGCCTGGGCCGGCTCGTCGACGAGGATGGCCGAGCGACAGAATGGAGCTGCGATCGCCAGCCGCTGACGCCCCTGTCCCCGGCGCTGCTCGACGGCGCCGACCTGGTCTGCGCCTCGGCGCTGTTCGACCTGGTCTCCTGCGATTGGGCCGAGCGGCTCGTCCGCGCCTGCGCCGAGCGTCGGCTCGCCGCGCTGTTCACGCTCAGCGTCACCGGCGACTGGGCCTTCATCGATTCCCGGGGACAACGCCGCGAGGATGGCGAGGATCGCTGGGCGCGGGACGGCGTCATCGCCCATCAGCGTCGCGACAAGGGCTTCGGCCCGGCACTCGGCGGCGACGCGCCAGCAGCACTAAGCGAAGCGTTCGCCGCCCACGGCTATGCGGTGAGCAGCGCCGCCAGCCCGTGGCGGCTGCCGCCCGGCCGTGTCGAAAGCCGCACCCTCGGCAGTGCCCTGCTCGCCGGCTGGGGCGATACGCTCCACGAGCAATACCCGGATGACCGCGAACGGGCGGACGCCTGGCTGGAAGAGCGCCACGCGGCGCTGGAAGCCGGCGAGCTGGGCATCGAGATTGACCACATCGACCTGTTTGCCGAACCCGGCGAGGCGCAATCGTGAAGCGCCCGGCATTTCCCGCCCTGCTGCGGCTGGCGATCAGCCTGGGGCTGTTCGCCGGGCTGCTGGCCTGGCTGGATGTTGCGGCGATTGCAGCAGAGATCGAGGGCCTGGCGCCCGGCTGGGCACTCGTCGCGCTGCTGCTGACGTTGCCGCAGGTCGCGGTTTCGGCGTGGCGCTGGCGGTTCACCGCTCGCCTGCTGGACGTGCCGCTGTCACGCCGCGCGGCCTTCGGCGATTACTACCTGGCTACCTTTCTCAACCAGTTGCTGCCCGGCGGCGTGATGGGCGACGTGACCCGCGCCTGGCGCCATGCCGACGCCAGCGGCGCGCGCGGCCCGGCGATCCGCTCGGTGATCATCGAACGCGTCTCGGGCCAGCTGGTGCTATGGCCGGTCGCCCTGCTGGCGCTGTCCACGCCGCTCTGGCACGCGCCGCTGAGCCAGGCCGGCCACGCCGCCCTGGCGGCACTCGAGTCGGTCGATGCGCTGGGCTGGGCGACGCTGGCGGTCATCGTGTCCGGCGCGGCACTCGCGCTCGCCTGGCTGAACCGACGCCCATCGCACGCCGCCAAGCGGCTGTCGCAGGCGCTGACCCGTGGACTGGCTCGGGATCTGGCCCGCACCTTGACCGACGCCCGAGTCTGGCCACGCCAGTTGCTCGCCTCGCTGCTGGTGGTGGCCAGTTACATCGCCGTGTATGTCTGCGCGGCCCGGGCGATCGGCGCCGACATCGCGCTCACTACCTTGCTGGTATTGATTCCGCCGGTGCTGATGGCGATGGCCCTGCCGCTGTCGGTGGCCGGCTGGGGACTGCGCGAGGGTGCCGCGGCGCTGGTCTGGAGCGGCGTCGGGCTGCCCGCCGAACAGGGCGTGGCGATCTCGATGGCCTACGGCGTGCTGGTGCTGGTCTCGAGTCTACCCGGCGGCGTGTTCCTGTTGCGCAGTCGCCATCGCTCAGGCATCGAGCAGGCGCAGGTCGAACAACGTGTCGTCGCCGAGGGGAAAACAGCGCGACGGCGGCCGACGCGCCTGGTCGAGGCTGTCGATCGGCGGCAATCGCAACCCGGGACGCCCGGAACCGATCAGCAGCGGCGCCACCAGCAGGTGCAGACGGTGCAGCACGTCGGCCTCGACGAAGCGCGACACGGTCACCCCGCCACCCTCGACCAGCACGCGCGCGAGGCCGCGTTCGGCCAGTGCCTCCAGAATCGCCCGGGGCGTGACGCCCTGCGCGCCGGCGGGCAGTTCGAGACGTTCGACGTGGCCGCCGACGCCCCTCAGGACGGGCGCGCCATGGCCGACCAGGTGCAGTGTGGGCGCCTCGCCGGACTGGAAGACGCGATGCCCGGAGTCGAGCCGTCCGCGCGGGTCGAACACCACCCGGCAGGGATTGCGGCCCATCACGTGACGCACGCTGAGTTGCGGATCGTCGGCGGCGACGGTACCGGCGCCGACCAGCACGCCGTCGACCAGCGAGCGCAGACGATGCAGATGGACGCGACTGGCGAGGCCGTTGATGTAGTGCGAGGCGCCGCTATCGGTGGCGATGCGCCCGTCGAGGCTCTGGCCGAGCTGGGCGATCGCCAGCCCGCCGCGTCGCGCCACCAGCGGCAGCAGGCAGTCGAGCAGGTCGCGGCAAGCGGCGGGCAGCGCGTCGGCGCTTTCGCAGACGTCCCGCCCGACGTTTTGCCCGACTTGCTGCCAGGCGCCGCCCCGCACGACCCGCAGCGACAGCGAGCCGCTAGTCAGCGTCGCGGCGGTCGCGATTGACCAATCTTCATCGAGCGCCTGGCGAATGCACTGCCATGCCTCGTCGACATACGAGTCGCTCATGTCTTCTCCGGAAGGCGTATCGCGATTCATCATGCGCAGCGCGCGGTAACGGGGCAACCCCGCCGTGACAAGGAGACGCTCATGCATCAGGTCGAACGCGCCTTATTCGATATCCGCCGGGGACTGCCGGTACTTCTGCGCGACGCCAAGGAATCGGTGCTCGTCCAGCCACTCGAGAGCCTCGACGATCATACCCTCGAGCGCTTGGTGACGAGCGCCGGCAGCGAGCCGGGGCTGGTGCTGAGCCGCCATCGCCTGGCGCTGCTCGGCCGTCAAATAAGTGCCGAGAGCGCACGCCTGCCGCTCGCGCCCCGCGAACTCGACGATCTCGCCCGGCTCAACGCCCTGGCGTTCGGCCGGCGCGGGGCGGCGCCCTGTTCGATGCCCTGCCCGGCGCCGGTCGCCGCCAGCCGCACCGACCACGCCGCCCTGACGCTGATGCGTCGCGCGCTGCTGATCCCCGCCGCGCTGACCGCACGGGTCGCACCGCATGCCGAAGATTCGATCCATGCCCTGGTCGGCGACGGCACGCTACTGGCCATCGATGCCGCCGATGCGGCGCGCTGTTTCGAGAACGCCAACGGTATGCTCAAACGGGTCAGCGAGGCGCGCATCCCGCTCGCCGAGGCGCCCGAAAGCCGCTTCATCCTGTTTCGCGAGCCGGATGGCCTGCGCGAGCATCTGGCGATCGTGATCGGCGATACCGCACGCTGGCCGGCGACCGTGCCGCTGCGCCTGCACTCGGCCTGCCTGACCGGCGACCTGTTCGGCAGCCTGCGCTGCGACTGCGGCGAACAGCTGCGCAACGCCGTTGCCGAGATCCAGGCCCTGGGCGGCGGTGTGCTGCTGTATCTCGCCCAGGAGGGACGCGGCATCGGCCTGGCCAACAAGCTACGCGCCTACAGCCTGCAGGACGAAGGGCTCGACACGCTGGACGCCGACCAGGTGCTGGGCTTCGGCGAGGACGAACGCCGCTACGGGATCGCCGTCGACATGCTCGCCGCACTGAAGATCCACCGCGTGCAGTTGCTCACCAACAACCCGGTGAAGATCGCCGCGCTGATCGAGGGCGGTATCGATGTCGCCGACCGCCAGGCGCTCTACGGTCGGCTCACCGACGAGAATCACCGCTACCTGAGCGCCAAGGCGAGCCGGGCCGGGCACCTGCTCGACGAGCTGATGAGCGGCGCTCTCGGCACTGAGCCCAACGACGCTCTCGACGACTCCCGCAATGAAGTGGGCATCGATCAGCCGGGATCGCGCCGGGCCTGAAAGTCGTCGATATCGAGCGCTCGGGTCTCGCCGAGCAAGCGCGCCAGTCGTTCGGCGTAATGGTTAACCAGCCGTTCGCCGAGCGCGGCGTCGGCGAGCCGGGCGTTGCCCACCACCCCGCCGGGATGCAGGTCCTCGGCCATCCAGGCGAACGCCGCCTCACCCTCGGGGCCGAGCAGCTCGTCGCGCCCGGCCATCGCCTCGCCGCGCGACGGTGGATGCGTCAGCGCCTCGCGGCGCACCTTGTGCGGCGCCAGGTGCAGCATCAGCGCCGTTTCCAGCGCGCCGCCATGCAGGCCGTGGCGCAACTCCTCGGCCGGCAGCCCTTCGGCCGTCGGGGCAAAGCGCGTGTAGTGCGCCTTGACCACCAGCATGCCCCAGCGGCGACGCAGCTTGAGCGCCGCCAGGTCCATCACCGCCTTGTTGCCGCCGTGACTGTTGAACAGCACCAGGCGCCGCACTCCGGCGCGCGCCAGGGCGTCGCCGTGCGCTTCGATCACCGCGATGGCGATCTCGGGCGGCAGGCTGAGCGTACCGGGGAACGCCGTGTGTTCGTCGCTGGCGCCCACGGCGAGCGCGGGCAGCACCAACAGCGGAAAGCCGTCGGGCAGGCGCTCGCGCGCGGCGGCGAGCAGCCCCTGGCCGATATCCAGGTCGGTGGACAGCGGCAGATGAGCGCCATGCTGCTCGATCGCCGCCAGGGGCAGCACGGCGACGCTCTCGGCGACACTATCGGCGGCGACGCGTTCGGCCAGCTCGCGGCTGGTCAGATCCTGCCAGTCGCAGCCCCGGCGACTATCGCTCATGGCGCTTCCTCATGGTCGAAATTGAGTCGAGGTTGGCGGATTGTCATCCTCACTATGTCACGATAGGCCACAGCGCGTCGCCAGCTCGGCGGCGCGGATTCGCCAACCCTTGCCGCCAGTTCTTGCCGGAGCCTGCCATGCTGGAAGTCATTTGTCTGTCGTTCGCCTTCGTGCTGGGCCTGGTGGCGCGGCGCTGCGGCCTGCCGGCGTTGATCGGCTTCCTGGCGGCGGGCTTTCTGATCAACCCGCTGGGCAATCAATTGTCGTTGCCGGCCTCGACCCCGGCGGTGCTCGATCACGTCGCGCATCTCGGCGTGCTGTTGCTGCTGTTCACGGTCGGCCTGAAGCTCAAGCTCAAGAGCCTCGCCCAGCCCGAGGTGATCGGCGGCGGGCTGGTGCATTTCGTCGTCACCGTGGGCGTTTTCGCGCCGGGCCTGCACTGGCTGGGCGGCATCGCCTGGGGGTCGGCCGTGCTGCTGGCCGTCGCCCTGGCGTTCTCGAGCACCGTGCTGTCGGCCAAGAGCCTCGAGTCGCGCCGCGAATTGCGCGCCTTTCACGGCCGCGTGGCGATCGGCATCCTGATCATCCAGGACCTGATAGCGCTGTTCGTGCTGGCCTTCTCGACCGGCCAGGTGCCCTCGCCCTGGGCGTTGCTGCTGTTCGGCCTGCCGCTGCTGAGACCGCTTTTCCATTGGCTGATCGATGTCAGTGGCCACGACGAGCTGTTGCTGCTGATGGGGCTGGTGCTGGCGGTGGTGGTCGGCGGGGCCGGTTTCTCCGCGCTGGGGCTGTCCGGCGAGGTCGGCGCGCTGGTGCTGGGCGCTCTGGTCGCGGGTCATCCGCGCGCCCAGGAACTGGGCAAGTCGCTGTGGGGGCTCAAGGAGCTGTTCCTGGTCGGCTTCTTTCTCAAGATCGGCATGTCGGGGCTGCCCGACTGGCAGGCACTGGGCTTCGCGGTGGCGTTCACCGCACTGCTGCCGCTCAAGGCGGCGCTGTTCTTCTTCCTGTTGATCCTGTTTCGGCTGCGCGCGCGCAACGCCTTTCAGGCCGCCGTCAGCCTGACCAGCTACAGCGAATTCGGGCTGATCGTCGCCGCGGCGCTGGTGCCCGATGCGCTGGTCGGCCTGGCGCTGGCCGTGGCGCTGTCGTTCTTGATCGCCGCGCCGCTGCAGCGCAATGC
Organism: Halomonas sp. HP20-15; assembly: GCF_033446685.1. Lineage (NCBI taxonomy): Bacteria > Pseudomonadati > Pseudomonadota > Gammaproteobacteria > Oceanospirillales > Halomonadaceae > Halomonas > Halomonas sp. HP20-15. The sequence continues at coordinate 30,339 of NZ_JAWQLY010000004.1, read as the reverse complement.
CCATGAGTTATTCGCCCGCCTCGAGCCATGGTTGCTGCGCTTCGAGACGCGTACCTGGCACCCCGACGAGCAACCCGCCTCGCTGGGCGATGCCCGCGTGCTGATCCTGGGCATGGGCCGCACCGGCACCGCCGCCTACGATCGCCTGCGCGAGGACCAGACGCGCCTCATCGGCATCGACGCCGACCCCAGCCGGGTCGAGCGTCACAGCCATGCCGGCCGCCACGTGGTCTACGCTGATGGCGAGGATATCGGCTTCTGGCACAGCCTCGCGCTCGATACCGTCGAGGTGGCGGTGCTCACCCTGCCCGACGCCGAGTCGAAGATCTTCGCCACCCGACAGTTGCGCCAGCATGGCTTCAAAGGGGCGATCGTCGCCCATAGTCTCTACGAGGACGAAGCCGAGGCGATTCGCCGCGCCGGTGCCAACCAGACCTACCTGACCATGCATGAGGCCGGCCTGGGGCTGGCCGAGCATGTCCGCCAGGGGCTGGCGCTTGTCGAGCGCCCCGGTTAGGCAGACACACGGTGACTCGTTAGCAGCCACGGTATTTTACCGCTCGGGGCTTGCCAGCACTTCGGCAAGCCGTTGCAATGGTGGTTTTCGCGCATCGCAGCAGGAGGGTCGCCATGAAGCCCCAAGCGCCACCCGTACCGCGCACGACAGAGGGGCATTTGCGCCGTGTCGGCGTGGAAATCGAATTCGCGGCGCTCGCACCGGCGGCGGCGGCCGCGCTGGTGCAGAACCGTTTCGGTGGCGACATCCACCAGCTCAGCCCGCATCGCTTCAAGGTCGAGGGCACCCGCTGGGGCGACTTCACCGTCGAACTCGACTCAAAATACGCCCATCCCGACGACAAGGTGCTGGAAAAGACCCAGGCGAGCAGCAGCGACGCCGAATGGCACCGCCTGCGCGCCGAACTGCACAACCGCACCCGGGCGCTGATCGGCGATGCCGTGTCCGGCGTGGTGCCCACCGAGATCGTCTGCCCGCCGATCCCCTGGCTGTCGCTTGGCGAGCTTGACTCGCTGTTCGACGCCCTGCGCCTGCAGGGCGCCCGCGATACCCGCGAGAGCCTGCTCTACGCCTTCGGCCTGCACCTGAACCCGGAAGTGCCGGGCATCGATACCGCCAGCGTGCTGGCCCACCTGCGCGCCTACATGATTCTCGCCGAGTGGCTACGCGAGGAGATCGACATCGACATCACCCGCGAGGTGCTGCCGCATGCCAATCCGTTCCCTCGCGACTATGCCCTGCAGGTGCTCGACCCGGGCTACCGGCCCGATCTGGCGACCCTGATCAAGGACTACGCCGTAGCCAATCCGTCGCGCAACCGCGAACTCGACCTGTTCCCGCTGTTCGCCTTCCTGCAACCCGACGAGTTGCCCCAGTTGCTCGGCGACGAACGTATCAAGCCACGCCCGACCTACCATTACCGGCTGCCCAACGCCCAGTTCGCGCAGCCCGACTGGAGCGTGGTCGCGGAGTGGAACCGCTGGGTCGAGGTGGAGCGCCTGGCCGCCGATGAAGCGCTGCTCGCCGAACGCGGCGGCGCCTACCTCGCCCATCACCATCGACTACCGATGATGCGCTGGCTGGATCGCCTGCGCGGATGGATGAAGGACGCATGAAGAGAAGACCCCTGATCGGCATCACCACCTCGAATGACAAGAGCCGGCTGGCCTGGTACTGCGACTGCCTGGCGGTCTGGCGCGCCGGCGGCCGGCCGGTGCGACTTTCCCCGGCGCGCCCCGACGGTACCCGTCTCGACGGCCTGATCGTAGGCGGCGGCGACGACATCGGCGCGCAGCTCTACGGCGGCGAAGTCCAGCTCGACGTACGCGTGGATCCCGAGCGCGATACGCTCGAACTGGAGCTGCTCACGCGGCTGGTTCCGGACGGCTGCCCGGTACTGGGCATCTGTCGCGGCGCGCAGATCATCAACGTGTTTCTCGGCGGAACCCTGCTCAGCGACATCTATGCCACCTACGAACACATCAAGCCGCGCCGCACGGTGCTGCCGCGCAAGACCGTCGACGTCATCGAGGGCAGCCGGCTGCACGACATCCTGCGCGTCAACTGGTGCCAGGTGAACAGCCTGCACCACCAGGCCATCGACGCCACCGGCCATGGCATCGATATCGTCGCCCGCGATCGCGACGGCCTGGTCCAGGGCATCGAGAGCCACCATCACGATTTCCTGATCGGCGTGCAGTGGCATCCCGAGTTCCTGATCTTCAACCGTCCGCAACAACGCCTGATCCGCGCGCTGGTCGATCACGCCACACGCTACGCCGCGCGCAGCGAGACCCCCTCCCAGGCCGGCGCCTGACGCCGCGCCGGGGCCCGCTTCGCCGGCCTTCGACTATCGTCGGCTCTCGTTGCAGGGTGCCTCTCGCCTAGTCTGGAAGCATCCATAACGACAAGAGATGCCGTCCATGACGCATGCCCGCAACTACCCGGCCACCGACACCCTGATCGTCGGCGCCGGCCCCGCCGGTTGCCTGCTCGCCAAGCGCTTGTCCGAGGATCCACATCACCGGGTCACCTTGATCGAGGCGGGCGGACGCGACAACTACCCCTGGATCCATATTCCGGTGGGCTACCTGCACTGCATCGGCAATCCGCGCACCGACTGGTGCTATCGCACCGAAGCCGAAGCCGGCCTCAACGGCCGCGACCTGGGCTATCCGCGTGGCCGGGTACTCGGCGGCAGTTCGTCGATCAATGGCATGATCTACATGCGCGGCCAGGCCGCCGACTACGATCACTGGGCCGCGCTGGGCAACGCCGGCTGGGACTGGCAGAGCGTGTTGCCGTTCTTTCGGCGTAGCGAAGATCACTACGCCGGCGCCAGCGACATGCACGGCGCGGGCGGCGAGTGGCGGGTCGAACGACAGCGCCACCGCTGGGAAATTCTCGAGACCTTCCGCGAGGCCTGCGCCGAGTGCGACATTCCGCCGATCGAGGACTTCAATGGCGGCGACAACGAGGGTTCGAGCTATTTTCAGGTCAACCAGCGTCGCGGCGTGCGCTGGAACGCCTCGAAGGCATTCCTGCGCGGGCTCGAGAAGCGCGACAACTTCACCCTGATCACCGATGCCGAGGTCGACCGGGTGCTGTTCGACGAGCAGGCCGCGCCGCCGCGCGCCTGCGGCGTGCGAGTGCATCTGGACGGCGCTTACCAGTCGCTCGCCGCCCGCGAGGTGATCCTCTCGGCCGGCGCGATCGGCTCGCCGGCGATCCTGCAGCGCTCGGGGGTCGGCCCGCGCGAGCTGCTCGAGTCGCTCGCCATCCCGCTCGTCCACGCCGCGCCCGGTGTCGGCGGCAACCTGCAGGATCATCTGCAGTTGCGCATGATCTTCCGCGTCGACGGCGTCGCCACGCTCAACGAGATCGCCGGCTCGTGGCACGGCAAGCTGGGCATGGCCTGGCAATACCTGATCTCGCGCAGCGGCCCGCTGACCATGGCGCCCAGCCAGCTCGGCGTATTCGCGCGCTCCGACCCGGACCAGGCCAGCGCCAACCTGGAATATCACGTCCAGCCGCTGTCGCTGCCGGCCTTCGGCGAACCGTTGCACCCCTTCCCGGCGTTCACCGCCTCGGTCTGCCACCTGCGCCCGGCGAGCCGCGGCAGCGTGGCCATTCGCTCGCGCGACAGCGCAAAGGCGCCGTCGATCCGGCCCAACTACCTGAGCGAAGAGAGCGACCGCCGGGTCGCCGTCGATGCCATCCGCCTGACCCGGCGTATCGCCGCCGCGCCGGCACTGGCCCGCTATCGCCCCGCGGAGCTCAAGCCCGGCCCCGAGTGGCAGAGCGACGAGGAACTGGCCCGGGCCGCCGGCGACATCGGCACGACCATCTTCCATCCGGTGGGCACGTGCAGGATGGGACGGGACGCTCAGGCGGTGGTCGACGATCGCCTGCGCGTGCAGGGTGTCGAGTCATTGCGCGTGGTCGACGCCTCGATCATGCCCACCATCACCTCCGGCAACACCTGCTCGCCGACCCTGATGATCGCCGAGAAGGCCGCGGCGATGATCCTCGAGGAGCGCGAGTGGCGCGCCATTCGTCACAGCACGCCCGAGCCCGCCGTATCGCAGGCCTAGTGCACGCCGGGGTCCAGGCGCGACGAAGCCGGCCCGAGGGCCGGCTTCGTCTATCCCCATGTTGCTTCGGATCGAGCGATGAGGCATTCGTGCATCGCCCGACCGCTGGTCTCAATTCTCGAGCTTGGCGTCCAGGGTAATGTTGGCCTTGAACAGCTTGGACACCGGGCAACCTTCCTTGGCCTTGTTGGCCGCGGTCTCGAAGGTCGACTGGTCGGCGCCGGGAATCCTGGCGACGGTATCAAGATGGATCGCCGAGATGGTGAAGCCGCTGTCATCCTGCTCAAGGGTCACGGTGGCCTGGGTCTTGATGCTCTCGGCCTCGAGGTTTTCCTCGCCGAGGATCATCGACAGCGCCATCGAGTAGCAACTGGCATGGGCCGCGCCGATCAACTCCTCGGGATTGGTGCCCGGCTGGCCCTCGAAGCGCGTGTTGAAGCCGTAGGGAAGATCCTTGAGCGCGCCACTCTCGCTGGAAACGCTGCCCTTGCCCTTCTTCAGGCTCCCTTGCCACTGCGCGGATCCTTTCTTCTGAATGCTCATGTCGTCTCCTTTGGTTGGCCGATGGCAGGCATTGCCGTGCCTCGCTCAAGCGTTCTTGCCGTCTGATGGCTTGCGCCCATCTCACTGTAGTCGATCGGCAGCCGTCACGGGCGACGCACTGCGCCGTACCCTGAGCGTCACCTCGTTACATGGCCACCCGGGCGTGTGCTTTCAAGGGGAAATCCTGAAAGCGACGACCGAAACCAATCAGGCCTCGCCCACCGACTGACAGGCGGCCCGTTCGGCATCCAGCCGGGCATTGCCCAGGCGCCGCATCAGTGCGACGTTGCGCTCGGGGATGGCCTGCGGGTCGGGATAGTTGTCCAGCGCACGACTCACGCTGGCCTCGCGCAGCAGGTGCAGCATCGGCCACGGCGAGCGGTTGGTGGCATTGGCCGGGTCGTCGGGCTCGGCACCGTCGAAACAGTAGTCGGGATGAAAACTCGCCAGTTGATAGACGCCACTGTAGCCCTCGGCCTCGAGCAACGCCTCGGCGAGATCCAGCAGGTCCAGATAATCCTCGAACTCATCGACGCCGCGGGGCAGTATCAGCAGCGTGGTCTCGATGGCCGGCGAGGCGTCGAGCGCGCGGCAGGCCTCGATCAGCGTCAGCAACGCCGTCTCGAAGTCGTCGGCCGCCAATACCTGATAGCGAATGCTGTCGCGGCGCAGCTCGCGGGCGGCAAACGGACATACATCGTGGCCGACGACGAAGCGCGACACCCAGTTGCGGGTCGCGGCGATCATGGCTGTTTCGGTTGGATAAGCGGACATGCCAGCCCCCGGCGGTAGAACATCGGGACGCGGAGTACGCCCCGTTCAGCAATCAGGTCGCAGTGTAACCGATCGAGGCACGAACCGACGCTGTCCCGCCAGGTTCTCAAAACAACGAACCGTTGGGCTCGACGAAGCGACTGCCGCGCCGCGAGGCGATGCGATCCGCCAGTCGCGTCGGTTCCGGCAGCTTGGTGCGGCCCAGGCAGGCGATCGTCCAGTCCAGCGCGGTGGCAAGGCTCAGGCGGTGGCCCGGCGAGACGATCACCGGCTTGACGTTCTCCCGCGAGCGCAACATGGCGCCGATGATCACCCGGCCGCTGGCGTCGACCGGCGCGTCGGCCGGGTCCTCGTCGCGTCGCTTGTCGCTCAGCGCGGTCCATTCGCCCTTGGCCGCGGGCACTTCGCCGTGGCGCCCGCACAGGCGTTTCTTGGCCACCCCGAGGGTCGGCAGGTCGAGCCACAGGCCGAGATGCGCGGCGATGCCCAGACGCCGCGGATGGGCGATACCCTGGCCGTCGACCATCACCAGGTCGGGGCGCCGCGACAGGCGCTCGAAGGCGCTCAGCGCCGCGGGGATCTCGCGAAACGATAACAGCCCGGGGATGTAGGGCATGCGGGTCGGCTCGCGGTGGACGATCTCGTCGACGGGAGTCAGGTCCGGCCAGTGCAACAGCACCACGGCGGCACGGGTGGTGGCGCCCTCGTCCTCGAAGCCGATATCCATCCCGGCGATCCACTCGACCGTGTCGAGGCGATCACGACGCTCGACCCGCGGGGCGAGTTGGCGCTGCAGGGCGATCGCCTGCTCGGGCGTCAGCGACCAGTCGTGAAGCGGTTCGCGCGGGGAGGGTTGAAGTGAAGTATCAGGCATAGCGGCAAGGTCCTTTTGTCGTCCTTGCTCCTAGCCTAGCAGTCAGGCTTCGTGAGACCGAAGCGATGGGGTGCGCGTTAAGGGCACCGGCTGCGAACGTTTCATGCCGGGCGTTATTGTGTTTGTGGCTCCGGCCATGAATGCGCAGCGGTGACGATTAAGAAGCTGGCGTTGCTCCAAGTATTCTTGTTGCTCAGTTGTTGTTGTGTCGCTGTGGTTCTTGTGTCGCTAAAGTATTGCGCCTGCGAGCGGCGCGGTCAGCTCCAGTCAAGCCGCTGGCGCTCGTTCTGACAAGCTATCCATCCGTCTAAGATGCACTGCACAAATCGCCTCGGGGCGCCTGGTCACGGGGATGGAACCGCCCCGCCGAGGCGCTACACTGGGCGCACTTTTTTACCGGCTGGCTCAGGAGCTCATCGTGAAACTGCTGCACACCGCCGACTGGCACCTGGGCCAGACCTTCCACGGCCAGGAACGCCACGTCGAACACCGGGCGTTCCTCGACTGGCTGCTCGAGACCCTCGCGCAGCGCCACAGCGACGCCCTGCTGATCGCCGGCGACATCTTCGATGTGGTCAATCCCTCGCTGCGGGCCCAGCAGCAGCTCTACGACTTCATCGTCAGCGCTCACCAACGGCTGCCACGACTGACCATCGTGCTGATCGCCGGCAATCACGACAGCGGCGCGCGCATCGAGCTGCCCGGGCCGCTGCTGGAGCGTCTGCGCACCCATGCGCTGGGTCGCGTGATCTGGCTCGACGACGACCAGGGCGAGACTGCCCGCCTCGATGCCGAGCGGCTGCTGATACCGCTAGAGACCGCCGATGGCCAGGTCGCGGCATGGTGCCTGGCGCTGCCCTTCCTGCGCCCCGCCGAAGTCACCGGCGGCACCCACGGCGACGATTACGTCAGCGGCGTCGAACGCGTCCATCGCGAGCTGATCGAGTGCGCCGAGGCGCGGCGGCGTCCCGGCCAGGCGCTGGTCGCCATGAGTCACGCGCACATCCAGGGCGCCAGCGTGTCGGCCGACAGCGAGCGGCCGATCGTCATCGGCGGCGAGGAATCGCTGCCCAGTACACTGTTCCCCGCCTCGCTGGCCTATGTTGCCCTCGGCCACCTGCATCGCCCGCAGCAGGTCGGCGAGGCGCGTATCCGCTACAGCGGCTCGCCGCTGCCGATGGACTTCTCCGAAGTCGACTACCCTCACCAGGTCGTCGAAGTGACCCTCGACGGCGAAGCGCTGGCCGGCTGCGAGGCGATCCGCGTACCGCGCGCGGTGGCTTTGCTGCGGGTCGGACCGGCATCGCTCGATGCGGTATTGGCTGAACTCGAGGCGCTCGATAGCGACCCCGAGGCCCCGCGCGAACGCTGGCCATGGCTCGAGGTGCGGGTCGAGCTCGACGCCCCGCGGGTCGACCTGCGGGCCAGCATCGAGCAGGCGCTGACCGACAAAACGGTGCGCCTGATCCGCATCCAGTCGCTGTACGCCGGCAGCCGCAACGTCACCGCTCTCGACGCCGCGCCCCAGGAAACCCCCGAACCGACGGCACTGTTCGCCCATGCCTGGGAGCAGCAGTTCGGCGCCCCGCCGGACGACGACGTCACGCGCGATTTCGCCAGCCTGCTCACCGAGCTCGCCCATGCCGATCCGGCGGAGGACGCCGACGCGTGAAGATTCTCGCCATTCGCCTTCACAACCTCGCCTCGCTGGCCGGCGAGCATGCCATCGATTTCGCCGCCGGGCCGCTCGCCGACAGCGGCCTGTTCGCCATTACCGGGCCCACCGGCGCCGGCAAGAGCACCCTACTCGATGCGCTGTGCCTGGCGCTCTACGGTAATACGCCACGGCTGCGCCAGGCGCCGTCGCGGGACTCGCAGGCCCCCGATGTCGGCGACGAACGGCTGACCACCGCCGACCCGCGCACCCTGCTGCGACGCGGTACCGCCAGCGGCTACGCCGAGGTCGACTTCGTCGGCCGCGACGGCGAGCGTTACCGGGCACGCTGGTCGGTACGCCGCGCCCGCAACCGCCCCGACGGTCGCCTGCAGGCTGTCGAGCAGGCGCTCATCGAGCTGCCCGGCGGGCGCGTGCTGGCCAGCCAGAAACGCGATTTCGAGCGCCTTCTGCCGCAACGCCTGGGGCTCAACTTCGACCAGTTCACGCGTGCCGTGCTGCTCGCCCAGAGCGAGTTCAGCGCCTTTCTCAAGGCCGACGACAACGCCCGCAGCGAGCTGCTCGAACGGCTCACCGACACCGGCATCTATTCGCGCATCTCGATCGCCGCCTACCAGCGTGCCAAGCAGGCCGCCGAACGGGTGCGCGAGGTCGAAGCGCGTCTCGACGGCGAGCCACCGGCCGAAACCGCCGAGCGTGCCGCGCTGGAAGAGAAGGCACGCGATGCCGACCGCGACTGGCAGGTGATCCAGCAACGCGAGAAGGCGCTGCACGCCGAACAGGCCTGGCTCGACCGGGAGCTCGGCCTGCGGGAAGCCTGGCAGCAGGCCGAGCGCGAAAGCGCTGACAGCGAGCAGGAGTGGCGCGCACTCGGCGTGGCGCGCCGGACGCTCGAACGGCTCGAGACCCTGGCCGCGAAGCGCCACGACTTTCACGAACGCGACCGGCTGGCTCGCCAGGCCGATGGGCTCGGGGCCCAGCTCGCCGAGATCCAGGCAAAGCGTCAGGCCAGCGATACCCGGCAGGCCGAGCAGGACACCGCCTTCCAGGCCGCCGACAGTTCCCTGGCCGCGGCCCGGCAGGCCCAGCGCGATGCCCAACCCGCCCTGCAGGCCGCCAGCGAAAGCCGTCAACGGCTCGATTACCTGACTCGCGAGCTCGACGAACTCGACGACGAGCATCGCCGCCTCGGCGAGCGCCGCGCCACGCTGAACCGCGAGCTGGACGATCAGCGCCGCCAGCGCCAGCTAAAGGCCGATGAGCTCGCCGCTCTCGAGCAGCGTCTCGGCGGCGACCCGGAGCAGGCCCGCCTGGCGCTGCAGGCCCGCCACGACGAGATGCGCCAGCGCCACGCCGAGCTCGACGCATTGCGTCATGCCGCTCAACGCTGGCAGGCGCTCGATTGCGAACAACGCGCACTCGACGAGCAACAGCGCCTCGACCTGGCCCAGCAAAAGCGCCTGCTCGGCGACGGCAGACAGGCCCGCAGCCGGCTCGACGCCTGCCAGCAGGACGCCGAGCGCTGCCACGCCAGCATCCAGCGCCTGCGCGCGGCGCGCAGCGAGCGGGTCGAGGCGCTACGCGCCCAGCTCGAAGCCGAGCACCCCTGCCCGGTCTGCGGCAGCCGCGAGCATCCCTACCGGCACGCCCCGTCGCCCTCGCCAGACCAGGCCGCCCTGGCGGCGAGCGTCGCCGAGGAGGATCGTCAACTGGCCGAGGTCGACCGGGCGCTCGCCACGGCCCGTGACGAGCATCAACGACTGAGTGCCGACTATCAGGCGCTGCGCGCGCAATGCCAGCAACGCCAGCGGCGCCTGGCGGAGTTGAGCGAGTCGTGCGACGGCGCGCGCCGGGCGCTCGACGCCCTGCCGCTGGCCGCCGAATATCTGGCTGAGGTTGAGCGGGATGCCGGCCGCGGCACGCCATGGCTGGACGAACAGCTAGCCGACAGCCGGCGGCAACGCGACGCACTCGCCGGCGAACTGACCCGCATCGATGACGATCGGCGCCGCCAGCAACCGCTGCGCGAAGCGCTCAACCGGCACGATCTGGCGATCGGCCGGCAGCAGAGCCAGCTCGAACCGCTCGACAGCCGGCTGGGCGAGATCGACCGCGCCCGGCCGCCCCGGCGCGCGCAGCGTGCCGATCTCGAGCGCGACATCGCCGCGCGGCTCGGCGTCCACGCCAGTATCGAGGCCTGGCGCCAGGCGCTGGACCAGGCCTGCAACGAAGCCCAGCAGCATGCCGACCAGGCCCGCGAAGCGCGCGACGCCGCCCGCCTGGAGAGTCAGCGCCTGGCCCAGCAACAGCACGACCTGATGCTACGTGTCGAGCAGACCCGTGAGGCGCAGCGTGCGATGACCGCCGAGCTTTCCGCCTGGCAGGCCGCCAATCCTGAGTTCGACGACGCTACGCTGAACGAACTGCTGGCGATGGACGACGCTTCGCAACGCGCCTTGCGCGAACGCGTCGAGAACGCTCATAAGGCGCGGGAAGCCTGCCGGGTTCGCGCCGGCGAGCGCCGCAGCGGGCTGCTCGACCATCGTTGCCAGGGACTCGACGAGATCGATCGAGCGGTTCCCGAAAACGACCATGCCCGCCTCGACCGGCGCCGCGAGCAGGCCGGCCAAGCCCGCGAGGCGCTGGTGCCCGCCTGCGAAGCCGCCCAGCAGCAGCGCGACCGGGCGATGGCCGCGCTGCACGACGACGACCGCCGCCGGGCCCGGCAGCAGGAACTACAAGCAACGCTAACGACGGCGCGGGACGAACACCGTCGCTGGGGACGCATCAGCGAGCTGATCGGCTCCGCCGACGGCAAGGCATTCCGGCGTATCGCCCAGGCCTACAACCTCGAGCAGTTGCTCGCTCACGCCAACCAGCACCTCACCGGCCTCACCCGGCGCTACCGGCTGGCCCGCGGCGGCAGTCCACTGGGCCTGCTGGTCGTGGATACCGAGATGGGCGACGAACAGCGCTCGGTGCATTCGCTATCCGGCGGCGAAACCTTCCTGGTCTCGCTGGCCCTGGCGCTGGGTCTGGCGTCGATGGCTTCGGGCAAGCTGAGGATCGAGACGCTATTCATCGACGAGGGCTTCGGCAGCCTCGACCCGCATTCGCTGGCGCTGGCCATGGAGGCGCTCGACGGCCTGCAGGCCCAGGGCCGCAAGGTGGGCGTGATCTCTCATGTTCAGGAGATGCATGAACGCATTCCGGTGCGGATCCTGGTGGAGCCCCTGGGGAACGGTACGAGTCGGGCAAGGCTGGTGAGTGGATAAGAAAAGAGCAGCATGACTACTCGGCCAACAACGGTCAGCCAACAACGGCGGCACTGCCTTTTAGCTTGAGCATCTTGCGGGCGTCATCGGGCGTGGCAATGTCGAATGAAAGCTCGTCCAGAATCCGCCCGATTTTCTGCACTTGCTCGGCGCAGGATTTGGCCATCTCGCCGCGGCCGAGATAGACGCTATCTTCAAGTCCGACACGCACATTGCCGCCCATGATCGCACCCATGGTCAGCAATGGCATCTGATGTCGCCCCGCGCCGAGCACCGAAAAGCGATAGTTTTCCCGTCCGAACAGGCGGTCCGCCGTGGTACGCATGATCGATAGATTTTCTGGGTCAGGGCCCATTCCTCCCAGGATGCCGAAGATCGTCTGAACGAGAAAAGGCGGCTTCACCAAGCCCTCGTCAACGAAGTGAGCAAGATTGTAGAGATGACCCAGGTCGTAGCATTCGAACTCGAAGCGGGTGCCGCAATCCTCGCCCAATACCTTGAGGATATGCTTGATGTCCTTGAACGTGTTGCGAAAGATCAGGTCTTCCATGCCTTCGATGTAGGGCTTCTCCCATTCGTATTTCCAGTTCTTGATGCGGCGCGCGGCCGGGTGGATCGAGAAGTTCATCGACCCCATGTTCAGCGAGCACATTTCAGGTTGAAGTTGCAGTGGGTAAGCCAAGCGCTCTTCAAGCGTCATGCGGGTGCTTCCGCCGGTAGTGATATTGATGACCGCATCGGTCTGTTCACGTATACGCGGCACGATCTGATCGAAAATCGCCGGTTCGGCCGTGGGGCGTCCATCCTTCGGGTCGCGGGCATGCAGGTGCAGGATCGCAGCACCGGCATGGGCGGCGTCGATGGCGTTGGTAACGATATCGTCCGGCGTCAATGGGAGATAATCCGACATCGAGGGTGTGTGTACCGATCCGGTAACCGCGCAGGTGACGATCACCTTGGAAGATGTTTTAGCCATGGTTTTCTCCTTTGGGGCGCTATTTCGGATCGATATGATCGCTCAACAGCTCTTCGAAGCGCGCGATGTTCGAGAAGTCGGGAACGCTGCGTCGAGACTGCGCCTCGCTGACCAGCTCGACGACGCGATCATTGAAGGGAGTGGGCAAGCCGTGTTTACGTCCGGTATCGCACACGATGCCGTTGATGAAGGAAATTTCGGTATCGCGTCCCTTTTCCAGGTCCTGCAGCATGCTGGCACGCAAGGCACGATGATGACTCCATATCCGCCGGATCATCGGCAGCTTTTCGCGGACGTTCGACGAAGCAAGCGCGAAATCCTCGAAGTCCTCGCCCTGCATGGGCGCCATGCGACAGCCTTCGGCATGAGCGGCCTGTACCGTCTCGTTGGCAATGAAGGCTATACAGAGCAATGCCCGAGGATCATCCAGCACCTCGCCGAACGTGCAGCCCAGCGCTGCCGACATGCCACTGAAGGTCGCGTTCATCAGCACCTTGGACCAGCGGATGCTCATCAGGTCGTCCAACAGCTCGGTGTGTCCGACACAGGAGAGATAGACCTGGGCATCCAATAGGCCTCGACGAGTGACGCCGTCCATCGAGCCGATCTCGAAAGCGAACCTTTTGACCACCTCAGCGCTGGTCGTCAACTGCGACACTCCCGGGCCGATCCAGGTGGCGCCGAAACCGACAGCGCCGCCGATGGTGCGCTCCCGCCCCATGACAGCGGCGACCGAGGGTTCGGGGATGCCGTTCTGTAACGTGCAGACCGTGCCATCGGTACGCAGGTGATTCGAAAGGTGTGACAGAACCTGGCTGTTGGCGGTCTGCTTATTCAGCAGAAAGACCAGATCGTATTCGCCAGTCATTTCATCGGGCGTCAGGGCGTGGACCGGTATGCGCAGATCCATTTCCCCGATGATGCGTGCGCCCTCCCGATTCAAGGCATCGACATGCTCGCGATTAGTGTCGATCAGATCGACGGGGCGGTTACCCTTCGTCATCAATGCGCCAATGATCGTGCCTAGCGAACCCGCGCCTATGATCGCTGCTCTCATGCTATGTCTTCTCTTTTCGCATCTGGCGTGACCGCTGCCGGTTCCGGCGCTGATTCGCCGCGTATCCGCAGGGCCACTGCCCGGGTAGAAGGGCTGACGTCAGGTTCGAAATAGGCCTCGTAGGCTTCCTTCGGCGGTGCCGGCGTCAGATAGACCGCAACCAGTGTCGCCACCAGCGATAAGCTGGCTCCCGCCGCAAACGGATTGGAAAAATCCATGGCCCTGGCGGCAATGTAGGCAACGATACCCACCAAGATGCCGGCATAGGCGCCCGAACGATTCATCCGTCGCCAGAACAACCCCAACCAAACGGGCCACATGAAAGCCGCGCCGAAAGCGCCATAGACATAGGTGAACCCCATGGCCAGCAGCATCGGAGGCTTGATCGCGCTAATGACCGCCAGAAGGCCAAGCCCCAGGACGGCTAAGCGCAGATGGCGCGTGGCAGTCCGATCGTCGAATTTGCGTTCGCTGTAGAGCGAGCGATAGATATCGTAGTAAAGCGACGTTCCGCAGTTCAGCAGCATCGAGTTCGCGGTCGAGACGGCCGCCGCCAGCAAGGCGATCAGTGTCATAGCCCCGACAAAAGCCGGTGCGTGCCCCTGCACGATCAACGGCATGATGTAATCGGTTGTCTTGCCCTCGGGCAAGCTGGGCAACAGCGCCTTGGCACCCAGGCCGATCAGGATCAGGCAGATGAAAATTGGAATCAGTGCCACGATGGCCCACATCATTTGCAGGACGGCGGCCTTGCTGTTGCGCGGCGCCATGAAGCGAGCGATCCAGTGCGGTGCGACCGACGCGCCTATGGCATTGGACATGAAGATACCCAGCAACACCGACCAACCGAAGGTGCCCGCAGGCGACAGCAGGATGCCGGGTTCCATGGGTTCGCCGCCGACGTTGATGGGCGCCGTCGTCTGGGCCACGCTCTCGAGGATGGCACCGACGCCTCCCGTGGCATAGAGAATCGCCCCCGTACCGAAAGCCAGCCCGATCAGGATCAGCGATGCGTTCAGCGTATCGGTCGCCGCTACCGACCAGAACCCGCCCAGCGAGGTCAGCATCAGCAGAACCAGGAAGGCGAAGATGGCATATTCGTAGGGAACGCCGGTGATCGTATTGAACACGATGCCGAAGCCCACTACCTGCAGATGACAGAAGATGAAGTAGCCGACGAACATCAGCACCGCGACGAGGATCTGCAGACTGCTGACCTTCTGGAATGGCTCGAACCGCATGCGAATGAATTCGGGGAAGGTGCGTGCGGGCAACTCGGGACGGCGGATCTTGTAAGCCAGCAGCGGCATGATGGCCGTCGCCAGGAACCACCCGGCCACCCAGCCAATGATGGCCGCTATACCGGTACGGTACAGGTAGCCCGGTACCCCCATGACCGAGGCCACGCTGACCCACGTCGCCACCGTCGTGCCGATCCCCAGCAGTAGGCCCATGCGATGCCCGCCGCTGGTGAAGTCGGATAGCGATTCGACCTGCCGCATGCTCTTCATGCAGGTCCAGGCGAGAAACAGCAGGTAGCCCCCGAAGACGACGTAGTAGTAGATACTCATGTCCGCTCCCTGTTCTCATAGCGGAACAGCTTGCCGGTGGCACCCCAGCGGGGAACGCCTGATGCCTCTATCTTCCTGCACAAGCTGATTGAGACCACGAAGCTGACGACGATGCTGGCGCTCCAGAAAAGCAGTGCAATTAGCATTGTTTTCTCCTTATGCACTTTCTTATTAGCTTTATTAGCCGGCCTTCGGAGGGAATGAACCACCGCTTATACGACTATGTGATAAGTCAGCCTTAACCACACCGATGGCAAAGCATCTCTGCCCGCTAGAGGCTGGCGGCACCCTCCAAAAGATGGTATCAGTCAATCTATACAGCCCCCACAGAGCAGCCAAGGTTCCTGGCGGACAAATTCAGGGTGGGTAACGGACACGGATGAAATAATATGTCTTACAGACTTCCGCTTCCTGGCGATAAGATTTATGCACCGTTCAAGATCGCTGCACTGGTAGAAATACTTGAAGCGCAAGGTATTAGCCCGGCAAATAGCTTGCAGGGTACCGGCATAAAACCCGATCAAGTACACAATGCTTACGTAAGAATCTCGGTGAGGCAGTACGCACGAGTTTGTGTAAACGCCCTTCAGCTATCCGCTGATCCGAGGACTTCATTTTTGGTGGGATCGAAGCTCCACCTTTTTGCGTATGGCATGTACGGGTACGCTCTCATGTCGTGCCCATCGCTTAGAGATTATTTCGTCTTAGGTGTGAAGTATCATTTGCTGGCCGCTCCAACCTTGAAGATAAGGTGGGAGGAGAGATCGGACACGGCGGTATGGCTTTTTCCCGATGAGTTCACCTTCGCATCGTCGCCTGAGCTTCGTCGCTTCCTGATAGAACAACAGTTCATGCAGCATGTCACCCATCTCCAGGATGTGGCCGGCAGGAAGGCTTTCCCGGTTCAAGCATGTTTCTCTTATCCCGCGCCTGATCATGCGTCCATTTATAGTGAGCATCTTGGTTGTCCATGTTACTTCGATCAACCGATCTGTGAACTGCATTACAGCAATCAGATACTCGGTTATAAGCCCGTTCTTTCGCACGATCTTTCAGCGAATCTTTTGCGGGATACTTGTGACGATCTGGTCTGCAAGGCAGTCACCTCGACGGGGCTTGGAGAGGAGGTCTACCAGCTTTTGATTCGAGCGCCGGGCAGGTTCATGAACATGGAGGATGTGGCAAACAAGTTCCACATGACGTCCCGCACACTCAGAAGGCGCCTTGCCGAAGAAGGGCTGTCCTTCTCGGAAATACTCGATGATGCACGCAGGACCCTGTCGATAGAGCACCTGCGATCCACCCATCTGCGCATAGACGATATCTGTTCGCTAGTTGGGTTCAGCGATGTTTCGAATTTTCGCAAGGCATTCAAGCGATGGACGGGGGATTCACCCAGAAATCTGCGCCGGCACGCATCCTGATTAGGCACTGCGAATATCGAGGGCGCATGGGCGCGTCCGATTCGAGCGCGCTGGAACCGACCGGTCAGGACGCCAGCCGGATCGTGCGGGAAACGAGTGGCTGGGCTGACCGGGTTGCCCTAGAACCATCCGCTCTTAGCCGGCAAGCTTGGCGGTGAGCTTGGCCACGTGCTCGCCCTGGAAGCGGGCGATGGTCAGCTCGTTTTCGCTGGGTTGGCGGCTGCCGTCGCCGCCGGCCAGGGTCGTCGCCCCGTAGGGGGTGCCACCGGATACCTCGTCGAGCTTGGTGAGCGCCGAGCAGGAGTACGGCACACCCACCACCACCATCCCCAGGTGGAACAGCATGGTATGGATCGAGGTCAGGGTGGTTTCCTGGCCGCCGTGCTGGCTGGCCGTGGAAGTGAAGGCGCTGCCGACCTTGCCGACCAGCTTGCCCTGGGCCCAGACGCCACCGGTCTTGTCCCAGAAGTTGCGCATCTGCGAGGTCATGTTGCCGTAGCGGGTGGGAGTGCCGATGATGATCGCGTCGTAGTCGACCAGTGCATTGGGATCGTCGAGCACCGGCGCCGGCTGATCGCGCTTGTAGCCCGATTTCTCGGCGACCTCGTCAGGCACCAGTTCGGCGACGCGGCGGATGTCGACCTCGCTGCCGGTGACGCTGCGGGCACCTTCGGCGACGGCGTTGGCCATGGTCTCGATATGTCCGTAACTCGAGTAGTAGATCACCAGAATGCGGCTCATGACGGCTCCTTGTTTAGGGATAAGCTGAGAGATGAATTGAGCAGGGTGAATGAAGGCCCGCATTCAAGATGGGTCACACCGGGCGCCCGGTCAAAACGCTGCCGGCTCGGCTGGCACGCATGTTAGGCTGGACGCAACAGTCCCGGAGCCCCATCGGAGCCTTCATGAGATCCGCCCAGCAACTTCTCGAAACCCTCGTCGGCCATCCCAGCGTGTCACGCGATTCCAACCTGGAACTGATCCGCTTCATTGAAGGCTACCTCGACGAGTTCGGTCTGCCCTATCAGCGCATCGAGAACGACGACGGCACCAAGGCCAATCTGCTGGCCCGCATCGGCCCCCAGGTCGAAGGCGGCGTGGTGCTGTCGGGTCACACCGACGTGGTACCGGTGGACGGCCAGCCCTGGACCAGCGATCCATTCTCGCTGACCGAGCGTGACGACGGCCGGCTCTACGGCCGCGGCAGTTGCGACATGAAGGGCTTCATCGCCTGCGCGCTGGCCCAGGTACCGCGCTGGGTCGAGCAGGAGCTGACCCGGCCGATCTATCTGGCGCTGTCCTATGACGAGGAGGTCGGCTGCATCGGCGCACCGCGCCTGATCGAGACCCTGATGGCCGACGAGCCCCGCCCCGCCGCGGTGATCGTCGGCGAGCCGACGCTGATGGCGCCGGTGGTCGCGCAGAAGGGCATCACCAATCTGCGCACCACGGTAAGCGGTCGCGAAGCGCACTCCAGCCAGGTCAACCAGGGCATTTCGGCGATCCACGTCGCCGCCCGCCTGGTCGCCAGGATCGAGGACATCATGGCCGAGCTCAGCGCCGAGGGACGCGTCGACGAGGCCTTCAACGTCGCCCATTCCAGCCTGCACGTGGGCAAGATCCAGGGCGGCACGGCAATCAACATCACCGCCCGGGAGTGCCAGTTCGACTGGGAGATCCGCCATTTGCCCGAGGACGGTTTCGACACGGTATTCGCCCGTTTCGACGATTATGCCCGCCGCCTCGAGGCCGAGCTGCGCGAGCGTGCGCCCCAGGTGAGCATCCGCACCGAGAATCTCACCGACACCGTGCCGGCGCTGGCCGACCGCGACAACGCCGCGGCACTCACGCTGTGCCGGGAGTTACTCGGCGAACGCACCAGCGAGGCAGTGGCCTACGCCACCGAGGCCGGCCAGTTCCAGCGTGCCGGCCTGCCCACCGTGATCTGCGGCCCGGGCAGCATCGCCCAGGCGCATCAACCCGATGAATACCTCGAAGTGACCCAGCTCGATGCCGGAGTGGCCTTCATGCAACGCCTGGGCGATCGCCTGGCGGGACGCTAGCCAGTGCACACGTCACACGGAAGTGACATTGCCCAAATGTTGAACATATGTCAGCGTGAATCAAACACTGGTTGGAAAACTCTAACGTGAAGGCAAAGCAACGCAAGTCACCGCTGCGGCCCAGTGTCGCCGAGGCCCTTGCCGAATCCATCTTTTCCGGGCATTACCAGCCCGGCGACTTCGTCCCCAAGGAACTCGCGCTGTGCGATCAGTTCGCCATCAACCGCTCGGCGGTGCGTAGCGACCTGCGCCAGCTGGTCGACGTGGGGATCATCGAGCGTATCTCGGGCCACGGCTCCAAGGTTCGCGAATACGCCGACTGGAACATTCTCGATCCGCAGGTCACCGCCTGGATGACCCGCTACGCG
Organism: Halomonas sp. HP20-15; assembly: GCF_033446685.1. Lineage (NCBI taxonomy): Bacteria > Pseudomonadati > Pseudomonadota > Gammaproteobacteria > Oceanospirillales > Halomonadaceae > Halomonas > Halomonas sp. HP20-15. The sequence continues at coordinate 11,629 of NZ_JAWQLY010000004.1, read as the reverse complement.
GCACCCAATCCCAAGGTCCAGCGGGAGATACTGACCTTTCGCCTCGACGTCGAGCCCTACGTGGCGATGACCGCCGCCAGACGCGCCACGGCGCGCGATCTGGTGGCGCTCGAGGAGGCCTTCGAAGGCATGGGCCAGTACCTGCACAACGCCGACAGCGGCGAGGAGCGTCGGCTGCACAGCGATTATGACGTGGCCTTTCACGAAGCGATCTTCAAGGCGACCCACAACATCGTCTGGGCGCAGCTCTCGCATATCCTGCGCCCGTCCATCTATCTGCTGGTGTCGATGTCCAACGTCAGCGAGACCGATGATCCCGCCGAAAGCCTGGAACGCCATCGACGCCTGATGGAACACATCCGCGCCCGCCAGCCGCGCGAAGCGTTCCGCGCGGCTCAGGCGGTGCTCGCCGGCACCGCCAAGGCACTCGGCCTGGAAGCCCCCGAGACGTCGCTGGGACGCAGCGTGGAGCTCGACTGAGCCCACGCCGAGCGCCCTTCCTCGACAGCGATCCGTTCAGTGATTGTCCCGCGGCGGCGACCGGCGTGCCACGTCGCGGTACTTGGTCGCCGGTTCCAGGGTCATGCCGCGATCGAGCGGTTCCACCATGCTGCGCTGGATCTCCTGCCACGGCGTCTGGTGCGCCGGATACGCATAGCCGCCCCGCGCTGCCAGCCGCTCGCGGCGCTGCGCCAACTCGGTATCGTCTATCAGCAGATTGGCCTCGCCCCTGCGCAGGTCGACGCGGATGCGATCGCCGGTCTCGAGCAGCGCCAGGCCTCCGCCCACGGCCGCCTCGGGCGAGGCATTGAGGATCGACGGTGAGCCCGAGGTGCCCGACTGACGCCCATCGCCGATGCACGGCAGCGACTCGATGCCCTGGCGGATCAGCGCCTCGGGCGGCTGCATGTTGACCACCTCGGCGCCGCCGGGATGCCCCACCGGCCCGGCGCCGCGCATGATCAGAATGGTGTTCGCGTCGATCGTCAGGTCGGGATCGTCAATGCGTGCGTGGTAATCCTCGGAACCGTCGAACACCGCCACGCGGCCCTCGAAGGCGTCGGGGTCCTCGGCGCGGCTCAAAAAGCGCCGGCGGAAATCGCTGGCGATCACGCTGGTCTTCATCAGCGCCGAGTCGAACAGGTTGCCCTTTAAGTTGATGAAACCGGCGGCCTCGACCAGCGGATTGGCGTAGCGACGAATGACGTCGTCGTCGTTCGTTTCGCGACCGGCGACATTGACGGCCAGGCTCTGGCCGTTGACGGTGCGCACGTCACCATGTAGCTTTCCGGCGCCGAGCAGCTCGCTGATCACCGCCGGCACGCCACCGGCACGATAGAACTCCTCGGAGAGATAGCTGCCCGCCGGCATGACGTTGGCCAGCAGCGGAATCTGATGACCCAGGCGCTGCCAGTCGTCGTTGTCGATCTCGACCCCGGCGTGGCGGGCGATGGCGTTGATATGCACCGGCGCGTTGGAGGACCCGCCCAGCGCCGAGCACACCACGATGGCGTTCTCGAACGCCTCGCGGGTGAGGATGTCGCTGGGCCGCAGATCCTCCCAGACCATCCCGACGATGCGCTCGCCGGTCTGATAGGCGACCATCGAACGCTCCTTGTAGGGCGCGGGAATCATCGCCGAGCCCGGCAGGCTCATGCCCAGCGCCTCGGCCATCGAGTTCATGGTCGAGGCCGTGCCCATGGTGTTGCAGTGGCCCACCGAGGGCGCCGAATCGGTGATCCGGGCAAGGAATTCGGGATACTCGAGGTCGCCGGCTGCCAGCCGCTTGCGCAGCTCCCAGACCACGGTGCCCGAGCCCACCCGCTCGCTGCCCCGCCAGCCGTTGAGCATCGGCCCGCCGGACAGCACGATCGCCGGGATATTGACCGTCACCGCCGCCATCAGGCAGGCCGGCGTGGTCTTGTCGCAGCCGGTGGTCAGCACCACGCCGTCGAGCGGGTAGCCGTGGAGTATCTCGACCAGGCCCAGGTAGGCCAGGTTGCGATCCAGCGCCGCCGTCGGCCGGCGCACGTTCTCGTGAATCGGATGCATGGGAAACTCGAACGGGACGCCGCCGGCGGCGCGGATGCCGTCCTTGACCCGCTTGACCAGTTCGATGTGGTGTCGATTGCAAGGCGTGAGATCGGACCCCGACTGGGCGATGCCGATGATCGGCTTACCGCTGGTCAGCTCTTCCAGGGTGATGCCGTAATTCATGTAGCGTTCGATGCACAGCGCGGTGGTCCCCGGATGCTCGGGGTTGTCGAACCACCAGCGCGAGCGCAGCTGCTCGGGCGTCATGCGGCGTGACTCGTTGGCCATGTCAGCTCCTTGTCCTTGCTGGGCGCCGGGATTGGCTGAACGTAAGTCAAACATATCTTTCGTATGTTCAACATACACCGATAGCCTTAAAAGCCCGACGCCACCGGCGACGCCTCGATGCGCATCCCGCCACTATCGAAGCAATGCAGCGAATCGGCTCGCGGCGTCAGCCACAGCGACTCGCCGGCTATCGTCGGGTCGTCGCCCGGCAAGCGCACGATCAGATCGCCCAGATCCTCGCCGTCGACATAGGCGAAGGTATCGGCGCCGAGCTTTTCGATCACCCGCACGCGACCGCGCCAAGTGCCCTGCTCGCGGCTGACATCGATATGCTCGGGTCTCACTCCCAGCGTATGCGCGCCATGCGCTTGCGCGGTCGCGCCCCCGATCAGGTTCATGCGCGGCGAGCCGATGAACCCGGCCACGAAGCGCGTCATGGGGCGCATGTAGAGCTCCATCGGGGTCCCCGCCTGCTCGATGCGTCCGCCGTTCATGACCACGATCCGATCGGCCAGGGTCATCGCCTCGACCTGGTCGTGGGTAACGTAGATCATCGTCGCGCCGAGCCGCTGGTGGAGTTCGGCCAGTTCGACGCGCATGCGGTTGCGCAGTGACGCATCCAGGTTGGAGAGCGGCTCGTCGAACAGGAAGACTCCCGGATTGCGCACGATGGCCCGGCCGATCGCCACGCGCTGACGCTGCCCGCCTGAAAGCGCCGCCGGCTTGCGATCGAGATACTCCTCGAGGTTGAGCAAGCGGGCCGCCTCGGCGACCTTGGCCTTGCGCGCCTCGACGGGCACCTTGGCCAGGCGCATGCCGAAGTCGATGTTGCGGGCCACGCTCATGTGCGGATAGAGCGCATAGGACTGGAAGACCATCGCCACGTTGCGCTCGGCGGGTTCCTCCTGGGTCACGTCGCGGCCACTGATCGATACCGTGCCTTCGCTGGCGGTCTCGAGTCCGGCGATGATGCGCAAGAGTGTGGACTTGCCACACCCCGATGGCCCCACCAGCACGGTGAAGCTGCCGTCGTCGATCGCCAGGTTCATGTCGGGGATCACCTCCGCACCGCCCTTGAAGCGCTTGCGAATTCCACTCAGGGTCACGTCGGCCATGGAGTCATCCTCTCGGTAAGTCATTGCCGGTCGTCTGTGGCTCGGACCGGGTGTAGCGAAACGCGCTGAAGTCCGCCGGCAGGCCGCGCCCACTGATATCGTGCGCCGCCATGCCCAGGAAGGTGCCGGTGAAATAGCCGTGGGCGCGCCCCGCCCCCTCGTCGGAAAGCATTCCGGCATCCAGCGTCGGACCGATCGACCGCCACTCGCCGGCACCCTCGGCGTAGCGAAACTTGAGGCTGGCGCCGTCCATCGTCAGGCCCAGGCGCACCGGCGTGGCCTCGTCGAGTACCACCGGAGCGGCCAGGGGGAAGTCGAGATCGCCGCTCGGCCAATTATCGGCGCAGCTCAGGATGGTCAGCACGCGCCGGCCGGCATCGTCGCGGGTGACCGCCAGATAGTGGAACTTGAAGCGGTTGTAGTAGGCGATCAGCCCGGCGCACTGCTGATAGTCCTCGGGGGCGAATTCGAGCGTGGTCTCCGCCTCGCAGAGGAAGGCGTCGCGGCGTCGCGCGACCAGCGCCTGCTCGAACCACGAGCCCGGCGACTGGCGACCGTAGAGGCGCAAGTACCCGGGCCGCTCGGTCAGCGAGAACAGTCGCTCGGGATACGGCGTGCGCAACCATTGAAAGGCCATCGGCAAGGTCGCGTTGTCGAAAGCGTGGTTCTCCTCGCGCTCGGGCGGCCGGGGCGCCGCACCGCCCGGCGCCGCCAACTCGGCCGCCGGGGCACTGTCACCAGCCGTCAGGCGCAACCAGCCATCGTCGTCCCAACGCACCCGTTGCAGGGCCGTTTCGCGGCCCAGCGGCGAACGCTGGGTGCCCGGCAGCGGCCGCCCACAGAGATGCACCAGCCAGGTCTCGCCCGCCGGCGTATCGACCAGGTCGGCGTGGCCCGCGCGCTGCAGCGCGAGGGTTTCATCGCCCCGCGAGGTCAGCACCGGATTGTCCGGGTGCACCTCGTAGGGGCCGGTGATCGACCTTGACCGGGCCATGGTCACCGCATGGCCATAGCCCGTGCCGCCCTCGGCGACCAGCAGGTGATACCAGCCGTCGCGCCGGTACAGATGCGGGCCCTCGGTCAATTTCATGTCGGTGCCGGCGAAGATCGTATGGCTCGGGCCGGTCAGCGTCTGCGCCTTGGCATCGTACTCCTGCAGCACGATGCCGCCGAAGCGGTCCGGGCCCGCCGCCTGGCGATAGTCCCACTTCAGGTTGAGCAGCCAGTGGCGTCCGTCGTCGTCATGGAACAGCGACGGATCGAAACCGCTGGCGTTGAGAAACACCGGATCGCTCCACGGGCCCTCGATGCTCGGCGCGCTGACCATGTAGTTGAGCCCATCCTTGAAGTGGCCCTCGTAGCGCTTCATGTCGGTATAGATCAGCCAGAAGCGGCCCTGTGCATGACTCAGGCAAGGCGCCCAGATGCCGCAGGAATCGGGATTGCCGCGCATGTCGAGCTGGGCGGGCCGCTCGAGCGGCCGGCGCACCAGCCGCCAGTTGACCAGATCCGTCGAATGATGGATCTGTACCCCGGGGTACCATTCGAAGGTCGAGGTGGCGATGTAGTAGTCCTCGCCCACCCGGCAGATCGAGGGGTCCGGGTTGAAGCCCGGGAGAATGGGATTGGTGAACGTGGCGGTCATGCCTCACCCCTTCACGGAGCCGCCGGTGAGCCCGGCGACGATGTATTTCTGCGCCGCCAGGAAGAACACGATGGCGGGCAGGATGGTCAGCGAAACGAACGCCAGGATCAGGTTCCATTGGGTCAGGTACTCGCCGCGGAACTGCATCATGCCCAGCGGCCAGGTGTAGACGGACTCGGTATTGAAAACCACCAGCGGCAACAGGAAGTTGTTCCAGCTCTGCACGAAGACGAACACCCCGACCGTGGCGAGAATCGGCGTCGACAGCGGCAGCGTGAACGACCAGAAGAAACGCAGATAGCTGCAGCCGTCGACGTAGGCCGCTTCGAACAGCTCGCGCGGCAACTGGTCGAAGAACGCCTTGAACAGCAGGATCGCCAGCGACAGGCCGAAGGCCGTCTGCGGCAGGATCACCGCCCAGTAGGTGTCCAGCAGCCCCAGATCCCGCACCTTGATGAACAGCGGCAGGATCGCCGCCGCAAACGGGAACATCAGCCCCAGCAGCAGGTAGGAGTGCAGCATGCGCGCGCCGAAGAAACGGATGTGCGAGAACACGTAGGCCGCCGCCGCCCCGACGATCAGCGTCAGAATAACCGTCGCCGACGAGATCAGCAGCGAGTTGCCCAGGTACTGCCAGAAGCTGGGGTCTTCGAGGATGCCCACGTAGTGGCTGACGTCCCAGCTGGCCGGCAATCCCAGCGGATTGGTGCGCAGTTGCGCATTGCTCTTGAAGCCGCCGAAGAACGCCGCCAGCAGCGGGCCGATGACGAAGCCGGCAACGACCAGCAGCACGATCACCCGCAAGCTGTTGCGCAGCAGGAACAGCCGGCTCATGTGCCCTCCTTGGCCGTCGTGTGGCGCTGGTAGAAGAAGGCGATCAGCATGGCGATGACGAACAGGAAGATGGCGGCGGCACTGCCGAAGCCGATCTTCAACCGGGTCAGGCCGAAGGTATACAGGTAGGTGACGATGGTATGGGTACTGTTAGACGGACCGCCGTTGGTCAGTGGAATGATGATGTCGAAGATCTGCAGCGAACCGATCAGCGCGAAGAACACGCTGACCACGATGGCGTGCTTGATCATCGGCACCTGGACGTGGCGGGCGATCTGCCAGGGGCCGGCGCCCTCGAGACGCGCGGCCTCGACGAGGTCTTTCGGCACCCCCTGCAGGGCGGCGATATAGATCATCATGTGGAAGCCGAAATACTTCCACACGATGACCGTCATGATCGCGGCGAACGCCCATTGGCGCTCGGCGAGGATGTACACCGACTCCATGTCCAGGGCATGGAACAGCTGGGCCGTCACCCCGTACTCGCCATCGAAGACGAAACTCCAGATCAGCCCGGCGGCCACTTCGGCGAGGATATAGGGAAGGAAGAACACCAACCGGAACAATGCGTTGGTCGGTGTCTTGCGATAGATCAGCAGTGCCAGGCCCAACGCCAGCGGCAATTGCACCAGCAGCGAGACAATGACCAGCTGAGCGGTATTCCATAGCGCCGTATGGAAGATCGAATGTCCCAGCAGACGCTGATAGTTCTGCGCTCCCACGAAGTCGCTGGGCGCAGCGTAGCCGTTCCAGTCGAACAGGCTGTAATAGGCGGCATCCGCCAAGGGCAGGATGACGAACAGTGAAAACAGGATCAGCGCCGGCGGCAACAGCAGCAGCACGGCACTCAGCCGGCCACTGGCGCGGCCGCGCCGCAGCCGGTGACGCCAGCCGGAGGGGGAATACGACGATGTAATCATCTCAGACACCCGGTGAGAGGCTCGACGGGGGGCCGTGGCCGGCCCCGGCGAAAGGCACGCTTAACGGAACTGCCAGGCTTCCTCGACACGTTCGGCCGCTTCTTGGGGGCTGGTCACGCCCTGAGCGATGTCGGTGCTGATGTCGTTCACCGTCGCGCCGACCGAAACGCCCAGGTCATGATCGAGAAATATCTGATGATAGGAGGCCTGCTCGATATCCCTGGCCACCTTGCGGCCGTAGGGCGTCGCCAGCGCCTTCTCCGCGCCCTTGACGATCGGCACGAAGATGCCGCGCTTGGCCGCCTCGCGCTGATTTTCCAGGCTCAACAGGCTCTTGAGAAAGGTCACCGCCATCTCGGGAGCGTCGTGCGTGACTGCCCAGCCGTTCAGCCCGCCGAAGGTCGCCTCGTTGCCCTGCCCGCCTTCCACGCTGGGGAACGAGATGAAGCGCAGGTCCTCGTCCGGCACCCCTTCCCCGCTCACCGAGCGCTGCTTCGAGGGCAGATAGTCCCAATCCCCCATCAGATGGAAGGCCGCCTTGCCATCGCCGAACATACCGCTGGCGCGTTCATAGGTGGTGGCCATGAAGCCGGGCTGGAACGGCTCGAGATCGGCCAGCTGCTTGAGCTTCTCGCCGGCCTGGACGAAAGGCGGCGCGGCGAAACCTTCGCCCTCGCCCGCCTTGGCGGTCTTGAAGCCCTGCTGGCCGGCCAGCCGCGTGGCCAGGCTGCCCCAGTAGAAGTGCATCGGCCAGCCATCCTTGGCCCCCACCACGATCGGCGTGACGCCGGCCTTCTTGAGCGTGGTGACGGCGTCGAGGAAATCCTGCCAGGTGTCGATGGCGTCGACATCCACGCCGGCCTTCTCGGTCAGCGCGGTGTTGGTCCACAAGCCCACCTCGGTCACGTACAGCGGTGCGCCGTAGATCTTGCCGTCGATGGTGAAGGCATCGATCGCCGAGTCCGGGAAACGCGCCTGCCAGCCGTCCTGCATGGCCGCGGTCAGGTCCTTGACGAAGCCGGCCTCGACCTTCTCCTTCAAGGCCTCGCCACCCCAGCTGTAGAAGATGTCCGGGCGTTGGTCGGACTGCAGCAAGGTGGGCAGTTTCGACTTGTAGGCCTCGTTGGAGAGGTAGTCGAGTTCGATGGTCACGCCGGGATGGCTTTTCTCGAATTCACGAGCGATCTCGGCGTAGTAGTCCTTCTCGACCTGGCTGATTTCCACACGCATCACGCGGATGGTGGTATCCGCCATCGCCGACTGCGCGGAGCCGAGCAGTGTAGCGACGGAGACGATCATCAGGGTCTTTCTGGGATGGCTTAACATGGCTACTCCCGTCTTGTTGTTGGGGCGTGGCATGGGCGGTCGCTCAGCGCGTGACGCGCGGTTCGACCAGCCCCGGGTTGGGCGCGGGCATGGCGAACAAGCTGCCCGCCGACGGCCATTGGTGGTGTTTTTCGTCGTCACTCAGGTGCTGAGTGGCGGTGGTGATGTAAAGCGTCTTCCGGTCGGTTCCTCCGAAAGCCACCATGGTGGGGTGCGGGCACGGCAGTGCGTGGCTTTCAAGGAAAACGCCGCGGCTGTCGAACCTGGCGACCTGACCGCCTCCGTAGAGTGCGCACCAGTAGTCGCCCTGGCTGTCCACCGCGGCGCCGTCCGGCACTCCGGGCAGGCCGTGATGCGCCAGGTCGATCCATGGCTCACCCGCCTCGAGCGTGCCGCGTTCGGCATCGAAGGCGTAACGCCATACCTGGCGGGTTGGCGAATCGGTGTGGTAGGCGAAGCGACCATCCGGGCTGAATGCCAGGCCGTTGGAGATGGCCAGCGCGCCTCTCACCGGTGTGAGACATTCGCCGTCCAGGCGATACAGGTTGGCACTCGGTGCTTCCTCGGCGGCGTCGATCGTGCCCACCCAGAACCGCCCGAGCGGATCGCAGCGGCCGTCGTTGAAGCGGTTACCGGACTCGTCGAGCCATTCGGGGTTGGCGACGATCAACGCTTTTTCACCGCTGGCAGGGTCCAGCCGATAGATCCCCGAGCGTGCGGCGACGACCAGCCCCGTATCGCCCAACGCCAAGCAGCCCAGCGGCTCGCCCAGCGCGACACTATACGGAGCGACGCCGCTCCCGGGCCGCCAGCTGTAAACCAGCCCATGATTGATATCCAGCCAGTGGAGACACTCGTTCGCCGCGTCCCACACGGGGCTCTCGCCCAGGCTCATGTCGAGCGCGACGGCGACGGTGGGCGCACTCATCCCCAGCCTCCGTCGACCGGGATCTCCTGGGCGCTGATCTGGGCGCTATCGTCGGCGGCGAGAAACAACGCGGTGGGCGCGATGTGCTCGGCTTCCAGGCGCACTTTCAGGCATTGACGGGCCTGGATACTGGCCTCGTCCTCGGGGCCGATCCACTTCTCGAGCTGGCGCTCGGTCATGATGCTGCCGGGCACCAGGGTGTTGACGCGAATTCCATGAGGACCCAGGTCGCGGGCCAAGCTGCGCGTCAGCCCGTGCACTGCGGCCTTGGCGCTGACATAGGCGGCCATATCACCGAGCGCCAGACGCACGCTGATCGAGCCGAAGTTGATGATCGAACCGCCGCCCGCCTCGCGCATCTGTTCGGCCACGGCCTGGATGGTGAAGAACATCGGACGCAGGTTGAGCGACATCCGTTCGTCCCAGTAGGCCACATCGACATCGCGCCAATCGTGGCGGTCATCGTTGGCGGCATTGTTGATCAGCACGCGAATGGGGCCAAGCGTCTCGCCGACCCGGACGATGGTGGCTTGCAGAGCCTCGACATCCCGGATGTCGCAGAACTCGAAACATGGGGTACGGCCGGTTTCCTGCTCGAGTTCCGCGACCAGCGCTTCGCTCGCCTCCCTGGCGATATCGACGAACACCACCCGGGCGCCTTGGCGATGAAAGGCGCGTGTCAGGGCGGCGCCGATACCGCTACCGCCACCAGTAACGAAGACCACGCGCTGGTCGAGGCTGGGGTATCGCGCTGAAGGGTGGGTCATGCCGACTCCTGTTTTTCTTCGCTTTGCGGTCTTCGGCGCGACATGGTGATTCGTGCTTAGCGCCTCTGCAGCAACCGCACAAGCCATTGACTAGCTGCATGCGGTATTTAATTTATCACATGAATTAAATAATCCAGCATGGCCCTTTAGTCGTTGCGACTAAAGGCGAAAAAGTGCGCTTTTAAGCTGTGGCGAGCAACAAGGAGACCTTGATAAGCCATCTATCGAACTTAAATCTTAAGAAATGGCATTTTCCCTTGGCGCATCGAACGCTATATAATTAGCATCATGAATTAATTAGAGGTCACTTCATGGTCGCCCCGGTCACCGACTCGATACGCACCGACAACACCCTGGCTCTGATCCGTTCATTGCGCGCCCATGGCGCCATGGCGCGCGTCGACCTGGCTGCCGTCAACCAGTTGAGTTCGGCGACGGTGACCTCTATCAGTGGCGAACTGCTCGAGCGGGGTGTCATCGTCGAGCGTCCATTATCCACTCAGCACCTCGGTCATCGCGGCCGCCCCAAGACGCTGATAGCCCTCGATCCCGATGCGGCCTGCGTAATCACCGTCAAGCTGTCGATCAATGAAGTGCGCTTCACGATAGGCAACTTCTGCGGCGAGCTGCACTACAGCGACACCCAGACGGTCGATACGCTGGCCTTGACGGCCGAGGCGCTGATCGAGCTGTTGATCCAGCACATCGACGGCCTGAGCCGGCGCCTGGCGGCCACCTGCGGCCCGGTCGCCAGCATCTGTCTGGCTGTACAGGGGATCGTCTCCCCGGTACGCGGCAGCATCGTCTGGTCGCCGGCCTTCGCCCTGCGCAATGTCGATATCGTCTCGCCACTTCGCGCCCGTTTCGCCTGTCCGGTTCAACTCGATAACGACGCCAACTGCATCTCCGCGGCGATTACCCGCCATCCCGACTACATGGACATTCCCAACCTGGCAGTGATCATGCTCGGCTATGGGGTGGGCATGGCGATCATGATCGATGGCAAGCCCTATCTCGGCGCGCACGGCTCGTCGGCGGAATTCGGGCATACCAAGTACGAGTCCAACGGTGCGCTCTGTGCCTGCGGCAAGCGCGGCTGTATCGAGGCCTATATCAGTGACTACGCCCTCTATCGGGACGCTCACACATTGCTGCCGCTGCCCACCGGCGATAGCGCCCATCCCTCGGAAGAACAGATGCAAGCGCTGGTCCGGCTCGCCGAGAACGGCAACCCGGTCGCCAGGCAGATATTCGACAAGGCGGGTCATGTGCTGGGTACCGGCATCGCCAACGTGCTGGCCCTGTTCAATCCCGACCAGGTACTGATCACCGGTTCGGGCGTGCGCGCCTACGAGCAGCTCAAGCCCAGTCTCGACCAGGCACTGAATGATGCCCTGGTCGAGGAGCTGATCGGCCAGACGCGCCTCGCCATTTATGGCTGGGATCACGACATGACCTGCATGGGCGCTATCCAGTTGGCCCTGAAGGCAGCCGACCATAGGCTGGTCCAAGCCGATCGGCCGAGCGCCCTGCCCCTGTCCTGAGTCGCTACGCAAGGCGGCTCGAATACTCTGCGCGGCCGAATCCAGCCAAAGCCATTCAGACAAAAAAGCGCCGCCGGCTTTGACCGGCGGCGCTTTTTATTGCCTGGCTAACCCGGCGCTAGCGCTTCAATGCGAGTGCCGGGGCACCTCAGCGCCGCGACAGCCGACCAGGAAGTCGAAGTCGCAGCCCTCGTCGGCCTGCAGCACCCGCTCGATGTACAGCTGACG